>VGZV01000046.1 GCA_016872385.1 SAR202 cluster bacterium | reverse complement strand
CGCAAATAAGGAAGAAGTTGCTCGTCGCACCGGCGGAAGCCGGTGCCCAGATACAGAATAGATACAGTTCTCTACTGGATTCCGGCTTCCGCCGGAATGACGGGTTTCAAATTGAACCAGTACTCCCGCACGCTATGACTGCTTATCTATAAAACTGCTGGCCTGCCGGCGCTAGCCAAGGCTGACGCATTCTAGTATACCCGTAGCGGCGCCCCTTGGCGCGCCCCGTTGTCTACCAGGGCCAGTTCCCGCCTGTCGGGACACCCCTGCAATTAAACTCAGTTTGAATGTGCCCCGCGGGTGGAGGCCGCGGCTGGCAGCAACCGGGTTTCTGTGGAATAATGGTTGCCGCAGGAGACACAGGAGCGAAGTGGAATGAAGTTTGCGGTGCTTTCTCACATCCCCTGGCCCGAAAGCCGGGACCAAAGGCTGCTAGTGGAGGAGACCCTCCAACAGGTACAACATGCGGAAGAACTGGGATTCTGCAGCGCCTGGCTGGCCGAACACCACTTTTCCCGGTATGGCCTTGGTTCCAGCTCCCTGGTCGTGCTCAGCAACATTGCCGCGCGCACCAAAAAAATCCGCCTGGGCACCGCAGTGCTGCTGCCTCCACTGCACCATCCCCTGCGCTTGGCCGAGGATACGGCAACTTTGGATGTGCTCAGCGGCGGCCGCCTGGACGTGGGCTTTGGCCGGGGAACAGAGGGGTACGAGTACCGGGGCTACCACCAGGACTGGGAGGAAAGCCAGGCCCGGTTCCAGGAAAGCATTAAAATGATTCTTGGCTTGTGGACTCACCCCGAATATACGTGCCACGGCCAATACTTCCATCTGGACAAGGCAGTGCTAGTGCCCTCGCCCCTGCAAAAGCCCCATCCGCCAGTCTATATCGCCGCCACCAGGACGCCTGCCACCATGGCCTTTGTGGCAGCTTCCGGGTTCCCCACTCTCGTAGGGCCGGTGGCTGACCACAGCGAGGCATCGGACTTGTGCCGCCGCTTTGTAGACCAGTCGGCCGAAGCCGGAAGCCATGTGCCCGCTTCGAAAGTCCCGTTTTTCCGGTATGTATATTTGGCGGAGAATGAGAAGCAGGCCCGCAAAGACGCCGAAGGGCCTCTGACATGGACTATGGACATGCTCCAGTTCCGCCGCCAGTCCCCCAACGGGGGAGAGGTGCACCGGCGCATGGCTGAATGGCAGCGCACCCGTGCGGACCAGCCTACCAGCTACGACCACCTGGTGCAGCACCGGGCTATTGTAGGCACTCCGGAGCAATGCATCGCCACCATCCAGAAATTCAGAGACCAGGGCGTGGAGTATTTCGGCTGCAATTTTGCCTTTGGAGGGCTGGAGCACCGCAAAGTAATGCGCAGCATGGACCTGTTCGCCAGGGAGGTCATGCCCCGCCTCCAGGACTGAAGCAGGCTAAGCAGTCCGGCAATTGACAGCCTTCCGGCAGACTACTACACTGCCAGCAGTTCAGCCCGCCTGCCCGCTGGCTCCAGCGGAGGCAGGCAAGTCCACCAGGGAGTCCCTTATCTTTGAGGAGGATACCATGCTGAAAGGCGACACTAGACTACGGAACATTAACCACATTACCTACAACGTCAAGAACAAGGACAAGGCCCTCAAGTGGTATACCGAAGTCCTGGGGCTCAAGCAGATTCCGAAAAAGGTGGAAAGCGACCGCCTGTATTGGCTGCAACTGCCCAGCGGTGCCATGGTTCACATTATTGAGAACCCGGAGGCCCCCTCCGCGCCATCCCATCACACCGCCTTTGAAGTGGACGACCTGGATGCTGCCCACAAGCAGTTGCAGGGCATGAAGGTGGAATGCACGCCCATTCAGACGCGGCAAGATGGCCAGCGGGCTTTCTACCTTAATGACCCGGATGGCAACCGCATTGAGCTTTGCACCCACTCTGGCTTTGGCGTACTGGTCTAGCGGGCACGCTCCTGCTTGCTAAACCCCTGTGTAACCCAGTCCCCCAGGCCGGTCTTGAACCACTGCCTGGGGGATTTGCTGTCAGTCGCCGTCCCCTGCAGATGCGGCCTGCTTCACCGGCGCTTCCGCCGGTTCTGGCTCTCGCCGCCTTTCCCCTTTGAACACCGACAAGAAGATTCCCAGCACCAGGAAGGCGCCTGAAAGGGCAAAGGCCCACTTCAGGCCCGCTACGAAGGCCCCAGCAACCTGGGGCGAAACCGCGTCCAGGCTGGGTTCTACTCCATATGAACCCATTGTCACCACCACCACCGTGGTAGCCACCGCCACGCTGGTGACGTTGGCTGAGTTGCGGGCCAGTTGGGTCAGTGCGGACACTACGCCGTAGCGCGACCGCTCCACGGCGCTGAGGATGGAATTGTTGTTGGGAGAATTGAACAGGCCGGTGCCGGAGCTTTGCAGCACCAGCATCAGGACTATGAGCCATACCGGCGAGCGTTCGGTCAAGGCAAATGCCAGTATGAACGTCGCCGCCGCAGACAGCGCCAGGCCGCCCGCAGTAAATGTCCGCCAGCCCCATTTATCTGATAAGGTTCCCGCAATGGGACCAATCAGAGTCATGGACACAGCGGATGGAATTAGAAGCAGACCTACCTCGCTGGGGCTGAAACCAAGCACGCGCTGCATGTAAAAGGGCATCATAAACCGCACTGCCCCGGTGCCCATAAAAGACAGCCAGCCCGCCGCCACGCCGCAGGCCACCAGGCGGCGCTGAAACAGCCGCAACTCCAGCATGGGAGATGCTGTGCGCAGCTCCCACCAGATGAACATCCCCAGGGACGCCCCACAAGCGGCCAGCCCAACACCAATTACCGCCCAGTCCCAGCCTACCCGGTCGCCGTTGCCCACCACCAGCAGGAACAGCATTAATGCCGCGCCCGATAAGGTAGCCCCTGCCCAGTCAAACCGGGGGCGCTCTCCAGCCTGCCCTTCTGCTGGTCCGCTCCGGCGCAAGACCAGCATGGCCGCAGCAATGGCAATAATGCCCACTGGCACGTTGATGAAAAACACCCACCGCCAGTCCAGGGCGCTGACCAGAATGCCGCCCAACGCCGGACCTACGATGGAGCCTGAACCCACCACGCTCAAATGGGTGCCCAGGGCGCGGCCCCGTTCTTTACCTGGGAAAGCGCTGATAATAGTAGCCATGCCATTGCCTTGGATAAGGGCTGAACCTACTCCCTGCAAGACCTTGGCGGCAATGAGAAAACCCAGATTGGGTGCAAACCCGGCCAGGGCCGCGGCAAAAACAAACAGCAGGAAACCGGCAATATAGACATGCTTGCGGCTCAGCATGTCGCCCAGACGGCCCATGGGCAACAGCAACACGCTGATGGCCAGCGCGTAGCCAATGACTACCCACTGGACGGTGGGGAGATCGCTGCTGAAGTGGGCTTCAATTTCCGGCAGGGCCACCAAGACGGAACCGTGGTCCACCACCGTCATGAACGTGCCAATGGCGATGGTGGCGAAGACCCACCACTTGTAGCTGGGGCGTTGGGCCAAGGAAGAAGGCGATAAAGCCACTGCCAGCCGCTCAGTCCACCAGGGCTGGCGCGTCCTCCTGCACCGGTTCTGTATCTGAAACGGGGCTGGGGGCAGCGCTAGAACCATCGGAACCAGCCTTGATACCCCAGCGGACTTCCAGAATACGCTGAACCAGGTTATGGTCCCGATCCAAGTACAACGTGCGGCGGCGGCGCGTCTGGCCGGTAACTTCGTCTTTCATGGTGTGCCAACCGTGCTTGAACAGGCCGGCGTTGCTCAGGCTGCGCGCGACCTTGGTGACATAGGTCTGGGAGTGGTTCTGCCCCCAGCGCCGCACAATATCGGGGTGTTCAGCCTTAACCCCTTCATCCAGCGCCTGGCTGATGGCTGATACCAGGAAATTAAAGGCCACGTGGCTGATGCCCTCCTGATGTTCCAGAGTGTCGGCCATCACAATTATGTCCGCCACTCTGCCAGCATCCTGGCCGTCATCAGGGCCTTTGGGCAGTTCAATGCCTGCCGAATCAATTTCCGGGTCAGGCATTTTGGACAGCGCTGCCAGTTCCTCCGGCGGAGCGGCCACCGGAACTGGCGGGACTTCCGCCGCCAAAGGCTGGGGCAGGGCCTCGGCTTCAAATTCTTCAGGCGCCGCCGCCTCAGTTTCGCCAGCCTCTACCTCCTCCTCTGTCTCCTCTGCCGCAGTGCCTTCAGATGCCTCGATTGCCTCCGTAGTGGCAGTGGCAGCCTCGGCAGGCACTGGCTCATCGGCCATCAGCACCCAGTCCACCAGCCCGGCGGTGACCAGCTTGATGTTGCCTTCCTGGGCAGCCCGCAGCAACAGCTTTTTGAATCCAGAGAAACCCAGCTTCTTCTCGTCAAAGCCCGGGAAGCGCCGCATGAGCCGCTGCTTGATGGAAGTAAGCAGGGGCATGCGCCCGCTCTGGCGTTCGGTGCGCACGATTTCTTCAATAGCCCGGATAACCTCAGGCAGTTCCCGGCGCGTAGGCGGAGCGGCCGCAGCGCCACGGCCATTGCCCGCCAGAGCCGGAGCCGCTGCCGGGGCTTGCACAGGTGCAGGTGCAGGTACGGGTGCAGGTACGGGTATGGGTATGGGCACGGGTTCAGGCGCGATCAGCGGGTCAACATCGGCATCATACAGAATCAGACCGTCCACCTGGTCGGCCAAACGCCGGGAGGTGGCCCAGGAGACTCCAATTATCAGCACCCGCTTGCCCATGGTGCGCAGGGCGTTGACCACGTGGATGAAGTCGGAGTCTCCGGAGACCAGGACAAAGGTGCCGATGTTGGGGTAGGAGTGAGCGCATTCGATACAGTCCGCCGTCATCTTGACGTCAACACTGTTCTTGACCCGCACCGTCCTGGTGTAAGAAGTGCCCCAGGGCAACCGGGTGGGGACGTACACCGGCTCAATTCCGGCGGCATACAGGGCAGGGGGGTCAATGATGAACTGGCTGGCGCCCTTCAATTCGGGCGAGCGAGTTACCCAGTCTGCGTAGGCCTTGGCCACCACCACCCGCCCGTAGTTGGAGACCTCTTCCTTTAGCGCAGAAACGTTGGGAGTGCGATTGCCCGCGGCCAAACTGATTTTGAAGTTTTCCCAGTCAATAAAAAGCGCGACGTCTTCGCCGCGTACGGATGCTCCGTCCATGCTGTAGATGTTTACCTCTGCGGACTGTAAGAATTTAGGTTGGGGTAATTGGATTTTCGCGCTCAGGCAGGACAGACCGTTGGGGTCTGCTGTCTCCCAGGCCCCTGCGGGGGAACTATGAGTGCGAACCGGCATATTCCGGTTTCGGAGCTAAAATCCACAATACCCTTAACTATGATTTTAGTGTAAGCCCCGCTCGAACTAGAGTCAAGAAAGATATTGCATGGCAAAGGGCCAATTGGCGCTTAGAGGGTGTGTGAGAATTCCCCGCTCGTGGTGAGTCCCGACGTATCGGGATCCCGACCAGGTCGGGGCTTGTCGAACCATGAGCAGGTTAAAAGCTACTCATCCTTCGACAAGCTCAGGATGAGCGGGCTGGGTAGACGGCATTTCTCACACAGGCTCCTAGTCATTCCGCCACCCCTCGTCATGCGCTGGAATTCATCGGCTATCCCACTCGGTATGGTAAAATGTTTTCAGTGTAACGGCTTGCCCATTTTCGTACCAAAATATTTAAGTTCAGACGGATTCATTTGAGCCGCTTGATTCACAGATTTCCCGCGCCATTGGCTTTTGCCCCACTAATGCTCCTACTATTGGCCGCAGGCGCCGCCATGATCCAGGGCCCTGTCGCCGCCAACGGGACCGCCACCCGAGTTACCGTGCAAGAAGCCGGGCCTTACAAGGTGGACTTTGGCATCTCCCCCGCCAAAGCTGTGGTGGGAGCCACTCACGTAAGTATCCGCCTAGTAGGGATATCCAACGATACCTTGGTCACCGACGCCACCGTTAATCTGTGGGCCACCGGCCCGGCAGGTTCGGCCAGCCTGGGGCCAATACCCGCTCGCCAACTCTATTCCCCTGAGTATTACGAGACCTCCGTGCCGTTTGACATGCCGGGAGACTGGACTGTGCGAGGGGAAATAGCCTCCCCTCTGGGCCAAGCCGAGTTTACGGTGCCATTGGCAGTGCGGAAAGGCGGTACGGAAATCAACGGCATCCTGGTGGCCGCAGTGGCGGTTGCTTTGCTGGCCCTGGGCATCTGGACTTACGACCGCATCAGGGGCAAGAAGGGCGGCCGCGCCAGGAAGAAGTCGTGAGAGCAGCAGCCCTTCTGCTGGCCCTGGCCGCCCTGCTGCTGCCCGTGTTGGGGCCGGTAGTTGACCACCATTTTGCGGAGCGGGAGCCCGGCCACGTACACATCTATGTTGGCCCAGCTTTACCTACCCACCTGCATCCGTATGAGCAGTCCCACGGACACCAACATGACCCTAATTTCATCATCAGTGACTCTGACCAGCCCCAAGCGCCAGGCGCTCCGGTGGCGTTCCTGCCTGACCACGACAGCGGTCTCCAGGCTGGGCCCGACACCGTCGCGCCCACACTTCGCCCCCAATTTGCCCCTGCCGGTGCCACTGAAAATCTTCTAGCAGGGAACACGCGCCCTGCTCCGTTTCTAACCGGCACTTCGCCATCCCCGCAGCCACGGCCTCCCCTGTCTTAGCCGGACCTCCGACGACAAATATCCTCTGTTTCCAGGCTTTCTGTGGCCCCGTACTGGACGCCATAGATTCCTGAAACTCCCATTGCCCATTCTGATTTACTTCATGCACCGGAGGGAATTATGCTTCAAATTTGCCGGAACCGAGCGGAAAAGGTAATTTGTGCCCTGGCGCTGATGCTTTTGCTGGCCGCAGCGGCTTGCAGCCAGGGCGGGCCAAAACAGCTGGAACTGGCGGTGCAGGTGGAAGGCGGGAGGATGGCGCCCCACATACTTCAGGCGCACCAGGGGGATAATCTTATTCTGACCATTAACTCCAAGGAGTCCGGCGAACTGCATGTCCACGGATACGACTTGGAGGTGCCCGTTGAAGCTGGAAAACCTGCGGAACTCCGGATGACCGCAGAGGCCACCGGGCGGTTCAAGATTACTTTCCATGCTACGGAAGTGGCAGGACATTCTCACGATCCTGCGTCCACAGGTACACCGCCTGCCGAAGAAGAGGAAAAGGAGATTGGCTACCTGGAGGTCCAACCCCGCTAAGTGCCTTTTCTAAAAACTCACCGCCGAGTACGCGAGACCGCTGAGATAAGAGGAATCTAATACGCACTCTCTGCGTTCTTTGCGCTCTCTGCGGTTATTAGGATAGGTTCTAAAAGCGGGCCTGTCAGTCAAATTGGAGGGTGAAAACCAGGTTTGCCAGGGATAAGAATCGCTTCTTGCCGGCCTTCTTGATGCAGTGTGGACGGCAGGGGTTGATTCACTGGAAGGTGCAGTGTTGAAAAGGCTCATAATTCCGGCATTGGCGCTGGTGGCGCTGGCACTGTTGCCATTGCGCGCCGCGCAAGCCCACGGTTTCGGCGACCGGTACGACTTACCCATCCCCTTGAGTTTTTTTGCCGCGGGAGCGGCACTGGCGGTGGTCCTATCCTTCGTGTTCCTGGGAGGCGTTGTCAAGGAAACGGCTGCCCGCTGGGACTATCCCCGCCTGGACCTGTTCAAGTATTCCTGGGCAAATCTGCTGCTGGGCAAAGCTGCGCCGCTGCTGCTCAAACCCCTGGGGGTACTGACGTTGGCGCTGGTGGTGGCAGCCGGCTTGTTCGGCGCCCTTGACCCATCAAGGAACTTTGCGCCGCCGATGGTGTGGGTAATCTGGTGGGTGGGCCTGAGTTTTGTCACTGCGCTCCTGGGAAACTTGTGGGAGACGCTGAACCCCTGGAAGACCCTGTTCGGCTGGGCCGAGGCTGTGTACCGCAGGTTGCGGCCAGGAAAAACCCTTGGGCTGGTGCGGGACTACCCCATGTCCTGGGGCGTGTGGCCCGCGGTGGCCCTGTTTTTCGCCTTCACCTGGGTGGAGAACGCCTTTGGCGAAAGCGCCAGCCCGCAGTTCTTGGCGTGGATGGTCCTGGCCTACAGCGCGGTCACCTGGACGGGAATGTTCATCTTTGGCAAACGCCAATGGCTGCGGAGCGGCGAGGCTTTTGCCGTGGTGTTCAGCCTGATTTCCCGGTTTGCAATCACCGAAGTACGCGTAACTGACCCGGAGGTCTGCCGCCGCTGTTCGGGGGACTGCCGTGATTTACCGCCCACCCAGTCTGGATGCGTTAACTGCTACGAATGTTTCAGCATGGCTCCCCAGGGCCAGTTAAACCTGCGCCCTCCAGCAGTGGGACTGCACCATAGCGGGCCAGCTACCGCGGACCAAATCCCCGGCAGCATGCTGGCGCTGGTGGTGCTGCTGCTAGCCACAGTGACTTTTGACGGGTTCAGCGCCACCCCGGAATGGGCGGTGGTGCAGCTTCAGTTCCTGATTAACTTTCCCAGGGTTGCCTCCGGCCTGTTCAGCGGCGCAGTGGTGGCGGATACCCTGGGACTGCTGGCGGTGGCCCTGGTCTTTGCCGGGCTGTATTGGGGATTTTGTTACTTGATGCATCAGACGGTAGGCCGCCGCACTTCTGTGGATGAATTGGTGCGGGCCTTTGCTTACTCACTGATCCCCATCGCCCTGGCTTACCAGTTCGCCCACTACCTGAGTTTCTTGCTGATTCAGGGCCAGCAGATTATCCCATTGGTCTCAGACCCCTTTGGAAGGGGCTGGGACTTGCTGGGCACCGCGGGATACAAAGTTAACATCAGAATCGTAAACGCGCGGTTTGTCTGGATTTTTGCGGTGCTGTCCATAGTGGCGGGACATATTGTGGCCGTGTACCTGGCCCACTTGCGTTCCCTGGTTATGTACTCTGACCGGCGGCTGGCGCTGCAAAGCCAGCTGCCCTTGCTGGGGCTGATGGTTGGCTACACTGTGATTAGCCTGTGGATAGTCTCCCGGCCCATCACCAGTTAGGTGCATGGGCAACCTTGAGAGTCTAGCGCCACCGACCAGAACGCTCATGGTTCGACAAACTCACCATGAGCGGTTCACCTGCTTACCCTTTGACAAACTCAGGATGAGCGGCCAAGCAGCCAGTTCAGAGGACTGCGCAGCGCCCGGCAAAATACCTTGAGGTTAAATAGGCGGCAGACCTGCTAGTCCCCCAGGGGCGGCCGCTGGTGCACATCCAGAATAAGCTCACACCACCGGGCGGCAGCCAGCAGCCGGGCCTCGGCGAAGGGCGCCGCCGCCAGCTGGATGCCCAAGGGCAGCCCAGAAGCGGCCAGGCCGGACGGCAATGAGATGGCAGGCAGGCCGCAAGAAGTCCACGGCCCCTGAAAGATGGGGTTGCCGGTGTTGGTGCGGTCCGCTTGGGCCGGAGTGGGAGTGGTTGGGGTTAGCAGCACGTCGGCGCGGGCAGCCAGCCGGTGGGCGTCGGCGGTGAACCGCAGGCGGCGCTCCAGGGCGCGGGAGTAGGAGATGCCGTCAATGCCAAGGCCGCGAGCAATCATCTCCCGCAGGCGGGGCTGGTAGTCCCCAGCCTGCTTCTGGTACATGGGCTGATGGAAGGCCGCACCCTCCACCGCCATGATAAGCTGCTGGTCGGCCAGGGCAGTATCCATGCTTTCTGGCACCGGCAGTTCCACAATCCTGGCTCCCGCCAGGGCCAGTCTTTCCGCCACGGCGTCCAGGTGGCGGCGCGTCTCGGCGTCGGAGTGTTCCGTAAAGAAGCGGCGCAGCAGGCCAACGCGGGGGGCGGGGGGCTTAGCCAGCCCTGACAAGTAATTGGGCGCGGCTTCGGCAGCACAAACCGGGTCCTGGGGGTCCGGCACAGTCATCACCTGGAGGAGCAGCGCCGCATCCTCCACGGTGCGCACCAACCAGCCCACGGTATCCAGGGACCAACTCACCGGCACCACGCCGTACCGGCTGACCCGCCCATAGGTGGGTTTGAAACCCACAATGCCGTTGTAAGCCGCCGGGCGCAGGGTGGAGCCCACGGTTTGCGACCCCAGGGCAGCGGGGCACATGCGGGCCGCCACCGCCACTGCCGAGCCGCTGCTGGAGCCGCCAGGGGTATGGGCTGGGTTCCAGGGGTTCACCGTGGGCGAAGGGTCCATGCAGGCGAACTCGGTGGTCACAGTCTTGCCCAGCACAATGGCCCCTGCCAGCTTGAGCCGGGCCACCACGGTGGCATCGTACTCAGGGACGAAGTTGGCATAGACCTTGGAGCAAGCGGTGGTGGGAGTGCCTGCGGTGTAAAAGATGTCCTTCAGCCCGATGGGCACGCCCAGCAACAGCCCTTTCACCGCGGCAGGGGCTGAGGCGCTCCTGGCAGCACGGCGACCCGGAATTTCCGCCGGGAGCTGGGCAGCCTCTTCCTCCTTCTGGCGGGCCTCGGCCAGGGCGCCTTCCCGGTCCACTCTCACCCAGGCCTTCAGCTTGGGTTCCAGGGCGTCTATGCGGGCCAGCAAGGACTCCACCAGCGCCACCGGCGAAAGTTCCCGGGCGCGTATTTGGCGGGCTGCCTCAGCAGCGGTCAGGTCATAGGGCTGCAGCATCAGGATATCCTCCCCGTCTAGCGGTCCCGTTCTTTGCCTTTATCTTTGTCGCCTTCTCCAAGGTAATCGCCCAGCGTTTCCGCCAGTCCTTGAGCCAGGACTTGCCGTTCGGCATCGGAAAGGCGGGCCGCCGGGTGGGTCAGCAGGTAAATGCGCGGCGGCATGCTGCCGTCGGTCACGGTCTCGGCGGCGTGGTCGCCCTCCTGTCCCGCATCCCACTGGGAGAAGTTAAGCTCGTCCCGGCCTTCCTGGACGTCCCGCTGCACCAACCAGGATACCGGCGCAACGTTGGAATACCAGGGCCATACTGTCTCATTACTGTGGCAGTCGAAGCAAGCCCGCACGGTTAGTGCGCGGGTCTGCGCCCCCTTCCAGGCAGGCTCGCCGGTCACCGGCGGATTGTAATGGTCCCGGCCGTAGGGCGCCAACTGGATGGCCGCCAGCAGCAGGATGGCGGCCACGGCGCCTAATACGATTGTGCGCTTCAGCATTGCAAAAGGTTGCAGTTCAAGTCGAGGCTCGTCCAGCCCTATCCGGAAATGTCGCCTCAATACGATTAATGAGTTTCTCCTTCAGATCCGATGGTTGCTCCCAGAGGATGTGGGGAAACTGCCGGGTGTCAAAATGCACATCATTCATCGCGTCTTTGCGGCACGTCCAGATGACACGAGTTCCAAGCCCCATTGCAAAGCCAGCTTCAAAATAGACCCCGCCCCGGTTTTCGGTAAGGTCGGCAACCAGCAACCCGCTTCGCCGTATCTCAGCCAGTATCCTCAGAGGAATGTACTCATCGTGCGGTACCAGGTCAATCCGAATTGGTTTAAATCCAGTTTTTTCAAGAGCTGGTTTGAACCCATCTTCGTATACGGCGTCCAAGGTAGAGTCAAACCACATTGCCACAAAGGCCTGGCTAGAGTCCCGCTCGGTTCGGCGTAATTCTGCGGCCTTACCCCAGCCAGCCGGGGTAAGGCGATATTCTTCTTTTTCAGACATGAAGACAGGTTGCTCCAATAGGCCCTGTTTAACAAGATTCTCAGAAAGATAGACAAACTCTTTCGAGTTCTTGGCAAAGACAAGAGGCCAGTCCTTATATCGGTCTAGCGGGATAAACTCATCTGCGGATTGGCCCTCGTGAGCTATATAGAGCAGCAAGCGATCCATTTTTCCCAAAGGGCCACCAGGCATATTAGTGGATTGTAACAACTGCTCGATGTTATTTTTCGTAATGGTTAGGACTTTTTGAGTCTTGCTCGCTTGTCGAGTGATTCCACTGAGCAGATACTTGTCTTGCATAGGTCTCACAGCAAGAGCAGCGTTGTGTTCAATATTGTTCCGCCCGCAGGTACCGCAATCTACCTGCTCACCGAACAATTGTGACAGCTCATTGGTCGTAGCAGGACTATCTCATAAACTACATTGGCTCACGAACAAATCTCCGGTTCCTATTGCGAATTTACGTCATTCTGCCCCGCCTCCTACACCTTGTCAACGGCGCCGCGGCCCGCCTTTAAGCCCCGGCGCTGGTATAATTCTGCTAATAGGTAGTCGCACCGGCGGGCCGCCGCCAGCAAGCAGGAGGGAGTCACCATGAGTCCAGCAGCCAGCGCCAGGTGGGCCGGGGTGGTCATGGCCGCCGGTCAGGGCGTCAGGATGAAGTCCCGAATCCCCAAGGTGCTGCATAAGCTCTGCGGCAAGGAGTTGGCGCGTTACCCGGTGGAGCTGCTCCAGTCCCTGGGAATCAGCAAGATTGTGGTGGTAGTGTCGCCCCACAACGCTGATGCGGTGCGGGCGCTGCTGGGCGGCCAGGTGGAGTACGCGGTGCAGCCCGCGGTGCTGGGCACCGGCGACGCCCTGGGCCGGGCCGAGACGCTGCTGCGGGGCCAGGCTGACCACGTGCTGGTGCAGGGCGGCGACGCGCCGCTGGTGCGCCGGGAGACCCTGGAGCGGCTGATGGCCTGCCACCTGGAAGAGTCCAACCAGATGACGCTGTTGAGCGCCACCGGCGTGGTGACCCAGGACCTGGGGCGGTTGCTGCGGGACGATCAGGGCCGGGTGGTGGACATTGTGGAAGCCAAACACTGGCAGGGCCAGGGCCAAGCCCCCGCCGAAGTCAACGCCGGGGTTTACTGTTTTGACTCACCGTGGTTGTGGCGGAACCTGGCGCGGGTGGAGCCCAGTCCCGGCGGAGAGCGCTACCTGACCACCCTGGTCTCCCTGGGCGCAGCAGGCGGAGCCAGGGTGCAGGGCGTGGTGACCGATGACCCCAGCGAGGCCCTGGGCATCAACAACCGGGTGCAGCTAGCCCAGCTGGAAGCCATTCAGCAGCAGCGCATTCGGGAGCGCTGGATGCTGGCGGGCGTCACCATCACTGATCCGGCTTCCACCTACATTGACGCCGAAGTGAACATCGGCCAGGACACGGTCATCCTGCCCAACACCCACCTGCAAGGCAAGACCAGCATCGGCAGCGACTGCACCGTCGGCCCAGGTTCAGTGGTGCGGGACACCAGGGTTGGCGACCGCTGCCGCATTACTGCCTCGGTGCTGGAAGAGTCCACCGTGGAGGACGAGGTGGACATTGGCCCCTTCAGCCACCTGCGGCCTGGCGCTTACCTGGAGTGCCACGTACACATCGGCAACTACGTGGAGGTCAAGAACAGCCGCCTGGGCGCGGGCACGGCCTCCGGCCACTTCAGCTACCTGGGCGACGCCACCATCGGCGAGAAGGTGAACATTGGCGCGGGCACCATCACCTGCAACTACGATGGCAAGAATAAGCTGGAGACTCACATTGGCGCGGGAGCATTCATTGGCTGCGACACCATGCTGGTGGCCCCGGTGACGGTGGGGGAAGATGCCAAGACCGGCGCGGGAGCAGTAGTGACCAAGGACGTGCCGCCGGGAAAGCTGGCGGTGGGCGTTCCGGCGCGGGTGCGGGAGAAGGGGGAGTAGGGCTTTGCACCTCTTCCCCAAACATGGTATCTTTAGGTCACTTTCCTACCCCTCCAGAATTCATCAGCATGAGGAGGCCGCCATGCCCAAGATCAAGCACATCGCCATCTCCACCCAGGACCCGGACGGCACCGCCAAGTTCTACACGGAAGTATTTGGACTGAAAGAGATTGCCAAGCTGGACAGCCCCAACGCCTCGGGTTACTTCCTCAGCGACGGCGACATCAACATGGCCATCCTCAAGTTCAAGAACGACCAGGTGGCTGGCGCCGAGTACGGCAAGGCCTACAGCGGCCTGCACCACATTGGTTTCCAGGTGGAAAGCCTGGAGGAGATTGCCGAGAAGCTGGCGGCGGCCCATTCCAGCAAGCGGGAGGACATTAACCGCGCCCTGGGCGTAGGCATGAACAGTTCCCGCCACGCCAATGTGGAAGTGAAGTACGGCGGCCCCGACGGCGTAATCCTGGACGTTTCCGAGACCGGCTGGGTGGGCACCTCCCCCATGATAAGGGACTAGCTTTAACCCCCACTCCGGCTCTCCCCCTTGGTAAGGGGGAGAGGACTGGATCCTCCCCCGACAGGATAATGTACACTCCTTCCCCCTTGCTAAGGGGGAAGGTTGGGATGGGGGTATCCCTTACGCCGGTCTAAATACTGGGGCGGGCCGCTCCGGGTCCAACTCCGACAGGTCCAGCGCCACCGGCAGGTCCGGCGGGATGTTTTGCGGGCTGCGGGCGTCCACCCCCAGAATGCGGGCGCTGACCCGCGGCCCCTCCTCCAGCGTGACGATGCCGGTGCAGTAGGGGTTGTTGCGCCCATAGCCCTGCTTGCCCAGGGCGGCGGGCGCCACTGAGATGCAGGTAAAGGTGCTGAGGCGGCCCCGCCCGCTGAACTGCCGCCACTCCACCTCCCGGCTGTGGCAGACAGGGCACAAGGGCCGCGGCTGGGCAGACAGCTTGCCGCAGTTCCGGCAGGCCACACCCATCAGCTTGCCTTCCTTCAGGTAGGCATTGTAGGATGCGGCGGTGAAGCTTTTGGGCTGGTCAGGCATGGAGACCTCGGCTGGCCGCGTGCCGGGGATTGCCGCAAGCCACAGCAGGTGTAAATCCCCCCAACCCCCCTTTACGAAAGGGGGGCGCGGGGGGATTTTCTTTGGCAAGAGGTAGAGTTCTATTCATAGCCAGAAATTACCCCCGCCGCAGCACATGCACCACGCAGGTGCCGCCTGTGCCACCCACGTTGTGAGTGAGGCCCAGTTCCAGGTTGGGGTTGGACAACTGCCGCGGCCCTGCCTCGCCCCTTAGCTGGTGAAACACTTCAATGACCTGGGCCACGCCAGAGGCTCCCACCGGGTGCCCCTTGGCCTTGAGGCCGCCGGAAGTGTTGATGGGCTTGTCGCCGGTGCGGGCCGTGCGGCCTTCGTCCACGGCGCGGGGACCTTCCCCCGGCGCAAAGAAGCCCAGGTCCTCGGTGGCGATAATCTCAGCGATGGTAAAGCAGTCGTGGACTTCCGCCACCTGGATGTCCTGGGCAGTCACCCCTGCCATCTGGTAGGCCTGGGCCGCGGCGGCCTTGGCGGCGGAGAGGGATGTCAACTCCTCGGCGTCGTGCAGGGGGCGGCCCGAAGCCTGACCGGTGCCGGCAATATGCACCGGCTTATCCGTGAAGCTGCCGGCAAGCTCCGACGCCACCAGCAATACGCAGGACGCTCCGTCGGTGATGGGGGCGCAGTCGTAGAGGCGCAGGGGCCAGGCAATCCAGGGGTTGGCCTGGGCATCGTTGAGAAAGTCTAGCTCGTCCTGCCAGGCGGGGACGACTTCGCCCCGCTCCTTGGCGCGGGCCTGGCGGCGCACCATAATATCCCGCAGGCTCTGGTTGAACTGGGCCTTGGGGTTCAGCGCCCCGTTCTGGTGGTTCTTAATGCCTACCTTAAGCAGGTGGGTCAGGCTGGTCTCATAGCGGTCCATGTGGGCCTTGGCCAGCGCCGCATAAATGCCGGGAAAGGTAAGGCCCGCCGGGACTTCGTAAAGACCGTCGGCGGCAGAGGCCAGCACATCGGTGACGCCCTCCGTGGGCAGGCTGGTCATCTTCTCCACGCCCCCCACCAGCGCCACGTCGTACAGGCCCGAGGCGATGGCCATGATGCCTTCCCGCAAAGCGCTGCCGCTGCTGGCGCAGGCGTTTTCAATGCGGGTAATAGGGGTGGGCGTCATGCCCAGCCAGTCGGCCAGGATGGGGCCGGTGTGGCCCTGGCCCTCAAACAGGTCCGATGAGTAGTTGCCCACGTAGGCGCACTGGATATCCGCCACATCAATGCCCTGGTCCATGTGGGCCGTCAGGTCTTGCACGGCCGCGGCAAACAGGTCCCGGCTGGTCAAATCGCGGAAAGCGCCGAACTGGGACATTCCCGCGCCTACAATGGACACGGGGCGGCCCAGTTGCCGTTTTCTGGTGACTGATGACATGGGATGCCTCCCTGAACCGGGAAAGTAATTGTGAGGCTATTATATCAGCCGGAGCGAGCCATGAACTGGAAGCGGCCCTTCTTGGTAGGAGCAGAAGGGCCGCAGACTAGTGGCAGGGAGCAGGGTTGTATCAGGCTAACGCATACCCACCAGTTCCCCCTGGACTACCAGGCGGTGGTCATACACCAGCTTGGGGACGCAGGTTACCAGGGTGATGGCGGCAAAGCCTTCGTCCGACAGCTTTAACTGGTCTTGCGGAACTACTTTGGTGCTGGTGACCCGGTAAAGGAACTGCTGGTCATTGCTCTGGGTGACTATGTAAACGTCCTTACCTTGCTTCAGGATTTCAGGAATCTGCGGAAGGCTGTAGAAGACGGAACCTTCGCCAGCCAGGGGGCTTTCCAGATGTCCAAAGAACCAGGCGCTGCCTTCCTCGCCTGCGTTGGCGGTCTCCGGGATGTGTCCCACCGTGAGCCGGGGCGTTTCATAGGCGCGGCGGTCATCAAGTGTGGTAATTTTAAGTTCCGCCACGGAAGACTGCACGTCCAGAATGGGGATGGACAGCTGGGTAGCGGGCCTCAGGGTGCCCACCGCGGCAGCCCTGCCTTTGCCCAGGGGTGAGAAAGTTTTAATCAATTCCGCCTGCCGCAACTCCCCAGACCGATAGCCCAGCGGGTTGGCCCAGCCGCTGGCTTGCAGATCTGTACCACCGACGGAATCCGCCGGAAAGGCTGCGGGCACCGGCTCCACCACCTCAGGTTCTGGCGCAGGAGAGAGTTGCTGGATCGGAGGTTCCAGGATAGTGGCCGCAACGGCATTTAGGCGCGCCAACTCGGCTCGGGACTTGAGTGCGTAGGCAAAGTACCCACCCGCGCCAGTCAGCAGCATGACTCCCACCGCTACGCAAAAAATCCCCCAGAACCGCACCATGCGGCGATGGGCTTGCCGCCGGAAGAATAAATAATCATAGCCCGCTTCCATACTTCCTCCCCATTTTTAGGAAACAAAAAGCCTCCCATCAGGCAGATCACACTGCGAAGTTGAAACCCCGCCTGCTACCCCAACCAGCGATCACCGCCCCTCAATGGCGAAGTGAGAGGGTGCCGGGACGCACCCCGGATTAGAGTAAGGGAGGGCTAACGCGCCCTGGGAACGTTATTGCCGCCGGGCGTTATTGGCTCATTCAAGTAGATGTCGCCGTTGCGGATTTTGATATTGAAACCGCAGCCAGGATTGATGCACACCCATGCCTTGTAGTGGACTGCCGCGCCCTGACCGCCGTAGTCCGACAGGGGCACTAACTGGCCCACGTTACACTTGAGGCACTTGGGCAACACCAGTTCTTCCACGAATTCCTCCTCCCAAACCTGAGTCGGACGGAAGTATAACACCGGCGATTTTTTGTTTACAAGCAAATCTGGCAACAGGTTGGAAGGAAAACATAGGCCGCCCGCGGAATAAAATGGGGGCGGAATAAAATGGGGATGGAAAAGAAAGTCCCCCGCCCCATAGAGTGGGACAGGGGACAACTATCACGCTTGCTCCAAGCTGCCGACGATTTTTACTCCAGGAAGTCCCGGAGCTTGCGGGAGCGTGTAGGGTGACGCAGCTTGCGCAGGGCCTTGGCCTCAATCTGCCGGATGCGTTCCCGCGTCACGCCAAACTCTCGGCCCACTTCTTCCAGCGTCCGGCTGCGGCCATCCTCCAGGCCAAACCGGAGTTGCAGCACGCGGCTTTCCCGGTCGGTAAGCGTCCGCAGCACTTCGTCCACCTGCTCTTTGAGGAGTTGGAAGGATGCGGCGTCCGCCGGGGCCGGGGCGTTGCGGTCTTCAATAAAGTCTCCCAGGTGGGAGTCTTCCTCCTCACCAATGGGCGTTTCCAGGGAGACCGGCTCCTGGGAAATTTTCAGGATCTCCTCCACCTTTTCCGGGCCAATCTCCATGGCCTTGCCAATCTCCTCAGGAGTAGGCTCCCGCCCGTACTCCTGGAGCAGGCGGCGGTGCTGGCGCATGAGCTTGTTGATAGTCTCTACCATGTGCACCGGAATGCGGATAGTGCGCGCCTGGTCTGCGATGGCGCGGGTGATGGCTTGCCTGATCCACCAGGTGGCGTAAGTGCTGAACTTATAGCCCTTGCGGTAGTCAAACTTTTCCACCGCCCTAATCAGGCCAATGTTGCCTTCCTGAATCATGTCCAGGAGGGCCATGCCGCGGCCAATGTACTTTTTGGCCACGCTGACCACCAGACGCAAGTTAGCCTCGGTCAGGTGGGCCTGGGCGCGGTCGCTGTCGTTGCGCACACCCCGGTAGTGTTCCCGGAACAGGACATCCATACGGCGAAGTTCAGCCTCGCAGCCCGCCTGGTCCAGGGCGTCCCCCAACTGGGGCATGGTGTAGTCGCCCACCACGTCCAGGGCTTCCGGCGGCACCAGCCAGCTATCCAGGGACAGCTTGACCATCTGGGGATACAGGCGCTCCACCGGCTCTTCCAGGGCCAGGGACAGCTTGGCCAGCAGATCCTGGGACAGTGCGGCGTCAATAGCCGCCCGCAGCTCAGGGCTCTGCATTAGTTTGGCCAGGGTCACCGGGGCAGCAACGCCCAGCTCTTCAGCCAGGGAGTCCACCAGGGGAGCGGCGGCCACCAAACGGCGCAGGAAAGCGCGAACCAGCTCCCAGGGCTGGGGCGGACGCCCCTCCAGTTCGGTTAGTTCCCGTTCCAGATTTTCCAGGTGCTTGCCGCCCTCCAGCCGGCGGGCCAACAAACACTCATCGGCGGAAGTAAGCAACCGCACCCGGCCGATTTCCCGCAGGTACATCCGCACCGGATCATCCAGGACTTCCAGGCTTTCCGGCTCCCATTCCACTTCAGCTTCGGCGCCCGGCTCCTCTTCCTCCTCCTCGGCCGCCTCTTCCATCGCCACCTCATCCAGTTCGTCCTCCAGCGGCTCCCCTTCGGCAGACAAGGCTACCGCCACCGGGGCCAGCCCGCTGGTCTCCTGGACTTCTTCTTCCTCCTCCACCTCAAAGGGGCTTACGGCGATAAAGTCTTCCCGGCGATCGGTAGTTTCCCCGCCTTCCAGGAATTCCTCTTCAACCTCTTGTTTACCTTTACGTCGCGCCATGTGTTTCACCTTCCTGGCGACGCCGACTTGTCGGGCAGCTTGACGCTGTGCCGCCAGCTTTGATTCAGTTTGATGCGCCGGTTCAACTCCAGGACTTCCTCCTGATAGTCCTCCGGCAAGCCAAAACCTTCTCCGGTTCCTTCCGTTGAAGGCTCGGCGAATTTCAACCCCTCCTCTGCTTTGAGCGCCCGCAAATGCCGATCCTCCAGCCTGCTGGACACTTCCTGGAAAACGGCCCGCCGCCGCAGGGGGTCCAGCGGGGGCAGCGCCTTACGCAGCAGCGTCTCCAGGTGCTCTTCCAACTCTGGGTCAATGCTTTCCCTAAGCAAGCCCAGCACGGCTTCCTGAGCATCCTCAGGCGCAGCCAGGGACAGGTGATTGAATATTTCCCGGTTCTCCACCCGCAAAAAATGTTCTGGCCGCAGCCCCTGTCCAGCAGTCCGCAGCTCACCATCCAACTGGCGGAACTCCCCATTCTGGAGCAGCAGCGCCAGGCAGTAGTCCTCCACCGGGTCCCGATCCAGCCGGGCAAAGGCCGAAGCGGAAGCTGCGGCTGATGCAGGCTGCCGCGACAGCGCGGATCTCCGGCGATTGCCGCCATAGGCTGCACCAGGGCGCCCCACACTGGCGCGCAGGGTTTCCTCGGAGATGCCCAACCGCCCGGCCAGGGACTGGAAATAGTAGTCCTGCTGGGCCGCCTGGGGCACCGCGGCGATGAGCGGGAACACCAGTTCCACCAAACGCGCTTTGCCTTGGGGGACACTCAGGTCCAGTTGGGCCGACAGGGCGGTGAACAGGTACTCCATTAACGGAACGGCATCCCGAATCAACCGGCTCCACTCGTCGGGCGCCCGGCGTATCACCTCGTCGGGATCTAGCCCTTCGGGCATCAACGCCACCTTCAGCTCCGGGATTTCCGGCCGCTGGAAGACCGTAGCGCCGCCTGACTGGCCCGCCACTCTGGCCTGGAATACCCGCCAGGAGGATTCCATACTGCGCAGCGTAGCTTGCTGCCCGGCGGCATCCGGGTCCAGAGCCAGGGTCACCTGACTGGTCAAGCGCCGGGTTTCGCCCACCTGATGCTCAGTGAGGGCGGTACCCATAGACGCCACCACATTGTTAAAGCCGTACTGGTGGGCCATGATGGCGTCCATGTACCCTTCAACAATGACTATGCCCTGTTCTCTTACCGCTTCCCGCGCCAGGTGCAGGCCGTACAATATGCGGCCTTTATCAAACACCGGACTGCGGGGCGAATTCAGATACTTGGGCTGGGAGTCATCCATGGCCCGCGCTCCAAAGCCGGCCAAATGTCCCTGGCCATTGTGAATGGGTATCATCAGCCGGCCCCGGAAAAGATCCCGGTGCTGGCCCTGCTCGTTCTGGCGCACCAGGCCGGCCAGGGCAATCTGCTCCAGGGTAAAACCTTCCCGCACCAGGTGACCTCGCAGGGATTCGCCATCCCGCGGGCTAAGGCCCAGGCCAAATTTTTCGATGGTTTCCGGACTTAAACCTCGCTTCGCCAGGTAGTCCCTGGTGGCTGCACCCTGGGACGACGCCAGGCGCTGCTGGAAATAGGCCTTTGCCGCATCATTAGCCTTGAAGGCCGTTTGCTGCTCCCCCCGCCGCCCGCCAGAGGCCAGGGCCACGCCGGTACGCTGGGCCAGACGGCGCAAGACCTCTGGGAACTCCAGGCTTTCAGCGCGCATGACGAAGTTGAAGGCATCCCCTCCGGTGGCGCAAGCCCCAAAGCACCGCCAGGTCTGGCGGTCGGGAAAAACGTAGAAAGAAGGAGTCTTCTCCTGATGAAACGGGCAGTTGGCCTTGTAGCTGCGGCCCGAACGCTGCAAAGGCACGTAGCTGGAGACCAATTCCACAATATCCAGCCGGGATTTTATGTCGTTAACTTCGCTCATTATGTCCAGAGATGGCGGCCCTTCCCGTATCCCCAGAAACCCTTCCGGCACAGGCAAAGCTACAAGGCGATGCTCTAGTTGGGGAAAGGCGCACTGGAAGAAGACGCGTTGTTCGGAGGGCAGACTTTCTCTACATATAGACTACACCCAGCAGTCCGGAGATGCAAGGCCACTGCCTGCCCCGGTAGTGTATCAGTTTGCTTAAGGACTCAACTCGTCGCACCCCGACAAGTCGGGGCACCCAGATAGGGACATGGCTGAAACGCACCCCTGGGTTCCGGCTTGCTCCGGAACGACGAGACCCCAAACGACCCACTACCGCCTGCACGGTCCAGGGCTGATTCACTAACGGGATGAAGGGAAAGGGCAGCTCACAAAAGCACCGCCCGCCCCAGAATCTTCCGGGGCGAGCGGACTTTAAAACAGCGGCCTAGCCCCCCACCTGCGGAGGCCCAATCCCCAGAGACCTGTTAGAGCCTGTGTGAGAAATGCCGTCTACCCAGCCCGCTCATCCTGAGCTTGTCGAAGGATGAGTAGCTTTTAGCCCGCTCATGGTTCGACAAGCCCCGACCTAGTCGGGATCCCGATACGTCGGGACTCACCAC
>VGZV01000045.1 GCA_016872385.1 SAR202 cluster bacterium | reverse complement strand
CAGATAGACCAAGAACTCCAGAGGCTGTGGGACATGGCTGACACTCAGCCCAGCAAGGGACGTTCGGTAACAGTTTCATCTGAGGCAACCAAGTCCCTTCGGTAACAGTTTCTATTGACGCAACACGCTTGGGCGGGCAACGGTTTTCAGGGTATTTCCTTTGCTTATTGGCGTGACCCGTCGGGGCGCCCCTGGGCGCGGCCTTCTGCCCCGGCGGCGGCGCGCCCCTGCACCCTTGCTGTTTTCAATAGAGCCAGCCCCTAAGAGGGTGTCTAAAAAGGCTAGGTGCTCGTGGTTCGACAGGCTCACCACGAGCGGGAAAAACCGCTCACCCTGAGCTTGTCGAAGGGTGAGCGCTGGTAGTGCACAGCACTTTTTAAACACGCTCTAACAAAATGCCGAAGCTGTCGCCCTGAGTCCTTCGGCTGAAGGACAAAGGGTCTGGAGTGCTGGGCGCTTGCCCCACCCCAGATTTGCCGGCTTTATCGAGCATCCCTGACTTCGTCGGGACTCCGTCGTCCCGATGTCATCAGGACTCCTCAGAATGCCGCCCTTCGTTTTGTTAACCCTTCTTAGTTATGGCTTTCTCCCTATCCTAGTTAGATGCCATCGCGACTTAGTTCTGCCCGCCCAGGTCATCCTCGTCCTCGGCCCCTGCTTGCCACGCATTCCTCCCCCGCTGTGGCGGCCCCAAAGCCTCCCGCACCGCCTGCCGCAGCGTCCTGGCAAAGCTCAAGGCCAGCGCCGGGGGCTGGTCCAGCTTGCGGCCTGCGGCTTGCTGGGGCAGCACGCACCGGGTAAGGCCCAGGCGGCTGCATTCCGCCAGCCGCCGCTCCATCTGGGGCACCGAGCGCAGTTCTCCGGTGAGGCCCACCTCGCCCAGGGCCGCCAGGCCTGGCCCCAAAGGACGATTATAGAGGCTGGAGGCCAGCGCCAGCACCACCGCCAGGTCCGCCGCTGGCTCCGAAACCCTGAACCCGCCAGCCACGCTGACAATTATGTCCTGTCCCCCCAGGTCCAGTCCCGCCCGGCGGCTGGCCACCGCCGCCAGCATCAACAGCCGGTTGTAGTCCACGCCGTTGGCCACCCGGCGCGGCGCGGGGAGCTGGGTGGGCGCAGTCAGGGCCTGCACCTCCAGCAGCAAAGGGCGGGTGCCCTCCATCACCGGCGCCAGGGCGGCGCCCACTGCATCTTCATGGCGCTGGGCCAGCAGCACCCTTGAGGGGTCATCCACCTCCGCCAGACCGCGGCTCCCCATCTCAAAAACGCCAATTTCGGTGGTGGAGCCAAAGCGGTTCTTGCCGTTGCGCAGGATGCGGTAGGTGTTCAAGTCTTCCCCTTCCAGGTACATGACCACGTCCACCATGTGTTCCAACACCCGCGGCCCCGCCAGCGCACCGTCCTTGGTCACGTGCCCCGCAATCAACACCGGCACATTCCGGCCTTTGGCCCACCGCATCAGGCGCAGGCCGCACTCCCGCACCTGCACCACGCTGCCCGGCCCGGAAGGGACTTCCGATGTATAAAGGGTCTGAATCGAGTCAACAATCGCCAGGGCAGGTTGCTGCTCCTCCATTTGTTGCAGCAACTGGTCCACGTCGGTTTCCGCCAGCAGAAACACGCCCTGGCCGCCAAACCCCAGCCGGTCCGAGCGCAGCTTTATCTGGTGGGGCGACTCTTCACCGCTAACGTAGAGGACTTTCTGCCCGCGGGAAGATATCCACTGGGCTATCTGCAGCAAGAGGGTGGATTTGCCCACGCCCGGCTCCCCGGCCAGCAGCACCACCGAGCCTGGCACTAGCCCGCCCCCCAGCACGCGGTTCACCTCCCCAGAAGCCAGTTCCACCCGCCGCTGGTCTTGCAGGCTAAGGCTGGCCAGCTCCTGCACCGGCGCCCCTGCCGGCTCCAGCCAGGCCCGTGCGCCATTCCTGGCCGCCGGTTCCGACACCTCTTTCAGGGGCAGGGGAGACCGGCACCCTGGCGCAGGACAAAAGCCCATCCAGCGCGGGCTTTCGTGGCCGCACTCCTGGCACATGAAAACTGTGTTCTGGCGTTCCCTGGGCCTGGGCAAAGAGCACCTCAATCAGAACGTGTTCTAAAAGTGCCCTGCTCAACAGGCGCTCACCCTTAGAGGGTGTGTGACAATTCCCGCTCGTGGTGAGTCCCGACGTATCGGGATCCCGACCAGGTCGGGGCTTGTCGAACCATGAGCGTCGCTTCTAACACAACCCCTGCGGGCGCGGTTGTCATTCCCCTGGAGCAGATATCCCGATTATAACAGCAAGAGGCCCCACTACCGTGGGGCCTCCTGTCAGTAACCCTTGTATTGAACCGGAGCCTGGAGTTACGGCACTGCCGCCGCTACCTTGGGCTGGATGGTTATCTTGCCATCTACAAAGTCCACCAGCGCCGTGTCCCCCGCCTTGAGGTGTCCGCTCAGCACTTCGTCCGAAAGCTTGTCTTCCACCTCGTTCTGAATCAGGCGGCGCAAGGGCCTGGCGCCGAACACCGGGTCAAACCCCTTCTCCCCCAGGTGCTCCCGGGCGGCCTCGGTCAGCTCCAGGGAAATTTCCTTTTCCTTGAGTTCCTTGCGCACCTGGTTCATCATCAGTTCCACGATAGCCAGGATTTCGTCCCGGCCCAACTGGTGGAACACAATGTTGGTGTCAATGCGGTTCAGGAACTCCGGCCGGAAGAAGCGCTTCACTTCGTCCATGACCTTGTCCTTCATCCGCTCGTAGGACTGCCCCTGGGTCCTGGCGTCCTGGCTCTTAACGCCAAAGCCAATGGCGCTCTCCCGCTTAATCAGGTCAGACCCCAGGTTGCTGGTCATGACGATGATGGAGTTGCGGAAGTCCACCCGCCGTCCGCGGGCGTCGGTCAACTGGCCGGCGTCAAAGATTTGCAGCAAGATGTTGAACACTTCCGGGTGCGCCTTCTCAATTTCGTCCAGCAGCACGCAGCAGTAGTTCTTGCGGCGCACGCCCTCAGTGAGCTGGCCGCCCTCATCGTAACCCACGTAGCCCGGAGGCGCGCCAATCAAGCGGGCCGTGGTGTGCCGTTCCTGGAATTCGGACATATCCAGGCGGATCATGTTGTCTTCACTGCCGAACATGAACTCCGCCAGGGCGCGCACCAGCTCGGTCTTGCCCACGCCCGTGGGGCCGAGGAACAGGAATGCGCCGATGGGCCGCCGCGGGTCCTTGAGTCCGGCGCGAGCCCGCCGCACGGCCCGGGAGATGCTGACAATGGCCTCATCCTGTCCGATGATGCGCTTGTGCAGCTCCGCCTCCATGCGCAGCAGCCGCTGGGTCTCTTCCTGGGCCAGCCGGGTAACGGGGATACCCGTCCACATGCTGACCACCTGGGCAATGTCGTCTTCAGTGACCACCGGGCGGTCCTTGGCCCGGCCTTCCTGCCACTCCTTTTCCAGGGTTTCCACGTTCTGGTTCAGGTGCAGCTCCCGGTCCCGCAACTCCGCCGCCACCTCGTACTGCTGGGAGGCGATGGCCTGGTCCTTCTCCTTACGCACCCGCTCCAACACCTGCATGGCGTCGGTAACGGAGGCCGGGGTAGCGCTGCCCCGCAGCCGCACCCGAGAGGCGGCTTCATCAATCAGGTCAATGGCCTTGTCCGGCAAAAACCGGTCGGGGATGAAGCGGGTCGCCAGGGTAGTGGCTGCCCGCAACGCCTCATCGGAAATGTGCACCTTGTGGTGATCCTCATACTTAGGGCGGATGCCTTCCAGAATCTTCAAGGTGTCGTCGCCCGTAGGCTCCTCCACCCGCACCGGCTGCAAGCGGCGCTCCAGCGCCGGGTCCCGCTCCACGTACTTGCGGTAGTCGTCCAAAGTAGTGGCGCCAATGCACTGAATTTCGCCGCGGGCCAGGGAGGGCTTCAAAATGTTGGAAGCATCCACTGCCCCCTCCGCTGCGCCTGCGCCCACAATGGTGTGGATTTCATCAATGAACATGACGCAGTTGCCGGAGGTCTTGATTTCGTCAATGACCTTCTTCAGCCGCTCTTCAAACTCGCCCCGGTACTTGGTGCCTGCCACCAACGCACCCATGTCCAGGGTGACCAAGCGCTTGCCCTGCAAGGTCTCCGGCACGGTGCCGGAAGCGATGCGCTGGGCCAGAGCCTCCACAATGGCGGTCTTGCCTACTCCCGGCTCGCCCACCAGGACAGGGTTGTTCTTGGTGCGGCGGCTAAGGATCTGCACCACCCGCTGGATTTCCGAGTCCCGGCCCACCACCGGGTCCAGCTTGCCGGAACGAGCGGCCACCGTAAGGTCCACCCCCAGCTGGTCCAGGGTAGGCGTGCGCGTGCTGGTGCGGGCGCCTTGCCCGGCGGCCGGCGCGCTATGGCTGAGAATGCGGTGGGTCTCACCCCGGACCTTTTCCAGGGACACGCCCAGGCTCTCCAGCACCCCGGCGGCCACGCCCTCGCCTTCCCGCAGCAGTCCAATTAGCAGGTGCTCTGTGCCAATATAGGTGTGGTTCATGCGGCGGGCTTCATCCACCGCCAACTCCACCACCTTCTTGGCCCGGGGGGTCAGGCCAATTTCACCCTGGGCGGGCTTTTCCCCGCGGCCAATGATGAACTCCACCGCAGAGCGCACCTTGCTCAGGTCTACCCCAAGGCTGGACAAAACCCGGGCAGCTACCCCTTCCGTCTCTCGGACAAGCCCCAAAAGAATGTGCTCCGTACCAATATAGTTGTGATTAAAACGCTGGGCCTCTTCCTGGGCCAGCGACAACACTCTCCGGGCGCGTTCCGAGAATTTTTCAAATCTGCTTCCCATATACCGCTCCTGGCTGCCTGAGGTTAGGTCTAAACCTGCCTGGCTACCCGCCAGACTGGAGCCAACTCCATCCGTCCTTTTGATGCCCTGCTTCCTTGCGGTTGCTGAACTTTTGCTGGACTTGGTGAGGCAAGTAGTGCAACACCCTGATTAGTGAAAGACAACCACTGCCGCAAGGCAGTTGATATTAGTATAGGCTACCCCTGGAATAGTGTAAAGACAAATTGGAACAGGGAGCAGGCGCCCGACGAAAGGCCAACGATACACAGCTGATGCCGGTGGGAGAAGGTAACGGATTCAGTCCCGCCTGAGGTGGCAGTGGAGGTAAGCTAGCTGGAGGACTTTCTGCAATCTCTGCCAATGAGGGACTTTCCCTGTATCCTGGACCGGAGGGCCTGGGGTAAGTATCCTGGCGGTGGCCTATTTTCCCGCTCCGTTGCCAGAGGAGTATCGTCGGCGCTGGGGCGTTTCACTTCCGTGTTCGGGATGGGAACGGGTGGGTCCACCCCGCTCTAACCACCAAGAATCTTCACGGGGGATAGTATGCACCCTTTTTCACGATCTGGCAAGGGGGTGTCTGGTGCCAGAACCATGAATTTCGGGTAATGTATTGTCTGCCATCCTTTCCGCCAGCTGGTCATTCTGGCAGAGCAGTTTTTCTGGCGGCACAAGCCACGGCGGCAACCGGTGATTGGACTGATTCTGGTGAGAGGTGCATTATTATGAAGCTGCAAGAGTTCCTGGCGGAGTTGCCGGAATTGCTGCGCAGCCAGCTTCCCCCAGACTTGCAGGAGTTCGTCGTCCTGGGACCCCGGGGCAGCCTAATCCAGTTCCATTTCGGCGACCCGCACATCCACTACGAGGTCTGGATACAGCGCCGGAGGCAACTGCTGGAGGTGGGACTGCATTTTGAAGGCGGCCAGGCCAGCAACCTGCGCTGGCTGGAGGCCCTGTCCACCCTTTGGCCTGCACTGATCCCAATCCTGGGGCCTGAAACGGAGCTTGAGCAGTGGACCGCTTCCTGGACCCGCGTGCACCAGCACATCCCCCTGGCTCCTCTGGACGAGGACTTCCTGCTGGAGGTATCCACTCGCATGTCGCGTTTAATGCGGGCGCTGCAACCCCTGGTGGAAGAAGGCGTAGAGGCCCTGGAGCAGCCCGTCACCCGGTGAGAAACCGCCACTTCACCCGCACCAGCTCCAGGAACCCCACCACGGCGTCTACCGTATCCAGGGGGACTTTCACTTGCTTGGTGTGCCCGCCCCGGGCGCCGGCCGCCAGCGCCCGCAGTTCCTCCGGCACCTCTTCTGAGTCCAGCACCAGGGGCAGCAGGGTGCGCACGCCCACAAACACTGTACCGCGCAGCCCCGTCTTAAAGTTATGCACATGGAACAACTGCCGCTCTCCCACGTAGTAGGCAGGCGTCCACTCCTTGCAAAAAACGTCGTACACCGCCCGCTCCGTCACGCCGGGCAGGGCCAGGGCCTGCGCCCGCAGCAACGCCAGCACATCGCCCCGCTCCGGCGGTAGGCTGCGGATAATCAGCGGCACCTCCGGACTGGCCGGCAGGGCGGAAGGATTTGCCCTGGCGCTGGCTTTTGGCTTTCTGGATGCAGGCATGGCGGCAATAGAGACCCACTCATGGTGAGCCAGTCGAACTATGAGCGTAGAATGGTCCCGCGTCCTTCGACCGGCTCAGGACGAGCGGTGCACTGGTTGCAGGTTACGGCCCCCACATCTCCTGTGATAGAATACCAGACAGACGACCGGGCCGTTAGCTCAGCAGGTAGAGCATCGGACTTTTAATCCGCAGGTCGTGGGTTCGATTCCCACACGGCCCACCAGCCTCCTCTCCTGCGATCATATCTTCCTCACCAAGCTCTCTTCACCCCCTCGCCCATATACCCATAAGCATCTGTACGGCAACTTGTGTGTGACTTATTTTTACCGTACCATAAGGCCAGTGAAGAGAGGTGCCCCATGACCGTTGAACGGCTGGATGTTCGTCTGGACCAGGAGCGGCGGCGCAAGCTCAAGGAACTGGCGGCAGAGCAGGGGACTCCGATTTCCGAGATGGTGCGCCGCCTCATTGACAGGGCTTATGAAGACAATCTGATGGTACGCCGCAGGCGCGCAGCCCAGGAATTGGGCCAGTTGGAGCTGGAGGACGTGCCCGACCCGGCAACACTATCCCGTCAACTGGCGGAGGCCCATGGCTCCGATGACCTTCGTTGACGCCAATGTGCCCATCTACGCGGCCGGACGGGCGCACCCGTTGAAGGAGCCTTGCGTACAAGTGCTGTTGCTGGTGGCGGAGCATCCCGAATCTTTCGTGACGGATGCGGAGGTCCTGCAGGAGTTGCTCCCCCGTTACCTCGCCCTGAGGTTATGGCCCCAAGGCAGAGAGGCGTTCCACCGCTTTAGCGAGATTCTGCATGACCGCATTGAAGCAGTGCAGGCCGACGACGTGCAACGCGCCGCCATCCTGGCCAGTACCCATCAGAAGCTGGGAGCGCGCGACCTGTTGCACGCCGATGTAATGCACCGGCTGGGTGTGCGCCGCATCGTCTCAGCCGATACGGGTTTTGACCTGCTGCCCCAAGTAGAAAGACTGGACCCGGCCCAGGCGTCCAACTGGCGAAGTTTGGTCATACAGTAAATTCTGGGTTTCCCCCACATACCCTATACGGCACGGCAGTAGATCCATTCTCTGCATCCGCTGCTCAATTGGTTTTTCTTCACGTCCCCCTCACCCCTTCAAATACTTGTCAAACCAGGCCATGGTTTTCGTCCAGGCGTCCCGCGCCGCCTCTGGGCGGTAACTAGGCCGGGCGTCGCAGTGGAACCCGTGCCCGCAGCCGGGGTACATGTGAAACTCGTGGGTCTTGTGGTGCTGGGTCAGCTCTCCCTGAATCCGGCCCACATCGGTGGGCGTGGGATTCTGGTCATCCTCGCCAAACATACCCAGAATGGGCACTGTAATCTTGCTGGTCTGCTCGATGGGCGCAGGGCCAGTCCCGCCCAGGGGCTGCAAAATCCGTCCGCCGTAGTACACCACCGACGCCTTCAGGTCTTTCACACTGCACGCCGCCAGGTAGGACACCCGCCCGCCAAAGCAGAAGCCCACAATGCCTATGCGGTCCGGCAGTACGAAGGGCTGGGCCTTCAGGTAATCCACCGCCGCCTGCACGTCAGCAACGATGTTGGCGTCGGTGCAGCGGCCCAGGCGGGCCAGGGCGGTGTCAAACTCCTCGTGCAGCCCAATGGTCATGCGGCCTTCCCGGTGGAACATGGCCGGGGCCAGCCCCACATAGCCCTTGGACGGGAACCGCTCCGTCACCGATTGGATGTGGGAGTTCACTCCCCAGATTTCCTGAATAACCAGCACTGCTGGGTAGCGGCCCTGGGCTTCGGGCTGGGTCAGGTATCCCTCCATGGTTTGGCGTCCTACTTTGATGTCAACCCAACTAGCGGGCATGGCACTGCTCCTTACATTGGACTTTTCGGCATCGCCCTCTCCTTCCTTGGGAGAGGGTTGGGGTGAGGGTGAAACTACCCCTCAGCCAGGTCCTCTCCCGCAAGGGGTCTTGCCTCAAAACCCAATCGTCGCACCCCGACTCGTCGGGACGCCCAAGCCCCAGGATGCTCAATCCAGATATGGGTTCCGGCTTTCTCCGGAACGACGAAAGTGCATTCAGGGACTTTTGAGGCAACGCCCCCGCAAGGGGAGAGGATGACTTCTCTACTCCCGCAAATACTCATCCTGCCACTGGATAAACTCGTCGGTGCGGTTCACCGCCCGCAGCAGTTCCGGCGCCGCCTGCCGCTCCTTCAAGTCCTCCAGCATACCGCCGTCCCGCAGGTGTTGCAGCGAGTCGTGGATAGCCTTGACCGCCACGGCAAAGGTGGGGTTGCCCAGCATCAAAATTTTCACCCCATTCTCCGACAGGAACTCGCCGTCGGTGGGCATTTGCAGCGCCGAGGTGAGGATGCAGATGGGCAGGGAAGTGACCCGGTGCACCGCCTCGATGTCCCGCCTGCCGCCTCGCGCTCCAGTGAGCATCAGGGCTTCCGCGCCAGTCTCCGAGTAGGCCCGGATGCGGTCCAGGGCCTCCTCCAGGGGGCACTCTCCCAGAGCCGCGGTGCGGGCCACAATCACTGTGGAAGGGTCCGAGCGCGCCGCCACCGCCGCTTGCAGTTTGCCCACCTGGGCTTCCGTGGACACCAGGCCGGGGTGGGGCGCCTTGAACTGCCGCGGCACCACGTTATCCTCAATTTCAATGGCCGCCACCCCCACCGCCTCCAGTTCCTTCACCGCCCGGCGCACGTTCACCGCGTTGCCAAAGCCGTCTTCGGCATCCACCATCAGGCTCACTTCCGCCATGCGGGTAATGCGGCGGCAGTGGTCCACCACGTCCGCCAGGGTGGACAGCACGATGTCCGGCACGCCCAGGTTTGCCACCTTGCCCACCGAGCCAGACAGCACGCACACCTCGTAGCCCAGCATGTGGGCAATGCGCGCCGACAGCGGGTCAAAGATGTTGGCCGCCAGGGTGCACTCCGGCTTGGCCAGCAGGCTGCGGAACCGTTCCCTTGGAGTAACCATGTTACTTGCCTCCCTGGTGAGTGTAGGACAGTGAGAAACTATGTTATAGGTTCCGCTCGTGGTGAGCCAGTCGAACCATGAGCAGGTTAGAGTCCGCCCATCCTTCGATAAGCTCAGGATGAGCGGATATTTTCATGGCAACTCTTACGCAAGCTTTGCGACGAAGGGCCATTTGATACACTGCTCAGCCGCTCTACCTGGCGCCCGGCCAGTCCTTGGGCATGAAAAACTCCCGCTTTTCCGGGTCAGGGTAGCCATCAATACGGGTTATCTTCAGTCCCGGGCTGTCCAGCGCCGCCTGCACAATGCTCTTGTTGAAGATGCTGACGTTGTCGGCCTCCAGGTATTCCCCCACCGGCATCCACCGGCAATCGTCAATCTCCTCCACCTGCCGGGTTATGTCCTGGCTCAAAGGACTCAGGCGGCACACGAAATAAATGTCGGATTTGCCGTACCGGTAGCCGTGCCAGTGGCGCAGACACACCACGGCATCGAACTGGGTGCGCACCCCTGTCTCTTCCATCACCTCGCGGATGACCGCGTCCACCAGGTGCTCCCCCGGCTGCAAGGCCCCGCCGGGCAGTTTGAAGGACAGGGCGGAAGTAGCCCGGTGCCGTTCGCACACCACCAGCAACTCCTGCTGGGGGTTAAGCACTACGCCCCCCGCGCCAATGTAGTGGGATGCGTAGGGCGGGACAAAAGCCCCTTCCAGCAGCCGGTTGGTGAGCATCAGGTAGTCCTGCCCCGTGTGGTGAAAGGTAAAGCCGGCTTCCACCGCCACTGGTATCAACGCCGCCCTGGCGGTGGGCACTTCCAGCCACGCCACCTTGAAGCCCTTAGCATGCCAGGCGGACAGCGACTCCGCCAGCCGCCGCCGGAACTCCTGCGTGTCGCTGGGCAGGGCCGCAGGCTTGATAATCACCCCGCCAAAGGGGTTGGTGGCAAACTCCAGCATGTCAGGCATAAACTCGTCTCTGCTAAAAAATCCCCCCTGGCCCCCCTTTGCAAAGGGAGGTTGGGGGGATTTCTGCTACGATACAGACTACTCTCATGTGTCTACCCACGGCGCGCCAGGCAAGATGCAGCCGGCCCGGCCATGCCATCAATCTGCCCCCGCTGCCGCTGGAACGGGTTTGCTCCGGGCTTCCGGCGGCAGGTCCTCCTCCCAGTGGGGAACCAGCATGCGGGAGGTAGGCTCCAGCAGCAGGATGCACACCACCCCGGCCAGGCTTGCGCCAATGGACAACATCCACGCCAGGTTGTACGAGCCAAACAGGTCAAAGATGACGCTGCCCATAAGCCCGCCCACTGCCATGCCCGACTGGGCGCCCATGGACTGAAACCCAAACACGGTGCGCACCGGCCCTGTGCCGAAGTACTGTCGGTTGATGACGATGAAAGCCGACATTTCGCCCCCCAGGCCTGTGCCAAAGGCGAAAGCGAACAGGTAGAACTGCCAGGCCTCCTGCGCCCAGAACAACATCAGCACGCTGATGCCCTGCAGGAAGAAGAACAGGGCCATGACCCCCTTGGCCCCAAAGCGGTCGGCCAGGATGGGGACGCAGAACCGGCCGCCCACGCTGGCCAGGGAGTAGATGCTGACAATCCACGCCGCCGCCGCCAGGGGCACGCCCTTGGTCTCGGCAAAATGCACTGCCGAAACCATGATGATGGCGTGGCCCAGACAGCCCAGGTGGTGAATGGCCATCAGGTTCCAGAAGGCTTTGGTGCGGCGCACATGGCGCATGAACACCTGCGAGCGCACCTTGGCCGTCACCGGATTGGCACGCGCGGGCGCGGGACGTTCCCCGCCATCGGCCCCATAGGGCCGGGCGCCTTTAGATTCGGGGTCGCTGTGGAAGAAAAACAGCAGGCCAAAAATTACTGCGCCGCCCACCACAGTGATAATCCAGAAGGCCGGTTTCCATGCCGTGTGCCCCAGCAGCAGCGCCAGCACCGGGGCCATAATGGAAGCGCCCATGCCTCCCAAAGACTGCTGGAGGCCCGTGGCCACCCCCAGCTTCTTGCGGAACCAGGCCGCCACCGTAGTGGGAATGTTCACCTGGAACATGGCTTGGGCCACGCCCAGCACCAAGCTGAAGTACAGGTATAGCTGCCACACTTCCGTGACCGTGCTCAGCAGCAGCAGCCCCGCCACGTGGAAGCAGGCCCCCACCAGCAGGAAGCGCCGCGCCCCGTAGCGGTCCCCCAACATGCCCGCCACCGGCGAAAGGCAGGCCTGGATGAGGCTCTTGAAGAAGTAGGCCAGGGTGATGGCCGTGAGGCTCCAGCCGAAGGTGTTTTGGATTACCGGCAGCAGCACCGCAAAGGCCTGGCTGACAAAGTTGGTGCTGACCTGCAGCACCGCCGCCATGACGGCGATGAGCCAGGCATAGTGCCAATATTGCTGCTTGGACCTCAGTGGTCCGCTTGAAGTGCTCACGCTAGGGTCAGCCACGTGGACCTCCCGGCGCAGAATACTCCACATTTTACCCTGTAAACCGCACAATGCAATGCCGGTGTATAATACGCCCCAGCCAATCCCCGGCGCGCCGGTATACTTGGAATTGGCACCAGCTATTACCGAGTCTTGCATAATTTGTTAAATTGATGATTGACCCGCTCACCCTGAGCTTGTCGAAGGGTGGCGGCTCGTGGTTCGACAAGCCCCGACCTGGTCGGGATCCCGATACGTCGGGACTCACCACGAGCGGCTTTAACCCGCTCGCCCTGAGCTTGTCGAAGGGTGCCCTTACTGGTTGACCAAAATTTCAGGAACACCAATACCGTCGGCAGCCGCCGGTCTTGCCAGGGAGGTTATATGCCCATCATCCAGCGCCCCTACGTCCCCCCCGAAGACAACGTGCCCCAGGAAGAGTCTTATGTAAATCCCGGCGATACCCAGGGCAGGGAACCGTCCGGTGAACCCATCACCTTCTACAGCGATTCCATGCACATCTTCAGCAGCCTCTACTCGGCGGTGCTGTTCTTCGGCGAGCAGATGGAGGAGCGGGAGCCAATCCTGCGCGCCCGCATCAAGGTCAGCCCCCAGATGCTCAAGGCCATCGCCCTGCTGACCAGCAAGCACGTCCGCGAGTACGAGCAGGCCGTCGGCCCCATCACCCTGCCAGAGCAGGTGCTGAAAGCCTGGGAGCTGGAAGGGGAGAGCCACTGATGGCCCAAGCGCAGGAGCCGGACCGCCCCCTGGCCGAGGACCTGGCCTGCCCGGTGGAGGTGGAGCCGGGCCGGGACGCCGCCACCCCCGAAGGCTGGGAATGGCGGCGCATCGGAACCAGCCAGCCCAACATGGCTACTTTTCACATTAGCCACGCCGACGTGACGCAGGTGATGGTGGACGTGCTGCGGCCTGCCGACGCCCCCGCCGACTCGCCTTTCATCCCCAAGCAGGACATCCCCATCCTGATTATTGACAGCCTGGACCAGTATTGGGCTGGCGAGGCTGGCTCCGCCCTGCCCTTGCAGGGGCTGCGGGTGCCCGTGGCCGCCGACACCGTGGCGGAAGCCAAGGCCAAGCTGGCCGCCGACCTGGCTGCCCAGCTGCGGCTGCTGGTGCTGCTGTCCTCTTCCCGGGAAGGCCAGATGGCCCCCCAGCTCAAGCACAACCTGCAAGTGCTGGCCCAAAACTTTGTCCCCAGGGAAGGTGGTTGAGGGCAACCACCCTCACCCTACCCTCTCCCATCGAGGGGGCCTTGCCTTAAAAGTACCCTACAGCGCCCTCGTCATTCCGGCGGAAGCCGGAATCCATCTTTGGCAAAAGCCCGTGGGGCCTGGACACCCCGACTTGTCGGGGTGACGGTTGAGTTTTGAGGCAACGCCCATCGAGGGAGAGGGTGACCAAACCAGGAAGCTGAACTCCCTCGCACCTTGTGGGAGCGGGTTGGGGTGAGGGGCAACAGGAGTCATCAACATGGCTTACTCAGAAGCCCTGGCGGAGCGGGTCCGCCAGGCAGTGTCCAACCAGCCCGCAGTCACCGAACGCAAGATGTTTGGCGGGCTGGCCTTCATGCACGCTGGCAATATGTTCTGCGGCGTCCTGGGCGACCAGCTAATGGTGCGGGTTGGCCCCGACGCCTACGATGCTGCCCTGGCCCAGCCCCACGCCCGCCCCATGGACTTCACGGGCCGCCCCATGCGCGGCATGGTGTACGTAGCCCCCCAAGGCTGCCGCTCCGCCGCAGACCTGGAGCAGTGGGTGCAGCAAGGCCTGGCGTTTGCGCGGGGCTTGCCGGGGAAGTAGGGATGGCCGAGTCAATCCAAGCGTTGTTGGAGGATTCCAGTGACACCGGAGGAAAGTAACCGAGTATTCTCAGCTAGCCGAAATGGTGCGACAGCTACGTGTTTTAATCTGGCTCGCCGTTCACTTCGTGCTGCAGAAATTCAAGTTAGCAGAATCTGGGACCGACCGGTTGTTCAAGGTGACCAGCAGACCCTAACAGCCGCCGCTGAAGACATTCTTATTGATGTTCATTTTTACTTCGTAGCCCTCCGCAACATCTACAGATTTCTCGAAAAGGTGGTATCCGACGAAGTATTCCAAGAACTACGCCCAGGCCTCGTTGAGCTGAATGAGAAATGGTTCAAGCACTACAGCTTGGGGCGGGAAGCCTTTGAGCACATAGACCAGAGGTTGCCAGGCCAAAGGCACCAAAATAAAATCACAGAGATTGAAGAAAAGGGTGGAAAGAGAAAGATCAATTATGGGCTTCGCCTCAGCAAGGGGCTATCCTGCACTCCGATCTTGAGTGGGACATCAGCAAGGCTACCTTTGAAAGCATCTGTGATGATGTATGGGAGTTCCTGAAACAGATTATCACCAAGAGTGAGTCTCCTAACCCCTAATCACAGCCGACCGGTTCCGACCCATGCTGACGGGCAAGCTAGCCCAGCAGTGCCCCCGTCACCCCCTACCCCTCCCCAGCCACCCTCCGCCGCACCTCCGCCGCCACGCCCTCCAACGCCACCATCTCCGCCTCCGCCTCCGTGCGGCCCTTCACCTCCACCGCCTGGTTCCGCAGGTTGCGCGGGCTGACCACCAGCCGCACCGGCAGGCCCAGCAGGTCGGCGTCGTTCAGCTTCACCCCCGCCGTAGCATCCGGGCGGTCGTCAAACAGGGTTTCAATTCCTGCGGCCCATAGCTCCTGGTACAGCTTTTCCGCGACGGCGGCCACTGCGGCGTCGCCCAGGTTCAAGCCCACCAGGTGGGCCTGGTAAGGGGCCAGCGGGGCGGGGAAAACAATGCCTCGCTCGTCGTGGTTCTGCTCAATGGCTGCCGCCAGCAGCCGCCCCACGCCAATGCCGTAGCAGCCCATGATGATGGGCTTTTGCTGGCCTTCCCGGTCCAGGTGCAGCGCCCCCAGAGTCTCGCTGAAAAAGGTCCCCAGCTTGAAGATGTGGCCCACCTCCACGCCGCGGGTGGCCGTCAGGGGCTGGCCGCAGCGGGGGCAGCCGTGGCCGGGCTGGGCCAGGGCAAAGTCCGCCAGCAGGTCCACTTGAAAATCCCGGGGGTGGTTGGCCCCCTTCAGGTGGGTGTCGGGCCTGTTGGCCCCCGCCACAAAGTTGCCGCCCTTTTCGATGGAGCGGTCCGCCACCTTCTTGATGCCCTTGATGCCAATGGCCGAGGCGGAGCCTGCCACCAGCCCGGCGGCCTTGACCTCTTCGTCGGCAGCCAGGCGCAGGGCGCGGCAGTGCAGCAGGTTCTTGAGCTTGACCTCGTTGACCTCCAGGTCGCCGCGAATGGTCACAAACACCGGCTCACCGTCGGCCACGTAGAATACCGCCTTGAGCGTTTGCGACTCCGGCACCCCTAAGAACGCCGCCAGGTCCGGGATGGTCTTGATTCCCGGCGTCTTGACCTCTTGCAAGGGCTGCTCCGGCTCCCTGGGCAGGTCCGCATAGATTCCGGCGGCCTTCTCGGCGTTGGCGGTGTAGCCGCAGCCGGGGCAGGTAATCACCGTGTCCTCGCCGGTGGGCGTGGCCAGGATGAACTCGTGGGAGTCTTTGCCGCCGATGGCCCCGCTGTCGGCCTCGGCCATCAGCACCGGCAGGTTGCACCGGCTGAAGATGTTGCGGTAGGCCTGGGCCAGGATCTGGTAGCTATCGTCCAGGCTGGCCTCGTCGGCGTGGAAGCTGTAGGCGTCCTTCATGGTGAACTCGCGCACCCGCACCAGCCCGGCCCGCGGGCGCGGCTCGTCCCGGAACTTGGTCTGGAACTGGTACAGCACCACCGGCAGGTCCCGGTAGCTCTGCACGTTGGCCCGCACGATGCTGGTGATGACTTCCTCGTGGGTGGGGGCCAGCACCATCGCCCGGCCCCGGCGGTCTTGCAGGGCAAACAGGTTATCGCCAAAGGCGGCCCGGCGGTTGGTCTGCTCCCACAGCTCCATAGGCTGCAGGGCGGGCATCATCAGCTCTTGGCCCCCGGCGGCGTTCATCTCCTCGCGAATGATGTTTTCGATTTTGCGCAACGAGCGCCAGGCCAGGGGCAGGTAGGCATAAACCCCGGCGGCCACCTGGTAAATCAGGCCAGCCCGCAGCATCAGCCGATGGGCGGCAGTCTCGGCTTCTGGCGGGTCGGCCCGCAGGGTTTTGGAGAGTAGGCGGGTGAACTTCATTTAGACTCTGCCTCGGTCTTCTCCACCTCTTCCATCAGGGCCGACAGCATGTCGGCGGCGGGCACCACCCGAACCTTCTGCCCCCTGCGGAAGATAATGGCCCGGCCCGCGCCCGCGGCAATGCCCACGTCGGCGTCCTTGGCCTCGCCCGGCCCGTTGACCTCGCAGCCCATGACCGCCACCTTGATGTTCTTATTGCTCTTCTTCAGCAGGGCGTCCACCTGGTTGGCCAGCCGCACTACGTCCACGTCGGCGCGGCCGCAGCTGGGGCAGGCCACCAGAGTGGCGCCCTTGTTGCGCAGGTTCAAGGACTTGAGGATTTCGTACCCGGCAACCACCTCCTCCTTAGAGTCGCCGCTCAGGGACACCCGGATAGTGTCGCCGATGCCCTCGTACAGCAGCACGCCCAGGCCCACGGCAGTGCGGATGGACCCGGCCTGCACGGTGCCCGCCTCGGTGATGCCCAGGTGCAGGGGATAAGGCGTAAGCTCCGCCAGGCGGCGGTAGGCCTCCACGGTGGTGGGCACGTCAAAGGCCTTCATGGAAATCTTGATGTTGTCAAAGTCCTGCTCTTCCAGCAGGCTGATTTCCCACAGGGCGGTGGCCAGCATGTGGTCCACCACGCTGTACTCGCCTTCCTTGACTTCGCCCACCTTGGGCAGCCGGTTCACCATGTCCATGTGCCGGGAGAAGCCGCGGGTGCGGCCAATGCCGCCCACCGGCGGCAGACTGCCAAAGTTCACGCCGATGCGGATGGGGATGCCCGCCGCTTTGGCCGACTGCACCACCTGCTTGACCTGGTTTTCGTCCCGCAAATTGCCAGGGTTCAGCCGAAGGCAGTCCACGCCGCCTTTGACGCACTCCAGGGCCAGTTGGTAATGGAAGTGAATGTCGGCAATAAGGGGGATGTGTATCTGTTTTTTTATCTCCCCCATAGCCTGGGCCGCGGCCATGTCCGGCACGGCGCTGCGGATAATCTCGCAGCCTGCTTCTTCCAGCTCATGGATTTGGCGGACCGTGGCGCGCACGTCCCGGGTGTCGGTCTTGGTCATGGACTGGACGGAGATGTCAGCGCCCCCGCCGACTTTGACCCCTCCCACATACACCGGCCTGGTGACCCGGCGCTTGCTCATGCCTGCTCCTGCAATTCAATGCCCCGCCGTAGGGGCCACAGTTTCCTACATACTCTTGCATTGAAGCCTAAACCGCTCGTGGTGAGTTTGTCGAACCATGAGCGGAGCACCCGCTCGCCCTTCGCAAAGCTCAGGGTGAGCGGGCTGGTCGCCAAGTTTGGCAAGTAATACGAGACTCGATAAATGTTACACGATGAGCGACAAGAATTACAGGGCAGCGGATGGTGCACCCAGCGCTGATTCATTTTGGACATGCCTGTAGGGGCGCACCTATGTGTGCGCCCTGGACGGATTTTCCATGACCTGGGGCAGACACGACCTGGGGCAGACACGGCCTGGGGCAGACACGGCCTGGGGCAGACACGGCCTGGGGCAGACACATAGGTCTGCCCCTACTAAGAACTAAGAACGAAACGACCCCGGCCCTACGCCCCCAGATACCGCCGCAGCCAGCTCATGGCGTGGGCGTTAAAGTCGGTGCAGGGGGCATGAACCAGGTCTGGGTAAACGTGCAGGGCCTTGGGAGCGGTAATTTTCTCGAACACAGGCATGATGGTGCGGTAGGGGCAGGTCTCGTCCTTCATGCCAATGTCCACCAGGGTTGGGCACTGGATTTGCGGCGCCAGGTTCAGCGGGTCGAAGTAGGCCAGGGTGTCCAGGATGGCCTGGCGCTGCTCCGGATGCTGGGCTGCGTAGTCGTGCAGCTCCTTGTAGGGACTGGTGGTGACGCCAATGGACACCGGAAAGTTGCACAGGAAGGGTTCCTCCGCCACCGCCACCCGCAGCCGCCGGTCCAGGGCCGCCGTGGCCAGGGTAAACCCGCCGCCCTGGCTGCGGCTCCACATACCCAGCCGGGCCGGGTCAACCTCAGGACGGCTTGCCAGAAAGTCCAGGCCCCGCAGGCAGTCCATGTAAGCGCCCCGGTAGTAGTACTTCTCTTTGTCAGTAACATAGTAAGTTAGCTTGGTGCTGTGCTCCAGTTCCCATTCCTTCCTGCTTTCCCCCTGGCCGCGGGGGAACAAGGTCAGCACAGCAAAGCCCTCCATCGCCAGGTGGGTGGGAATGGGCTTATCCCCGCCATAGCCCGGCACTGCCAGCACCGCCGGCAGGCCCCGGCCCGGCCTGGCGTCCCTGGGGACCGAGTACCAGCCCCGCAGGCGGCGGCCCTGGAAGCTGTCCAAGGTCACCATATGGGTTACAAAGTCCCGGCCGCTCTGCTCCGGGGACTCAGTCAGGGAAGCGTTAGTTTTGGTGCGCCCCAATTCTTCCTTGGTGCGCTGCCAAAAGGCGTCCAGGTCTCTGGGCGGCATAGGATGGCCTCCTGCAACACGCATTTTCAGCGGACGCCAGTACGGTAGTATGGCCGCAGGCGGGAGTCAAGGGGTGCATTGCAAGGCAAAGATCGTCAGGGCTGCTTCAGCGCCGTGCTCGATGACGCTGGGCATCGCCCAAAATGAAGCTCCGCCATGCCCGGTTTCAGCGATTTGAACGCCAGGCATAGCGGAGCCAACTTGCCAGCGGGCTTTGCCCAAAATGTCATTCTTCGTCCCGATTGCATCGGGACTCAGGGTGACAATAACTGGCTGCAAAACGTTACGACTATCGCAATCCATACTTTTTGGGCAAGGCCTTGCCGGTGTATTTGTTCAGTGGTTACCGGACTTGCCCCCGGATTTCACCGCTCTGAAAATCCCCCGGCCCGGTGTTGCCGGGGTCAACTCCGTCGTTGGTATGGACGTTGACGTAAGTGTCGCCGCTGCGCAGGGCAGCCACCACGTCCGCCAGAGTGGCCCAGCCGCAGGTGTTGCCCGCATCCGGCGCAGTGGCGACGCTGTGGGCCAAAACGTCGGGCGCAGGCCCCAGACCGCAGCCCGTGAACAGGGTTACCCCAATAGGCCCGTTCACCCCAGCCCCGGCGCAGTGGATGTGCGACGCCCGCACGTTCATGATGTCATCCACCACCACTTTGAACTCCAGCTCGGTGCCCAGGTCGTTAATCCGCAGCCTGGCATAGCCTCGGGCAGTGGTGTCCCGGGCAGACACTTCTTGCGCCCCGGTCAGAAAAGCCACAAATTGCGTCTGCTCCGGGTGGGGAGTTGCGCCAACGCCCACCACAGAGAACAGCCCGGCAACCCGCCAGCAACACCGCCAGGGAGCCAGCCATCAAGTAGAACCGCTTCATCTCCATACCTCCTAACTCAGGTCAGCCAATGCTGACGGTTCAACGGCTGGAACGGATTCGTGACTCCTAGGCCTGCTCCACCAGCTCCGGGCGGCAGGCACGCATCACCGCCAGCACCGAGTCTATGCCTTTGCGCGCAGATACCACCCGCACTACAGCGGTGTCCAGCCCCTGGGACAGATTCTTGAAAGCGGCGGCGGCCCCCTCCGCCGGGCCGTAGTACCCCACGCTTTTCAGCAAGTCCGCGGAGAACCCCTCCACTACCTTGGCCGAGGGCGCGCCCTCTTTCCGCATCTGGTCCAGAGCCAGCAGTTCTTCGGCGTGGCCCATGCGCTCAAAGTGGGCGCGGTACCCCTGGCGGCGCTCCCTGGCGGTGGGCACGCTGGACCCCAGGGCGTAGTGCATGGTGGCGCGGGCGTAGGCCCGGCGGGCAGCGGCCTCGTCATCGTCCACGCACACCCGGATATACTCCACCACCTTTACCTCGGCGGGGTTGCGCCCGGCCCGGTCCGCGCCTTCGGCAATGCGCTGGCGACTCCAGTCAATCTGCTCCGGGTTGCACCAGTTGAGGCACACGCCGTCAGCAAGCTCCCCAGCCAGGCGCAGCATCTCCGGCCCCAGCGCGCCCAGGTATACCGGCGTCTTGGGCGGCGGGTTCATGGCCAGCTTCATGCCGTGCAGTGTCACCACTTCGCCGTCGTAGTCCACCTGCTGGCCCGCCACCAGCTGCTTGATAGTGGTCACGTAGTCCCGCATCATAGCCAGGGCCGAGATGCGGTCCAGGCCCACCGTCTGGCTGGTGCGAGGGCGGTAAAAACTGCCCGCGCCCAGGCCCATGAAGAACTTGCCGCCGGTCATCTGGCTCAGCGTTCCGCCGCTCATGGCAAAGGCCATGGGGGTCCGGTACATCACAGGCGACACGGCGATGCCCGTGGCCAGGCCCCCTGGCGTCACCTGGCGGCTGGCGTTCCAGCGGTAGGCGCACAGGTGGAAGGAGTCTTCACCGTTGCCTTCCGGCGTCCAGATGGAAGTGTAGCCCAGCCGGGCCGCCTCCTGGGCAAGAGTTTCCTGGTCTTGCCACGTCAGCCCCAGGCTGCCGTCCAGGCCAATGCCAATGTCCATGATTAGCTCCTTCAGTAAATCACGTCTCAGCGCAAATTATAACAACCCTTTGGCATCATACACTCCATGCACCAGCCTAGAATGTGAAGGTCAGAGTTGATTCATTCTCGCCCTGGCCGTAGGGGCGCACCTATGTGTGCGCCCCCGGCATGGCGCCTTAACCCGAGGGCAGACACATAGGTCTGCCCCTACTTCACTGAGAATGAATCAGCCCTGATGGGAAGGTGAATGTGTTTCCTTCCGCTTCACATAGCGCCTACACTGAACGGTTAGCCAAACGTGTTCGGCGCTATGTTACCAGAGAGCCCTGGAAACAAACCGGCCGTCCCGCCACCATCGCTTACCTCAAAGGCACTGCTTATGAAGTGGCAACCATCATCAAATGGCTGCGCCTTGCCGTCACGCCGGGCGGCCCAAGAGCTGGACTCACTCTCCGTTCCCTCACCGACCGCCAACTGGGTATCGCAGTCCGCTACTACTTGACCCACACCACGGAGATTGAAGAGGACTTGCGGCAATTAAGTAAACTGCAAGAGATGCCCAGCGTTTTCCCTCCCGATGACAGGGAAGAGTTCCAGCAACTTATGACGGAAATCAAGGCAGAGATTGGCGAACGGCCCTAAGGTGCAATGCTTTGGTGTCCGAACAGCCCTCGTTCGCCGTCGAGTGGGATGCTTATGACTTGCTCCTGCGCCTGAATGCCGGTGGAGCATCGCCGTTAAGGCTGATCGTCACCTACCTCACCTTTGACCCCGGTCGCCTTGGCCCTGCTGAATATGTAGAACAATGTCTAGCCTAGGCCATTTCCCGCCAAGCTGTTCTCATTGCCCGTCTATCGCCCGCCTTGGTGCAAGGGCACAGCCGCTAGATAAACTCCGGCCGTGAGCAGTACGGCATCTTGGCGCTTGATGAGGAGTTCTTCCAGTTCGACGACGTCTTGGCAAGGTTCATATTGGAGCGCATGGTGCGCTTTGGCGCACTGGACGCCAAGAACTGGCTCCTGAACTCCCGGGACTTCTCCCCTTCTTAAGAACTTTATCCCACCCCCTACCCCTGCACCACCTCCACCGCCCGCTGGGTGGCGGACCAGGCCGGAAACCAGGAACTGTGCCGCCCGTCGCCGCCGGCCACCGTAATAACGTACTTGCCAGGGTCAGCCACCAGGGGCAGCATGGTGTCGTCGGGCGCGGCCTCAAACTCCGCAGGCCAAGAGCGCGCGCCGTAATGCCCCCGGCCCTTTATCTGGCTCTTGGGCAGCCGCACCCGCTCAAACAGGTACTGGGCCACGTCCTGGCGGCTGTACCCGGCGGCGGCCACTTCCGCGGCGTGTTCCGGCCCAAAAACGATGATTGGCGAAGCACCCCGGGCCTGAAAGGCGTAGCCGGAGATGCCCCCGGCGGTCATGGAACCCACCAGGGTCTCCAGCACGCCCTGGCCGCTTTCCTGGGTGGACTCCACCAGGGTGTGGATGCCCCGGCATGCCGACACCAGCACAATGGTGGCCTCTTTGGGGTAGCCCAGGGCTACTTGCAGCGGCTCCCAGGGGCACCGCTCTGCGCTCTCCGCAAAGCACATGGTGTACTTGCCCGGCCAGCCGTGGGTGGACTTTTCCATGGTGGCGGCCACCGCGCCGCCCAGGTTGCGCAGGGTCAGCCGCAGGGCGCGGCCAATGGTGGCGTTGGCCTGGTGGCCGGAGCCAAACACCGCCGTGCCGCTATTTATGTCCAGTTGCGCCGCCAGGGGGCCGCTCACCAGCGCCACCGGCGCCGCGCCTCCCGTGGTGGTGGTGATGCCCCCCACGTTGAACTGGGGCTGCAGCACCGCCTTCACCGCCGCCAGCACCACCGGGAAATACTCCGGGCGGCAGCCTGCCATCACCGCGTTGATGGCCGTCTTTTCCACCGTTACCGAGCCGTTCAGGGGCGGCACCTGCCCCAGCACCTGCCCGGCAGACAGGGGGCTGGCCTCCAGCATCTCCAGCACCAGGTCCTCGGTAGGAGGAATGATGGGCAGGCCGTCGGTCCAGCCCTGCTGGTAAAAGTAATCGCAAACATCCCGCACCGAGCCGGTAAGGTTAATCCGGCTGGCTTTGGGCGCGGCTGGCGCGCTGGCCGGCGTCGCCCGCCGGGGGCGCGGGCTAGCCACTTTTGCCTCTCCCCAGCGCTGTAATTAGCCCCTGGGCCACTTCGGACACGCTGTCCTGGGCCAGCGTCAGGATTTGCGACCGGTTCTTGCTGGCGATGGGGTGGTCAATTACCACCACCGGATGTTCGGTCAGGCCCAACGCCCGCGCCCGGTTCTGCGCCGCCACAATGAACGCCTTGGTAATCACCGTCACCGCCGGCCGGCCCCGCTTTTCAAACTCAATTCCGTCGTGGAGACCCCACGCTGTGCAGGACCCTCAATCCGCCACCGCGTGGACCAGGGCGTCGCAATCGGCAGAAAGCTGGTCCATCACCTCCACGGGGGTGGGCAGGCTCTGGCTGTCCTTCTTGTAGCTCACCACTTTGGCCACGCCGTACTCCTCTTGCAACAGGCGGGCCAGTTCCTGAAGATACACGTCGGCGTTGCGCTTGCGGTTGTCAATCAAGGCCACCGTGGCCCCCTGCAAGCTGGACAATCGGGGCGCCAGGCCCTGCTTCTGGGCCACGTCCTCCGAAGCCGGGTGCAGCACAGTGATGGTCTGGGTAATTGCCATCGGTAATCCCTCCCAGAAGATACATGCAGATTTTCCCTCTCCCAGGCCTTGCCCAAAAAGTGTGGATTTCGATAGTTAGTAACGTTTTGCATACAATTATTGTCACCCTGAGTCCTTCATCCGAAGGACTCAGGGTCTAAAATGCCAGGATTTTAGATTCTTCGTCCCGATGCAATCGGGACTCAGAATGACATTTTGGGCAAAGCCCCTCTCCCAATTGTGGCAGAGGGGTCATGGGTGAGGGGTCGTCTGCCGGGCAGTGTATTGCCCCCTACCAACGCCGTCAAGTTCAGGGCTGTTTCATTCTCTGGCCTGGGAGCAATACATTGTTGGTTGATTGAGTAGTCCCGATTTTATCGGGGCATATCGAAATCAACAGTATCATGGTCTCGATACGTCCCGACGGTGTCGGGACTACTCGACCAGCAGCTGCTGGAAAATGAAACGCCCTTGCCGTCAAGTTAATTGCCTGCGTGTTGCGTCAATAGAAACTGTTACCGAAGGGACTTGGTTGCCTCAGATGAAACTGTTACCGAACGTCCCTTGCTGGGCTGAGTGTCAGCCATGTCCCACAGCCTCTGGAGTTCTTGGTCTATCTG
>VGZV01000044.1 GCA_016872385.1 SAR202 cluster bacterium | reverse complement strand
TGGCGGGGCATAGCGACCCGTTATGCCAAAGGGTCTGCCTCTTACCTAGCTTCCTGTCAGATCCGAGCGGTAATAATCTGGAGTAAGTTATTTTGACGACACGCTCTAAGGAGTACGCACCATGCGACTGGGATTTTCCTTGCCCCAGGGCGGCGCCCTGGCCACTCCAGATGCCATCACGCAGGTAGCCAGGCGGGCCGAGGAATTGGGCTACGCCAGTCTGTGGACTCTTGACCGGTTTCTATACCCGGTGCAGCCCCAGACACCCTACCCTGGTACGCCCGACGGCCATTTGCCGGAACAGATGCGCGTCATGCTGGACCCGCTGGAAGCCCTCACCTTTGCCGCCGCCCACACTTCCCGCATTGCCCTGGGCACCAGCGTGCTGGTCATGGGCTACCGTAACCCGGTGATGCTGGCCCAAACCCTCACCACCCTGGACGTGCTTTCCGGCGGCAGGCTGAAAGTGGGCTTGGGACAAGGCTGGTCCAAGGATGAACACGACGCGGTAGGAGTCAAAATGTCCGACCGGGCGGCCAGGGCTGATGAATTTATCCAGGTGATCAAGGCCATCTGGACGCGGGACCCGGTGGAGCACCACGGCAAGTTTTTCCATTTCCGCCGGTCCCACATACTGCCCAAGCCAGTGCAAAAACCTCACCCGCCCATTTTCCTGGCGGCCTACACTCCAGGTTCAATGAAGCGGGTGGCTACCCTGGCCGACGGCTGGAATCCCACGGGCATCCCCGTTGCCGGCATGGCTCAAATGATGGAGGGCATCCGGGGAATGGCCCAGCAGGCCGGCCGCAACCCCAAGGAATTGCAGATGATAGTGCGGGGCAACTTGTATGTCTCGCCGCAGCCCATGGGCGCAGACCGGTTTATCTTTACCGGCTCCCTGGACCAGATTAAAGCGGACGTTCAGGCGTGCCAGGGCATTGGCGCCGATGAAGTGTTCTTCGACCCCTTCTTCTCGCCGGGGGTTGCCTCAACTGACCAGGTGCTTAGACTAATGGAGCAGTTGCGGGGAGCAGCGTCGTAGGGACCTGCCACCACTGGGTTGACGCCAGTTGTTGCGAGTCCTTCAATGAGGTGGCTGCGGGGGTTCACCTTCACCCCAACCCTCTCCCATCAAGGGAGAGGGAGCACAAGAGCCTCCTCTCCCCTTGTGGGAGAGGATGAGAGGTGAGGGGTACAGTTCAGTCCCTAAAGCGGAACTCCCGGACGTCCCTGGGGATAATCAAACGCGCCTCAGTCTCGTGCTGAATCTCCTCTGGCGTCCAGCCGGGGGCGTACTCCCGCAACACTAACCCTTGAGGGCTCACCTCAAACAGCCCCAGGTCAGTGACCACCAGCTTCACTACGCCAGGCGCGGTGATGGGCAGCTTGCAACGTTTGAGCAGGCGCGGGCTGCCGTCCCGGGGGTTGGTGTGCTCCATGGCAATGAACACCCGCTTGGCGCAGGCGGCCAGGTCCATAGCCCCGCCAATGCCGCCGCCCTTGCGGCTGGGAATGCGCCAGTTGGCAAAGTCTCCATTCTCCGCCACTTCGTAAGCCCCCATCACCGTCACGTCCACCATGCCCCCCCGGATAAAGGCAAAAGAGTCGGCGTGATGGACAATGGCCATGCCCGGCTGGGCCAGCACGTGCTGCCCGCTGGCGTTGACCAGGTGCCGGTCTTCCTGGCCCACCGGAGCTATCGGCCCGTAGCCAATGACGCCGTTCTCCGAATGGTTGATGATGGTCTTGTTGGGATCCACGTAGTTGGAGCACAGGGTGGGCATACCCACTCCCAGGTTGACCACCCACTCGTCCTGAAACTCCATGGCCAGGCGGTCGCACATGGCCTGGCGCTCCAGCTTGGGCTTGCCTGATTTGGGATGCTCTGGCATGGAAGCCTCCTGATCTTATATCCGGAGAGGCGAGGCATGCCTCGCCTCCACACTGAGGGACACTGGACTCCGCTACTCCCAAATCCCCTCCGGCGCGGGCGGAATGCGCACAATGCGCTGGACGTACACCCCCGGCACATGGATAGCGTCGGGTTCCAACTCGCCGGGGGCCACCACGTCGTTCTCCACTTCCACTATGGTGGTCTTGGCGGCCATGGCCATAATGGGATTGAAGTTGCGCTGGGTCAGCCGGAACTGCAAGTTGCCATAGGTGTCGGCCTTCCAGGCGCGGATAAAGGCGTAGTCGGCGTGTAGGGGGTACTCCAGCACGTAGGTGCGGCCGTTAATCACCCGGTGCTCCTTGCCTTCCGCCAGCTCGGTGCCCACGCTGGTGGGGGTGTAAAAGGCGCCGATGCCCGCCCCCGCGGCGCGGATGCGTTCGGCCATGGTGCCCTGGGGCACCGTCTCTGCCTCAATCTCGTTGTTATTGAACATGCGCACAAAGGCCGTGACCCGGGACGGGTGGGTGGGCGAGGTAAAGGCGCAGTACATCTTTTTGACCCGGCCCGCTTCAATAAGGGTGCCCACGTCCGGCGCTTTGGCATCCAGCACGCCCGCATTGTTGGAGATGCCAGTCAAGCCCTTGGCCCCCTGCCGGTGCAAGGCGGCAATCAAGTTGCGCGGCACGCCAACGCCCCCAAATCCCGGAAACATGATGGTGACCCCGTCCGGGATATCGGCGACAGCTTCATCAAAGGTCTGGTAAACTTTGTTCCTCATGCGGCAAGTCTCCAGTGCGGGTTTGGTTATACATACTACCGCATACCTGGGCTGGTTGCCAGGGGTGGGACGCAGGGCAATTGCGCGTCAAATCTAACTTGCCGAAGCAACTGAACGTGAGTGAAGATTTTTGACGGTTAAATCCCCCCACCCCCCTTTGGGGCCTTGTTCCAAATGTCATTCTGAGTCCCGATTGCATCGGGACGAAGAATCTAAATTTCCGGAATTGTAGACCCTTCGTCCTTCAGCCGAAGGACTCAGGGTGACAAGAATTGGATGAAAATCGTATTCTCCCAGCGAAATCATTACTTTTGAAACAAGGCCCCCTTTGGCAAAGGGGGGCCAGGGGGATTTTGACTCGGAAACTCCCAACCCTGTGCAATGGTTTATTCAAGGCCCAGTAAGAGCCTGTGTGGGAACCGCTTTTTCTCCCCCTTACCAAGGGGGAGCTGGAGGGGATTAGATGACCCCTCCCAACCTCCCCTTGGCAAGGGGCGGGATTTGTCACATAACTCTTATTAACGTCCTGAGGAGCCAAACATGTCGCCAACAGAGCCTCCAGAACCCCAACCTAGCCGCCCGCGCATGGCCGCGGGCTACGGCATATCTCAGTCCGAATCGGGCCTGCTCTCCTGGAGCGACGCCCAGGCGCGGCTGCGGCAGGCGCGGAATTACTGGATTGCCACTACCCGGCCCGATGGCCGCCCCCACGTAATGCCAGTGTGGGGCCTGTGGATGCCGGAGGGGTTCTATTTCGGCACGGATCCTGCCTCTCGTAAAGGCCGTAACCTGGCAGCCAACCCCCGCGCAGTGGTGCACCTGGAGAGCGGCGACGAGGTGGTAATCGTCGAGGGGCGGGTAACCGCAGTTGATAATCCGTCTCGCCTGGCGTCCCTGGTCGAGGCCTACCATCAGAAATACAAAGTCCGGCCCGAGGGGCTGTATTGGCTGCAACCCCGGCGCGCCTTTGCCTGGACGGAGAAGGATTTTCCCAACAACGCCACCAGCTGGGAGTTTCAGTAGTGTATCAATTTGGACCTCGTCGTTCCGGCGAAAGCCGGAACCCAGTGGCGCATCTCAGCCATACCACTATCTGGGCGCCCCAACTAGTCGGGGTGCGATGGATAATGCCAAAGTAAACTGATGCACCACTGGAGTTCCCCGGCCCTTGACAACTGCCGTCCTGGGACGAAAAATCCACTTACTCAGTTAAGGCGGGAGGCTGTCATGGCTGCTCACGAGCATCAGACCTATGTCTATGTTGGCCTGGCGGGCGAAGGCGACTTCATCGGACAGGGCGGGCTTTATCGGTGGGCCGATGGCGACGAAGAGTGGATTAATATCCAAAAAGGACTACCCCAGAACCCCCAGGTTCGGGCGCTTTTAGTGCACCCTGATACTCCGGAAGTGGTTTACGCCGGCACCCACCAGGGCGTGTACCGCAGCGGCGACCGGGGTGAGCATTGGGAGCCGCTAGGCTTGCCGCGAATTACCACCGATATATGGTCGCTGGCCTTCCATCCCCATGATCCCAACATCCTTTTTGCCGGGTGCGACCCCTGCGCCATTTTCCGGTCTGAGGACAGCGGCCAGCACTGGCGCAAGATGGATACCAGCCGGGTGGCATTCCCCCACATCACCACCTACATGCCGCCCCTGGGCAAGCGGGTTATCGGCCTGGCTGCCGACCCCAGCAACCCCCTGGACATGTACGCCGCCATTGAAGTGGGCGGCCTGCTGGGCAGCCGCGACGGCGGCGAAAGCTGGGACCAGCTCCTGGACGGGCCTTACTTGCGCAACAACACCCTGGACTTGCACGGCGTCCAGGTCAGCGCCGCCTCTCCCGGCACGGTATTCATCATCACCCAGGTGGCCATGTTCCGCAGCCGCCAGCGAGGCCAGTACTGGGAGCACATCCAGGTGGAAGAGATGTTCCCCGGCGGCTCCTACTGCCGCGGCTTGCTGGTGGACCCCAACAACCCCAGCACCCTTTACCTGGCATCTGGCGCAGGCGGCGGCGGCGCGCCCCGGGGCATTCAAGAGGCTGGGGCGCTGTTCCGCAGCCGGGACACCGGCGAGACCTGGCAGCGGGTGGACATTGGCGAGACGCCGCCCCGCCGTATGTTCCAGGTTGCCATTGACCGCGCTGCGCCCTCCCGCGTCTATTGCTGCGACGGCGACGGCCGGGTGTACGCCAGCCAGGACGGGGGGAATTCCTGGACCAAGACCCAGGTGCCGGGGCAGATGTCCCGCAGCCTGCACGTGTACCCAATGGCGGCGGGTTAAACGTCTACCCTAACATCAACAGCCGGGGACGCAGAGGATATGCAGAACTCTCATCATTACCTCAGCAGCTTCCGCGCCCCCGGCAGTGAATATCGGTAGGAGATCCGAAAGGAGGGGTGAGGTTTGAGTTCACCGGCACTAACACGCGCCACGCTGGCGCTGACGGAAAAAGACCTGGAGTTTATGGCCCTGCTAGCCAATGAACTGCCCGGGGATTTGCGGAGCTACAAAGTCGCCAGAGAAGGCCCCCTGGACAATGCGCGCATGGCCCAGCACAGCTTCGGCGGCAGGACGGCTACCAGCTATGCCCAAGCCGGGCGCATCAATGGCTACCTGCGGGAGTTCGGCCCGGTGCTGACTGCCAATCCAGAGGATGGCATGGATATTGTCGCCGCCTCGGTAGCCCACCTGTTTCACACCCCTGATTCGGTGTCCGGGTGGATGCGGGACGTATTCCTCAAAGACTTTGAGGAACACGTGGGACAGAGCATGGGCCGCGGCAACCAGCTAATTTCGGTCAAGCGGCTTCAGCCCGCCGGGTTCTTCGACGAGGCCGTGGGGTTAAAAGTGCTGCAAGGCGGTTCCAAAGGCCTGGCTTCCTCCACGGTTATAGACTTCCGGGTGGGCCGCATCCTGGGCGTGGTCTACGTCGGCTCAGTGGGAGACCATGACCGGCTGGACCTGGCGACCCAGTTGGGCCTGGCCATGGAAAAGCGCATTGTGCGCGTGGCGCTGGGCGCCGCCTAGATTAATCGGCTTCTGAGGAACGAAAGAGCGGGCCGCAGCTTTTTCTCCTGGGATTTGGCACCCTTTTGACCCTCATAGGCGTTGCTGTTTTCTTTGCCCTCACCTGGTTCAAGCGGGGTGGCGAGGGCGCCAGTGCGGTGAAAGTGCTGGACAAGGTGGAGCTGCACCTGCCCCACGCCCTGATTATCTTTGTGGCCGGAGTGGCGTCGATGGCGCTGCCCTTTTTCTTGCCTGGCCTGAACACCGGCAACGCCAGGCCGTCTGAAACACTAGAAGCGCCGCCAGCCGCCACACCAGCGGGCGCTGCTGCGCCGGCCGTGGCCAACCGGCCCCCGATGGTTGGCGACATCGCCGTAGAACCGGCCACCGTGCTGTCCGGGCAGGTGGTGCGAGCGCAGATTAACGTCAGCGACCCGGACCGGGACCGCCTGGAGGTGCGGTGGGCCACCGACGCGGGCAGCTTTCCGGAGCGGGACACCGGCGCCAGCGTCAACTTTCAAGCCCCAGCCAGCGGCAGCTTCCAGTTGACGGCCACTGTATCCGATGGCGTCAATGCCCCCGTTTCGGTCTCCCGGATTTTCCTGGTGGCGCTGCCCACCGCCACTCCCGCTCCCGTGCCCACCCAGTCCCCCACCCCAGTTCCAGCGCCCACGCAGGTCCGCGCGCCCACCCCGGCGCCGGTAATCCCTACCTTGGCCCCAACAGCCACGCCCACCCCATTGCCTGCCCCGGCCCTGCCGGATATCAACGGCCGCTGGAACTACGCCCAGGGCTACGTTGAACTGGTGGAGGTGGCGCCCAATTCCTTTGTGTTCCAGGACTACAACCTGTTTGGCTCGTTTGCGGGGGATGGCACTGCCATACGGACTGGCAGCGCATTGAAGTTGTCCGGAATGGACCGGGTAGTGGGCATTGCTTACACCGGCTACCTGGAAATTGTCAGCGACCGCCTGATGCGGGGCTTCCTGGTTGACTTCTTTGGCAACTCCGCCTTTATTGTGTTTACGCGGTAGGGGCAAGAAGGCCGCCAGCCCGGCCCGGGGGGATGTTGGCGATGATGAGGATGCGGAGGGGAGGAATGCCTAATTCGCTCGCGGCTTCAATGTCTTGTTCAACACTGAGCGTGGCATAATTGGCTAGCCGAAACGAGGATGGCCCCAGTTGACAGCTTTTCCCTCATCAGGTATGTTGGCGATCGTCATATTGCTTGCTGAAGCGTAGTTACCAAATTGCTGGAGGGAGGCGCCATGAACTGGGAATTGATAGTTGCGATAATCGCTTCGCTCGCGGCAGTCATTGTGGCGGTTCCCGTTGTCATTTCATTTTTGCGTAATGGGGGAAAAATTGCTGGACTGATTGTCTGGGTCATCCCAGCTTTCATATTTGGCTTAGCTCTTGGGATCTCCATAAACACATGGGCACCATGGGAAAAGAATACAGACCACACCACTGTACCACCGCCTCCCGGCTCGTTGAAGGATACTCTGTTAAGTCGTGACTGGTGGTACTGGCCTTGGCCGGGAGAACGTTGGATGACGCCTATTGCCTTTAAAGAAATGGAAGATGGGACCCTACAAGCCGCATTCACAGTATATATTGGCGAAAAGACTCCAACAGGTGGACTCCCTACTGACACGGTACTGATGAAGGGTGTAGGAAAAGTACAGATAAAGGGTGACTGCTTTAAACTGGTGGACGTCAAAGTCTTGAAATACGAGTTAGCCGGCAAGACTCCTGTTAGAACAGAACAGCAAACCCTTTACTCTACCAGCATTGATGGCATTTGCCCCACACTCGCGTTCCAAGGCAAACTGCAATACCCCCGTGCCGGTGAGGGGGATATACTCGTGACGGCACACCAACCAGACATATTTAATCCACCACTGCCAAGTTTCGATGACCTATGGAGATAGCTGAGCGGCTTAATCAGCACTCACTTCCACCTCAATGGTCCGCACCTGGGGCGCCACGGTGGCCACCGGCGGCGTGAAATACAGTTTCAGGGCTTCCCGCAGGTTAGCCAGGGCTGCATCCTCGGTCTCCCCCTGGCTGGCTACGTCCACTTCCAGGCACTGAGCCACGAACCAGTCCCATTCCTGCCACACGGTGGCGGTAAAAGTTCGCTTCATAAGCTGCCCCTTAGCTACCCCATCCTTAGCAGCCGCACCACCTCGTCACCGCATTGGGTGGTGGTGGCCCGGCCCCCCAGGTCGCCGGTCAGCGCCTTGCGCTCCGCCAGGCAGCGCACCACCGCCGCCTCCACCCGCTGGGCCGCCTGCGCCTCGCCCAGGTGCTCCAGCAGCATGCCCACCGCCAGGATGGTCGCCAGGGGGTTGGCAATGCCCCGGCCTGCAATGTCCGGCGCGCTGCCGTGCACCGGCTCAAACATGGAGGGGTGCTGCCGCTCCGGGTTGATGTTGGCGCTGGGGGCCAGACCCATGCTGCCCGTGACCACCGCCGCAATGTCCGAGAGGATGTCGGCAAAGAGGTTGGAAGCCACAATCACGTCAAAGCTCTCCGGCCAGCGCACCAGGTCCATGGCCGCCCGGTCCACCAACAGGGACTCGGTCTTGATTTGCGGGTACTCCGCGGCCACCTGCTGGAACACCTTGTCCCAGAACACCATGCCAAAGGCCTGGGCGTTGGACTTGGTGATGGATGTCACCTTGTGCTTCTTGTTGCGCTTCACGCAGCCCTCAAAGGCGGCGCGGATAATGCGCTCGGTGCCCCGGCGGGTAAACACGTTGGTCTGCATCACCGTTTCGTAGGGCGTGCCGGGGTAGATGCGGCCGCCCACCGGCGCATACTCGCCCTCGGTATTCTCGCGGTAGATGACCATGTCAATCTGGCCGGCGGTCTTGCCCGCAATGGGCGAGGTGACGCCGGGGTGCAGGTAGGCAGGCCGGACGCACACCCCCTGGTCAAAGGCGCGGCGCATGGGCAGCAGCAGGCCGTGGAGGGTGATGTGGTCCGGGATTTTAGGGTCGCCCACCGCGCCGAAGAGAATGGCATCCGCGGACTGGAGTAGCTCCAGCCCGTCGGCGGGCATCATTAACCCCGTCTCCCGGTAGTAGTCAGAACCCCAGGGATACTCGGTGTAGCGGAAGCTCAGGCCGCGGGTGGTGGCCGCCACCGCTTCCAGCACCTTCTTGCCTTCGGCAATAACTTCGGGCCCGATGCCGTCGCCGGCGATTACTGCCAGGTTATGCTGCGCCATTTCAATTCCTTTCTCCAGTGCTTGTGACTGTGCTGATTAAACGTACCCAGTGCGGACGACAACGTACCCCATGAAGCGCCAGGGCGTCAACCCCGGTCTAGGACAATCCCAGGGTCATTTCATTCTAGGCCTAACCGTAGGGGCGCGCCTGCGTGTGCGCCCTGGGTGGAATCCTTGACCCGGGGCAGACACATAGGTCTGCCCCTACCCTCACCGAGAATGCAAAGACCCTGAGGACAATCCAACCGCTCGCCCTGAGCCTGTCGAAGGGCGTTAACGGAAGTGCACCAAATGCGGAGACACTTCCTATTCAGCCACCACTTGGCTTTGCCCAAAATGTCATTCTGAGTCCCGATTGCATCGGGACTCAGGGTGACAATAATTGGCTGCAAAACGTTACTGACTATCGAAATCCATACTTTTTGGGCAAGGCCCCACCACTTGCAGGCCGCCGCCCAGCAGCCGGAAATGCTGAACCAGCTCCGCCTCCGGAAAGGCGCGCCGCGCCTGATGGTAGGTTGACTTGCCCCGCCGGGGCCGAGCGTCCAGCAGCACCCCAATAATGGTGCCGCTGTGGCCCACGTTGACCCCCACTGCGCCTACCGATTGGGCGAAGTCCAGCACCCGGTCTAACTGGGGTTTGAACAACACCTGCTGGTTGGCGCGGGCGCTGATGGTAGCGCCCTGCCCCACCAGGGCCGGGTCGCCCTGGGCTACGCCCCGCCTTACCAGGTCCAGCGCCTGGGCCGCCTGGCCGCTCAACGCCTGCCACTGGGCGCGCCGGTCCACCCGGTTGAACTCCAGGGTATCCACCGCGCCGCCAAAGTCTATGGCCACAATTTCCATGGGCGGCGGCGGGCCCAGCAGCTCAAAGTTGCGGCCGCACCGGTGGTCAAAAAGGGCAATGCCGGGGAACATCAGCCCATCGCTGGGTTCCACAGCAACTGCAATCTGCCCCACGGTCTCCGGCGCCAGTTCCTGACCCAGGGCCAGGCCGGTGGCGGCAATGGCGGCGGCTACGTCCACGGTGCTGCTGCCCATGCCCTTGCTGCGGGGTATGGGGTTATGTACGGTCAGGCGCGCCCCTAACTCCGGCCTGCCCAGGTGGGCCAGCGTTGCCCGCACTGCCGCCGCCGCTTTGGGGCAATCCTCAGGGGCATTGACTGCCGGGCACCCCTGGTACAATTCAACCTTGACCCGGGCAAAGAAATCTATGGGGCAAGTGACCAGGAAATAGTCATCGCCCAGCATCCCCTGCACCAGTTCGCCGCAGTGGCCGGGGGCGCGGACGGTGGCGGAACCAAGCAGCGTGCCTTGTAATAGGTGACCCGAACTGCAGCAGGCGGAATCTGCTCTTCCTGAGTTATTCACATCGAGTTCCACTCCCGCGCCAGGATTCGGCGGTGAAGGATTTGTTCCGCTTCCCGCAATAGGGTCCGCAATTGAGGCACTGAGTACTCGCTATTCGAGGGGATTGCCAAACGATGGTTACCAATAACCATGAAGTGGTGCCGCGAACCGGAGAACGGGCCTTCAAAGCCCAGTTCCCGCAACTTGCGGACGAACTCCCGCCGGCTACAGGGTCTCCACCGGTTCACGCAGTGGCTCCTGATTCAGGTCAATCCCCGCAATCGCTGGAAGGGCATGACCTAGCTTAAGCCCGACCAGAATCCAGTCTTCCAATGTAGAACGTAGCTCGTCCTCGCACCATCTAAGAGTTGACCCAAAAGCCACAACCCCCAGGCACTCAGGTATACGGCCGGTGAATGAGCCGTCCTTCAGCTTATCGTAAACTGCCAGAGCCATCGCCTGCTCTACATAGTTGGTGAGAATAAATTGTGGGTTCATCTAAAACCTCCCGGGCCTCACCGACTCATCTCGCCAACGCCTTCAGGTCCACCGCAATGCCCGCCACCACCAGGTAAACTTCTCCGGCCTGGGCCGCGGCCCGCTGGTTGACTAGCCCCAGGAGGTCTTGAAAGCGGCGGCCCAGGGGGTAGGGCGGCACCAGACTAAGACCCACCTCGCAGCTCACCAGCGTCAGGGATGCACCCTGGGCGTGACAGACTGAAAAAAGCATGTCCAGGCCAGCGATAGCCAGGCGTTCCAGGAAGGCGTCGGTCTCAGACTCGTACTTAAGCAGCAGGTTGGACACCCATACATCCAGAGAGTCCACCAGCGCCAGCGACGGCGCAGCCGGGTCAGTTAGAGCGCTGACCAGCCCACCGGCCAGGTCCAGCGGCTCTTCCAGGGTGCGCCAGTGGCCCGGCCGCCGGGCCTGGTGCCGCCGGATGCGCTCCGCCATTTCCGCGTCACTGACCACCCCGGTGGCCAGGTAAATTGCCGGTTGCCCTGTATGGAGTGCCAGTTCCTCAGCAAAGGAGCTTTTCCCGGACCGCACTCCCCCCAGCACCAGGCACACCTGGCCCGCCATTAGCGGCTGCCCTCCTGCGGGGAACCTGGAGTATCCACTGCGTAGTAGTCCCGGCTGAGACCGGCCATTTGGTAAACCAGTTCCATCTTCAGGCTGCGCCGCACCCAGTCAGCCAGCTTGTCAAACTCCTGATCCACGGCCAGGTCACGGCCTGCGGCAGGCAGTGCTGCGCCCTTGCTCCGGGCCAGGGACTCCAGCACGGCTCGCCGCACCTGGGAGTTCTGGAACAGCCCGTGGATGTAGGTGCCCAGCACCCGCCCCGAAGCGTCCATGCCCCCGTCCAAAGCAGTGGCGGCGGTGATTGGAGCGTCGGAGCGGTCCTCAATTTGGAAAGGCGGCGTCACACCTTCGCCGGTAGTACGGCCCATGTGAATCTCATACCCTTGCACCGGCGCGCCCCTGGCTCCGGCCAGCAGTCCGTGACTGGCTGCCACCTGGCCTTTGATGCGGTGGGTCTCCTTGGTCTTGGCAAAAACTGTGGTCATGGGCAGCAACCCCAGGCCGTCCATACTGGGCACGGAGGACTCCACACCATCGGGGTCATGCAATCTCGCGCCCAGCATCTGATAGCCGCCGCAGATGCCGATGACTGCCCCGCCCTCCCGGTAGCGCGCCAGGATGGCCTCAGCCAGGCCCCTTTGCCTCAGCCAGGCCAGGTCCGGAATGGTGGTCTTGGAGCCGGGCAAGATAATCAGGTCGGGGCGGCCCAGGGACTCCGCCGAGTCCACGTAGCGCAGTTTCACCCCCGGCTCCTGGGCCAGGGGGTCGAAGTCGTCAAAGTTGGAGATGTGGGGCACTTGCACCACCGCAATGTCCAGCACAACTCTGGCGGGGGCCGCCGCATCCGTCAAGTCCAGGGCCACCGAATCCTCCTCTGGGATGTGGATGTCACGGTAGTGGGGCACCACCCCCGCCACGGGAATGCCGGTGCGGCGCTCCAGCCAGGTGACGCCGTCGGCCAGCAAGCTGATGTCGCCGCGGAACTTGTTGATGACCAGGCCTTTTATCAAGGCCCGCTCCTCCGGCTCCAGCAGCTCCAGGGTGCCCACCAGGGCCGCAAAGACGCCGCCGCGGTCAATGTCGCCGCACAGCAGCACCGGGGCGTTGGCGTAACGGGCCACCCGCATGTTGACGATTTCGGTGGCCTTGAGGTTAATCTCCGCCGGGCTGCCCGCCCCTTCAATCACCACAATGTCATATTCACTGCGCAGGGTGTCCAGGGAGGTGTGCACCGACTCCCAAAGCTGGGCTTTCAGGGCGAAGTAGTCCCTGGCCCGCGCCGAAAGCAGGGGGCGGCCCAGCAGCACCACCTGGGAGAGATGGTCGGCCTCGGGCTTGAGCAGCACCGGGTTCATCTCCACCCGCGCCTCCACCCCGGCGGCCTCGGCCTGCACCGCCTGGGCCCGGCCAATTTCGCCGCCGTCTCTGGTGACGTAGGAGTTGTTGGACATGTTCTGGGCCTTGAAGGGGGCCACCCGGAACCCGTCCTGGCGGAAGATGCGGCACAGGGCTGCCACCAGCACGCTTTTGCCCACATGGGAGGCGGTGCCCTGCACCATTAAAACGCGGCCATCAGGCATGAAATCCTCTCTGGATTAAAGGTCAAGGAACTCGTCAACGGTAAGTCTGGCTTGCTTGACGATGCTTCTCACTGTTCCCTCAGGTAAATCACCAGGATGATTGGGAATTGTTGCTCTGGCCCTGGTGACAGGGTTCCACCATATTTCGTGGCTCCCCTTGGCCTGTCGGTCAAAGACGAATCCCGCTCTCCGAAGTTTGCGAAAAACATCGGCGGCGGTGAACCCCGCCAGCCTTCCCATTTAGACAATGCTCACCGGGATACGCAGGTTGATATCGGTACCGATAACTGCTTCGAGAACCGGCGGAAGTTCATCACCGTGTTCTCGGTATGACTCCAACAGCTTCCGGGCCACATCCTGAGCTATCTCAATGGTCTCAGCCAGGGTCCGGCCCTGGGCTACCAGACCGGGCAAGTCATCACTGGTAGCGACAAACCCACCTTCAGGAAGCTCTTCCAGGTGAAGGTCAATAAGTATCTCGCTCATAGCAACTCCCGTGAGCAACAAGTTAGCCCCGTGGGATTATTTACCTCATTCCCTGCAAATGGGAAGTGTCATTATACAGGCGCAGTACGGCGTTATCTGAATAAGTCTCCACAATAGACAAGGCGCAGTTGCCCATAACAAACTTCCAGTTGGCCTCCAGGGGCAGCTCCAGCAGGGCCACCACCGCGGAGCGCAGGGACCCGCCGTGGCCTACCAGCAGCACATTGCCCTCCAGATGGCGCTGCCGAACCTGGCCCACAAACTCTGCCAGACGGGCCGTGGTCTGGCGGATGCTTTCCCCGCCGGTGGGGGCGAAGTCCAGGTCGTTAATCACCGAGGCCGCAAACTGCTCCGGGTACCGGCGCTCAATTTCGTCGTTGGTCAGCCCCTCAAAGACCCCCTTCTGATACTCCCGGAGCTGGGCCGTGGTCTCTAGAGAGACCGCCCGCTCGCCCAGGATAATCTTGGCTGTCTCGCTGGCCCGGCGCAGGTCGCTGGCGTAGGCGGCGTGGAAGGGCACCTGGGCCAGCCGCCGCCCAAGAATCTGAGCCTGCCGCCGCCCCTTCTCCGACAAGGTCACATCGGTGTGACCCTGGATGCGGCCCGATGCGTTCCACTCGGTCTCGCCGTGGCGCACAATGTAGATTAGAGCCATTATGATGACCCCACAAGATACTATTTGCAGTGACAGTCAGTGAGATTCCGCCTACACAGTCAGCTTTAGAAATTCTTGCTCTAATTGCTTTACTCGCCTAATCAGATCTTGTTCAGAGACAAACCATTCCGGAAATCGTTCAGGCAACAGGGTCACAGCATATTTGGCAACAGCCATGAGATCCCATGCACATCCCTGTGTCCACTTAGCCCTACTCCAATCTGGTGTGCTCACCGACACCGCTGCTAGAACCGCGCCTTTGGGCGGCGACAATCTCAAGAAAACTCTAACTGGAGATGCATGCGCCCCAAGATTGCATAATTTGGCATAGAATTCGCTCCTGTTCTCCCCGTCACATTTCTCCAACACCTTCAATATGGAAGTGATTTGTAGCCGTGAAAGTTTTCGGTTTCTTAGATATGAGTTAACATTCAAAGACAAATTTCCAGACAACTGCTTCTCCAGATCCAACCAATGCTGCGCGTCTTCGGTATGAAGAGCAAAATACTCAGCGTTACAACATCCCTCGAAGGCACTGCGGACAAGGGCGAAGGCATCTGCGTGAGCGCCAAAAAGGAGCAGCCGCGTTCCGGTAACTAGACTCCCCAGAGCATCATTTGCAAGGTTTACAACGACATTTCTGGCTTGATGCAACTCGGGGTACTCCTGCTTCTCATTGCTTCTAATTAGTGCCACTGGAGAGTTACGATCATTAACGAAAATGTGGATATCAGAGAGCAGCTTGATTGCTTTATCCAGCCAAACATATTCACTTTCAATTTCGGCGCGATTGTGCCTTACAGCTCCATTCTGCAGTCGATACCACTCGTCCAAGTCCATATCGCGATTCATGGCAAGTAAAGACTCCTCCCACTTTCCCGTTTCGTCAGAGCCTGGGACCCTTATGGCAGTTTCAGCCTCTGGCTTCTAATGCCGCCACCAGCCGTTGACAATCGGCCAGAGGACGGATGCCCACCCGGATGCAGTCGGGCAGGCCAAAGGAGGTGCAGTCCCGCACAAAAAGCCCCCGGCGCATCAGCTTCTGCCGCCAGGCCACGGCGTCGCCCACCTGCACCAGCAAAAAGTTAGCTGCCGAAGGGAACACTGGGAATCCGGCCTGGGAAAAGCCTGAAGCCAGGTATTCCCGCGCCTGGGATACGGCCTGCCTGGCCTGGGACAAATAGGCTTTGTCGGCCAGGGCCGCCAGACCCGCAGCCTGGGCCAGGCCGTTGACGCTCCAGTCGGGCTGCAATGCGGCCAGCCTTGCCGCCACCCCGGCATCAGCCAGCAGGTAGCCCAGGCGCAGGCTGGTTAAAGCATAGTCCTTGGTCATGGAACGCAGCAACACCACGTTGTCCCAAGTCAGCAGGGACAGGGTATCCCACGATTGCTCCACAAAACCCAGGTAGGCTTCGTCCACAACCAGGATGCCGCCGGACTTGCTGGTAATCTCGGCCAGCGCCGCCACGTAGTCCTGGGGCAGGAACACGCCGGTGGGATTGTTGGGATTGCACAAGAACACCAACCCAGGCCGTTGGGCGGTGATGGCCGCAGCTGCTTCGGCCAGGTCCCAGCGGAAACCCTCACTGCGCCGGGCGGCCAATGTCTTTACGGGCGCATCAGCCAATGCGCAGGCTCCAGCATACTCGCCATAAGTGGGGGACAGCAGCAGGGCCTGGCGGCCAGGGCGGCCTGCCAAGAACTCCCGCGCCAGCAGGTGAATCAGCTCAGTGGAGCCATTCCCCGCCAGAATCTGTTCCAGGGGCAGTTCTCCACGGGCTGCCAGGAATGGGGACTGGCTGATCAAATGCCGGGCCAGCGCCTCCCGCAGCTCCAGACAGGAGGGGTCTGGGTATGCAGTCAGGTCCACCCGGCGCATGGCCTCCCAGACGCCCTGGGGCGGCCCCAGGGGGCTGATGCTGGCGCTGAAGTCCAGCACGTCCTCCGGGCGCAGTCCCAGGGCGCGCAGGTCCGCGGGGCGGATGCCGCCATGCACCGGGCGCCCGGCGGGAGCGGCCACCGGACTGCCGCCATTGGCGGCGTGGCGGCTCGGCGTTCCGGCGGCCGGTTCGGAGAAGCGGCTATTAGAAGAGACCATATCTGCCATACAACAGGCCCAGGGCGATAAGCAGCCCCAAAGCAGCAATCCAGTACATGGTCTGCACCGCGCGGGTGATGTCCTGGGGTTCCAGGGGACGGGTGGCGTCGCCCAGGCGGTAGTGGCCCACTTTCTCCAGCTCCACGCCCAATGCTCCGGCCATGCCGCTCATGGTCCATCCCGCGTTGGGACTTTCGGTGCGCCCGTGGTCGCGCCGCATAATCCGCCAGGCCCCGGCCAGCCGCTGCCCCGGCAGCAGGGCGCTGCCCGCCAGCAGAAACAGGGCGCTGAGGCGGGCCGGAATCAGGTTCAGCAGGTCGTCCAGCCGGGCGGAGGCCTTGCCCAGATACTCGTACTTGCCATGATAGCCAATCATGCTGTCCAGGGTGTTCACCGCCCGGTATGCCACCGCCCCCGGCAGGCCAAACAGGGCAAAGGCCAGCCACGGCGCAACAAAGCTGTCGGTGGTATTTTCCGCCACCGACTCCACCGTGGCGGCGGTCATCTGCTCCCCAGTAAGCGATGATACGTTGCGGCTGACCAGGGACCGCATCTGCCCCCGCACGCCCTCCACATCGCCGCGCAACAACCGGTCCCGGATACCTGCCGCCACCTGGTGCAGCATCCGCACGGAAAAGGTGCTCTTGAGCCAGACCGCACCCACCAGCACGTAAGCCACGGTGTGTATCTCATGGAGCCCTTGCACCGCAAAGTAAGCTGCGGCAGCCCACAGGCCCGGAATCAACAGCGCAATCAGCCCCCCAGCCATCAGGCCGCCCACCCGGCCCTTGGGGGAAATCCGGTCGGCCAGGGCCACCGTCTTGCCAATCCACACCGTGGGGTGCAGCGGCGTAGGCAGTTCCCGCCCTGCCAGGTCCAGCAGCACCGCCAAAAGGAGCACCCACAGGTCTGCGTAGCCAAGTCCCATAATTCAGATTCTCTCCAGCCAGAAGCCGGGGCCAACCCATCCATGAGGCAAAAGCGCCACTGCCGTTACCAATACCGCCACTTCAACCACCTCGTTGATGGCCCCGTAGGTATCGCCGGTAAGTCCGCCCAGCATCCTGGACATGCCACAGCCCAGCAGCAGTGCCAGCGCCGAGGCCCCGGCCAGTAACGCCAGACCGGCGGGCCCTCCCAGCAGCGCCACGGCCACTGCCGCCGCCAGGGCAACTCCCGTGGCCAGCTTGGCGTGGCCCTGGTGAAAGGGCGATCCCAGTCCTTGCCGCCGCACGTAGGGGAAGGCACCCAGGGCCGCCACCATGCCCCAGCGGGAAAGCAGTGGGAACAGCATCAAAGCCCAGGCCCGTCCTGCCAGCGGCAACACCAGCAGCGACAGCAGGGCTGCATACTTGACCAGCAGCAGGGCGGCTCCTCCGGCCACGGCAAAGGACCCCACGTGGGAGTCCCGCATAATTTCCAGGCGGCGCTCCCGGGTGTAGCCGCCAAAAAGGCCGTCGCAGCAGTCCATGAACCCGTCCAGGTGCAGCCCGCGGGTGACTACCGCCAGGAAGGCCACCAGCAGGGCGGCAGTCAGAAAGGGCGGAAAGACCTCCCTGGCGCCCCGCTCCAGGGCTGCCAGGGCAGCGCCCAGCAGCAGTCCCACCACTGGATAGAAAGCCCTGGAATTGCTGATTTGCCGTTGGGTAGGCGCTTTCAGCCCCCAGGCCGGGCACACGGTCAAGAAACTCAGGGCCACCAGAAAGGGTTTCAGGGTTAGCTGCCCTTTCCATCGTCTTCGCTGCGCTCAGAAACGCCCGCCTCCGCAAAGGTCGCCATTTCTGCCAGGCACTTGGCCGCCGCCTCGATGAGGTGCATGGCCAGGGCTGCGCCGGTGCCTTCCCCCAAACGCAGGCCCAGGTCCAGCAGCGGCCTTAGCCCCATGTGCTCCAGGCCGATGCGGTGGCCCGGCTCCACGGACTGGTGAGACGCTAAAAAGTAGCTGCCCGCCATTGACGAAATGGTGTGGGCGATAAGCGCCGCCGCGCCGGAGATGAAGCCGTCCACCACCACCGGGCGGCGGCAGGATGCTGCCCCCAGCATGGCCCCGGCCAGCACGCCAATCTCGAAGCCGCCCACTTTGGTCAGCACATCCAGGCCATCCCTGGGGTTGGGCTGGTTCAGGGCAATGGCCCGGCGCAGTACCTCCACTTTGTGGGCCAGGGCTGCGTCGTCCAGGCCCGTGCCCCGCCCCGTGACAATTGCCACATCGGCTCCGGTAATGACCGATGTGATGGCGCTGGAAGGGGTGGTGTTGCCGATACCCATGTCCCCGCAGGCGATGAGGTCAGCCCCTTCGGCCACCTGCTCCCGGGCGGCGTCAATGCCCGTCTCCAGGCACTGGATGGCTTGCTGGCGGGTCATGGCCGGGCCGCGGGCCATGTTGCTGGTGCCATTGGCCACCTTCACCGAGCGCAGGCGCGGGTGCGGCGGCAGGTCGGCGGCCACTCCAGCGTCCAGGATGACAATCTCAGCCCCGGCATGGCGGGCCAGCACGTTTATTCCCGCGCCGCCCCGCAGAAAATTGAAGACCATCTGGGGCGTCACTTCCTGGGGATAGGCGCTTACCCCTTCCGCCACCACGCCGTGGTCGCCCGCCGCCAGGATGATGGCCTTGCGCCGGATGCGCGGTAAAGCCTGGCCTTGCATCCCAGCCAACAACACCGACAGATCCTCCAGGCGGCCCAGGCTGCCCAGGGGCTTGGTCAGGGTGTCCTGGCGCGCGCGGGCGGCAGCCATCGCCGCCTGGTCCAGGGGCGCTATCTGCGCCAGGGTCTGGTCAACCAATGGTGATATGGACATAGTGAAGCTCCACTTTATCGGCCACGTTGTGGGCTACGCACTCTAATATAGCGCGGCCCGATATTTACCAGCGCGCCAAGTAGTTCATTATCTTCTACCTGCTCCAAAAGGCGCGCCAGGGCGTGTTGGGTCTCCTCCACTGTAGCCGGCCACACCCGCAAGCGAATGACCCCCTGGTGTTTGCCCACCGGAAAACTGCGCTGGTCGGGGCCTTGTTTCAAAAGTAATGATTTCGCTGTGAGAATACGATTTTCATCCAATTCTTGTCACTCTGAGTCCTTCGGCTGAAGGACGAAGGGTCTAAAATTCCGGAAGTTTAGATTCTTCGTTCCGATTGCATCGGGACTCAGAATGACATTTGGAACAAGGCCGCTGGTCGGCGAAATCTTCGTCGAAAGTGATGATGAGAGAGCCGTTGGCCTGCGCCCAGTCATAAATTTCTTTGTCTGATTTCCCGTACAGTCCCACCTCTGAAACGTGAACGACCTGCCAGCCGGGTCGCTGTTCGTGTAACCACCCGACGACGACCCTCGGCACGTTCTGGTCGAGCAGAACCTTGAGCGAGTGCGAGTCTTCAGCCTCGGGCAATGACTTTTTCCTTGTCAATCACCTGACTTGCGCACTCCAGGGCAGCGCCAACATCCTCCTTAGAGCGTGTTTAAAAAGTGCTGTGCACTACCAGCGCTCACCCTTCGACAAGCTCAGGGCGAGCGTCCTTCGGCTGAAGGACCGCTCGTGGTGAGCCTGTCGAACCATGAGCACCTAGCCTTTTTAGACACCCTCTTAGACAGTTCAGGATATGCTTGTAGAACCCTCTCTACCGTATACCCACCCGCCAGCATTCCGAGGATGTTCTTAACCATGATTCTGGTGCCCCGAATAGTCGGTTTGCCTCCGTAAATCTGGGGATTAACCACGATGCGCTCTTCAGCAGACATATCCCTATCTAGCCCCTAAAACTCAATCCCTGGCTGGGCCTTGATGCCCTGGTGGTATGGGTGCTTCACCAGCCGCATCTCCGTCACCAGGTCGGCGTACTCCACCAGGGCTTCCGGGGCGTGGCGTCCCGTAATGATGACGTGCTGCATCTCCGGACGGCTCTTCAGCGCCTGTATGACGTCCTCCACGGGAATCCAGCCGTAGTGCAGAGGATAAGTGAACTCGTCCAGAACCACCACCTGGTACTCTCCAGAGGCGATAATCTCCTTAGCGTCCTCCCAGTGGGCGCGGGCCAGGTCGGCGCTCTGCTCCAGGTTGCGGGAGCGCCAGGTGAAGCCGTCGCCCATGGCCCGCACGGTGATGCCCATCTTCTGGGCAGCCCGCTGCTCGCCAAAGTTGGCGGTGGAGTGCTTGATGAACTGGAGCATGATGACTTTCATGTCCCGGCCCCAGGCCCGCATCAGCACGCCCAGGGCGGCGGTGGTCTTGCCCTTGCCCTCGCCGGTGTTGACAATGACCAGCCCCTTGTTAATGCGGGGGCCTTTTACCGATTGGGGGCTTTCGCGGTGGGTTGGTTGGGTGCTCATGATGCTAACCTCGGATTAGAGTGTGTGACAAGTCCCTCCCCTTACGAGAGGAGGTTAGGAGGGGTCGTTCCTCGTTGCTGGGCGGAGACCACCCCCTCTCTGTCTCCCCCTTCGTAAGGGGGAGAAGTTAATTTCTCACACACCCTTCTACTCGCCCAGGGCCCAAGCCAGATCCTCCATCATAGCCTGATGCTGGAGCTCGGCTAACTCCACCCAATCAATACCCACGGCCTGGATAGCTTCGTCACGGGTAATCTCGCCTCGCAGATACCTACCTAACAGGTGCTCCCGCCATAACTGCTTTAGGCCAGTTTGCACTGCCAGACCCATTACCTCAGCCTCGGACTTGCCGGTCTGAGATACCAGGGTCTCAAGATAAGTAGAGACGCTGCCTTTCTTCTGCATTGTGTTTCTCCTCTTGGGCCGCGGGCACCCCTTGTTCCTGATTTTAAGGCTTCTGTCTCTTGAAATATGCAGGACAGTCTGCATAGACGAGAATTGCCACCAGTTCCCATCCCTGACGACCTAACTCGTTTAGAATCCTCTGGACTTTCTCAGGTTTATTTGCATCAGACTTCATGTTTACGCACATGTACTCCCATATCGCCAATGTAATCCCCTCCGCATGGTTAGTGAGGAGAACTACCTAAGACGCCTGCTTAGGCTTTACCGGCGCACGTCTCCACAAACCTTTTCGCGAGCTCAGGGCGGCTGCCCAGGTGCACATGAACGTAGGAGGCCCACACGCTGCCTGCCTGGAAACCCTCCGGGCGCTGGCCCTGGTCCACCACCCGGTACACCGCCTGTTCTGGGTCCGGCGGCTGGCCCAGCACCGACCAGTGGAACTCGTGTCCCCGCACCCGCTGGCCGCGGCGCAGCAGGGGGCTATCGGTGCAGGACTCCACCTCCCGGTAGCCCAGGGTCAGCTTGCGGCCTGCCATGGAAGAGACCACCGGGATGGCGCCAATCATGGGGTAATGCACGCCATCCAGGTCGGAAAGGCTCTGGCCCAGGTACATCAGCCCGCCGCACTCGGCGTACACCGGCATCTTCCTGGCAATGGCTTTCCGCAGGGACTCCTGCATGGCGGTATTGGCTGCCAACTCTTTGGCGAACATCTCAGGGAACCCGCCGCCAATATAGACGCCGGTGGCCCCTGCGGGCAAGGAAGCATCTTCCAAAGGACTGAAGGGGGCCAGCCGCGCGCCCCAGGCCTCCAGCAAGTCCAGGGAGTCCTGGTAGTAGAAGCTGAAGGCCTTGTCCTGGGCTACGGCAATCACCGCACGCTTGGCCTGGGGCCGCTCCGGAAACACCTCCGGCGCCACCGCGGGCGGGTTGGCGGTGGCCGCCAGTTGCAGCAAACGGTCCAGGTCAATGGTGGCTTCTACCTGGGCCACCAGGGAATCGTACCACTGGCGGGCCACGGTGCCCTCCACCGTAGGAATCAGCCCCAAATGCCGCTCCGGCTGCAAGAAGTCCTGGCGGCGGGGCAGGTAACCCAGCACCGGCAGGCCGGTGGTGGCCTCAATCTGGGGCTGGCAGAACTCCAGGTGCCGGGGGCCGGAAACCCCGTTGAGAATCACTCCGGCCACGCGCAGGGCCGGGTCAAACTGCTGGTAGCCCAGCACTTCCGCGGCCACGCTGCGGGCCACCTTGGAGGCGTCGGCCACCAGCACCACCGGCGCATCCAGCAGCTTGGCCAGCTCGGCGGTAGAGCCTTCTTCGGTCAGGCTGGAGTGGCCGTCAAACACCCCCATGACGCCCTCAATCACCGAGACCTGACCTTGGGCGCTGGCCCGCTGGAACAACTCCAGCACCGCCCGGTGGGGCAGCAGCCAGGTGTCCAGGTTACGGGAAGGCACGCCGCAGGCTAGCTGGTGATAGGAGGGGTCAATGTAGTCCGGCCCAGCCTTGAAGGGTTGCACCTTGAGCCCGCGCCGGGTCAAAGCGCCCATGATGCCAGTGGCGATGGTGGTCTTGCCCACCCCGCTGCGCACGCCGGCAATGACTACGGCTGGGGGCATAATGCCATTACTCCTGAAGTCCTTCGGTTAGCTGTCCAGCGCCACCCGCTGGCCGTATTTTTCCAACAGGCGCATGAACAGGTCGTGGCGGGGCGGGTTGGTCTCGGCCTTGTCCGACTTCCTCAAGTATACTCGCAGCATGGGGAGCCGGTCTTGGTCCAAGAAGCATACCTGGTAGCTGGGCAGGCCCCGGTCGTTCATCTTGTGGATAAGCTCCACCTCTCTGACCAGGTCCAGCTTCAGGTGCAGGTGGGTGCCGCCGTAGGCCATGAAGGTGACTATCTTGCCATCGGCAGTGAAGCGCAGGTCTTCAAACATAGTGTAGACCTCTGCTGTGGAACCGGCAGTGGCGACTTCCAGCACCACCTCGGCAAAGCCCGGCTGACCGTCCTCCAGAATTTGCCGCACCTTCTGAACACGGGCAGTAGTCATGTTCGCCTCCCCACTACTGGAATTAGGCTCAGGCCCCCGGCAGGTTGTCCCGCACCAGTTCCGCCAGGTCCGCCGGGAGGCGGTGCATGTTCACCCGTCCCCGGCGGGAGATAGTCACCTGTCCCTGGGATGTTCCGTACAGACGTTTGTCCCCGTCCCAGCGCCGCGCCACGTCTATGCGGGGACCGTATGTGCAGCCAAAGATGCAGCGGCAGGGCGTGACCTGGACATGGTCCTGCAGTTGGGCTTCGGCCACCACGTCCTGGAGCTCTTCCAGCAGGTCCTTGCCGTTGCGGCCCTGGGAGTAGTGGGACAGACAACTCCTGGGGTCCACGCAGACTATGATGTTCAAATCAGGCCGCGCCATGTTAGAATCTCCAGCGGAGTTTCCTGGCACTGTATTTAACCATTGGCAAGGCGACCGGGCCAAGACCCTGGCGGCCACGCCAGAGTACCCGTCTCTCCTTAGGGGAGAGGCCCAGGCCCGGCAGTGAAGGGGAGGAGCTCCTGCACGCAGGGCGGCTGTGCCCGGTCGTCTTGCCCTGGGTAATGAGGTCCCAATGCTCCGACGGCTAGGACGGGGCCGGGACCTCCGAAAAGACCGGATTATCTTGTAAACAAAAAGGCCTGACCTCACGGTCAGGCTGTTTTCTTCAACCTCGTACACCCTTCCGCGAAGCGTATCAAGCAACTTTCCTGAGGCAGGTCTCCTGGCTCCTGGCTGCTAACGATTTTGCCCGTCTTCCCACCCCGGCCTACCCGGGACAGTGACTCCGCTCCCGCGGGATGGACAATCTCTCGCCAGTTACAGTGGCGGGACCGCGCCGGACTTTTACCGGCTTCCCTTTTCAGCCCCGATAGGTCGGGGCCACCATCAGGCATTATTGATTTGTCAAAGAACATCCCGCCAGCGGGCTCAATGATCCAAGGGCGGTAATGTGCCGGTGATTATATAATGGCTTGAGGGGGTAGTCAATACAGCGTATTCACTCACCTAAAATGTTACCCAAAGGGGTATGGTTCCCTCAGCTAGAAATGTTACCGAGGGAATCATGGCGAGTGAAGAGAAGATGACCGTGGATGAACGGCGCAAG
>VGZV01000043.1 GCA_016872385.1 SAR202 cluster bacterium | reverse complement strand
CACTGGCCAGGTGCTGGGCAAGGGCACCCATGACCTGGAAGGCTACGCCCTGGAAGGCAAGGGCTACTTCGGCCCCGGCGAACTGCCGGTGTTCGAGGCTGGCTTCTTCGATATGCCTCACGGCGACGCCGGCGAGTGGGCTTTCGACCGCCTCAAGGCCAAGGCCAAGGCCTCTGGCAACCAGGTTACTCCTCAGCTCATGGACGAGTTCCGCAAGGAAATGACCCGCGCCCTCAACCTCAAGGATGACATGATGGTCATGGCCAGCGGTGAGGACAACCCCGACTACATCTAGTAGCCGGTCTCCGGTTCCGGGTGAACATTATCACTTGGAACTAACCAGGGTACTTAACGGGCCGGTCCCAGCAACTGGGACCGGCCTGTAGCTTTTACATCAGGTCGGACTGAAAGCGTCCGGGATTGCTTTCCTAAATAACTTTGTCTTGGTTAAGCCGAAAAGCAATATCACCAAGCAGAATGGGTATATCTCCGGTTCCCAGAACTCAACCCCATACTACACTGCCCTTAACCGAGCGGTCGTCAATAAAAACTGATGTGCGCCAACGTGGAGGCGAGGATGGGTTTATTGTTGTTAGGCGGCTTCCCTGGCGGCGCAGGTTAAAGATGTTGCCATGAAAGCAACCATTCCTTACACGACGGAAGCGCTCCAACTCTCTGGGCCAACTCCATGGAACAGTGCCATAATGTCCGCTGATTTTGCTCTTGACTCATTCGTATGCCGAGCCAATGCACACTTGGGTAATCGACTTCCAAACGTCTGGTGGAACAACGTAGTCCGGAGCACGCTGATTCTGCCCCTCTTGGGGATAGGACACCTTGGCTTCATCATAGATTAGCTGATTCGGAACGCCACCGTTACTCAAGGCAAGAACTACCGCATCCGTATTCCTGAGTATCGAGTCCACTACAAGCCCCCTATTCAGTATGAAATTCTTTGGGGGCAGGCTTTGCCCACTTTTTAGGTAATGGACAAAAGTGACGGAGACTTGGGCAGTGCCGTAGACTAGAACCTCGGAGAAGAGTGGGTGGGTAGGCTCAAACAGAGGCATACGAACCTTTGTTACATTGTGTTAGATATATGGGTGTGTACAACAGAAAAATCTAACATTCCCGCTCATCCTGAGCCTGTCGAAGGATGAAGATTTTTTACCCGCCCGTGGTTCGACAGGCTCACCACGAGCGGGATTTTTTATTCGTCCTCGAACGGCCTCTGTCTTTCACCCAGACCTTGGGGAGTATCTGGGGTTACAACTGGTTGGGGTCGCCGTTGCCTGCCGCCGCAGCGGGAGCTCCCGCAGACGCGGGCTGAGTGCGCTTGAGATTATCCACCAGACGGGCCAGTTCCTTCTGGTAGGCCGCCTGGTCGCTGTCCCGGCCGCGCAGGTCAAACACCACATGCTGCTCCAGCAGGCCCCTGGCTACACGGTGGCGTCCCTGAATCATTACGTTGTCAGAGGCTACCAGGTAAGCCAGCCACTGGTTGCGGGACTTTTCCTGCTCCTCAGCATGGACAATGTCATTGCGGACAACCTCGCTATCCAACCCTTTCTGAGAGCAAACCACAATCAAGCGGTCGTAAGCCCGCAGCCACCGCTCCACCTCCTCCTGGTCCGAGGTGCTGTGCCGCTCCACCAAGGCTACACCGCGGACGTCTTCCGAGAATATCCATGACCTTATGCCGCAGGCGCGCAGGTCTTGCTGCAAGTTCCGCGCAATGGGTACGTCCGCTTCCGCGCAGGAGATAAATATGTCCCCACCCAACCCAGGGCCGCCCTGCAAAGATTTCTGCAAGGCCAGAATAGCTTCTGGCACCCCCGCACCATGCAAGAAGGCATCTGGGATACGCCCTCCGGAACGGAAGAAGGTGTCTATGCCGATGGTGCTGGGGCCATCGTGCCGCACCTGCTCCAATCCCAGAGCGCCGCTCAAGTCCAGGTTCTGGAATACAGTGTACCCCAGGATGCTGCTGGCAAATTTGGCGCCGGTCACCACCGCATTGTTGAACACTGCTTCATACAGGTCGCAGCCGGAAAGTTCGGCATTGGCAAGGTTGGTCCGGGTTAGCGTCGCCCGGTTCATGTTGGTATTGGAAAGATTGGCACCGGTGAGGTTGGTCCCCACCAGGCTCACCCGCGCCAGGTTAGCCCCGCTCAGGTTGGCGCCGGTCAGGTTGGCTTCCGACAAAATCACCCGGTCCAGGTCGGCCCCCTGCAAGTTGGCCCCCTGCAGGTTGGCCCCGCGCATATTGGCGCCGTTGAGCAGAGACCGGCTCAAATCAGCCTGGGCCATGTTGGCCCGGTACATATGGCATGGATTGAGACGGCACCCGGAAAGGTTGGCCCGGTGCAGGACCGCCCCCATCAAATCGGAGTTGCGCACATCTGACCCATGCAAGTCCACCTGAGGCAGCCGGGCATGGCTCAGATAAGCGCCGTTAAGATCGAAAACCTCTCCAGAGTGTTCCTGCCTCCAGCGGGCTACCGTATCCCGGCCTCGCTTGACCAGTTGCACATGATCCATATTAGCCATGATGCTTCTCCCAACTCGCACTAAGATGCCCCGCCAACAAGTTCAGGGCTTGGTTAGACACCTGTCCGGACAGACTGAATTGTCTGTGACAAACGGGACGGTGGACGCATGGGGATTTTAGCATACGATACGGGGCGCAGGTAAACCCTGTAAAACCTTTTAACCTTGAAGCAGCCTGTTTTTTGAGATAACATGCACCCGCCTGGTATAGATGTATTGTGTGTTATGGTAAATAAGCGGGACTTCCTTTCGGTTACCGATCTCAGTCCGGCGGAGACCCGCCAGATTATTCAACGGGCGCGCCAGATGAAGGCCCAGGGTTGGGGCCAGCCCTTGGCGGGCAAGAACATTGCCTTGCTCTTTGAAAAGCCCTCCCTGCGGACCAGGGTTAGTTTCCAGGTGGGCATCCAGCAACTGGGCGGCTACTCTATTTACCTGGGTCAGCAAGAAGTCGGCCTCGGCGTCCGGGAGCCAGTTTACGACATTGCCAAAGTGCTGTCAGGATACGTGGACTGCATCATTGCCCGGGTATTTTCCCACCAGCACCTGGCCGAACTGGCCCGCTATGCCAGTGTGCCGGTCATCAATGCCCTTTCGGACCTGGAGCACCCCTGCCAGATAATGGCGGACTTGCTCACCATAGCTGAGCACAAAGAAACCCTGGAAGGACTAAAGCTGGCCTTTATCGGGGATGGCAATAACGTCTCCCGCAGCCTATGCCTGGCAGCCACAGCCGTGGGCATGAGCTTCGCCATCGCCTCGCCAGCAGGGTATAATCTGGATGAGGCCTCAGTAAAGGCGGCCAGGCAACGCAGCACCAGCAAATCCGTCCAGGTGCTTTCTTTGTCGGACCCAGCAACGGCGGTCCAGGGGGCCGACGTAGTGTACACCGACACCTGGACCAGCATGGGGCAGGAGGCGGAGGCAGAGGTGCGCCGCCGGGATTTCCGCGGCTACACCGTGGACGCCACCCTGATGTCCAAAGCTAACCCGGATGCCCTGTTCATGCACGATATGCCGGTGCACTATGGCGAAGAAGTGCCTCCTGGAATGCTGGACCACCCGCAATCGGTGGCTTTTGCCCAGGCCCACAACCGGCTGCACGCCCAGAGAGCGGTGCTGGAGTTCTTCCTGGGACAGTAGGCCAGCAACGTTCAAAGCGTCATCTAAACTCCTTCTCCCCTTGTGGGAGCGGATGCCCACCCTAAAGGACTCGATAGGAATCCCCCGTAGCCTCCTTTGTAATGGGAGTTGGGGGATTTCCCCAGGCGGTAGCTATGCCAAACCCAATCATCGCTATTGTAGGACGGCCCAATGCGGGCAAGTCCTCCCTTTTCAACCGGATTTTGGGCCAGCGCCACGCCATTGTGTCCGACGTGGCGGGGACTACCCGTGACCGCCTGATGGCCGAAGCCCAATGGGAAGCTTACAAGTTTATCCTGGTGGACACCGGCGGGCTGGAACCTGACCCCCAGGGGCCAATCCAGCAAAAAGTCCAGGAACAGGCCCGCATGGCCATGGACGACGCCGACGTAATTATTTTTCTCACCGACGTAACCGAGGGCTTGACCCCCATAGACCTGGAGGTGGCAGCCCGGCTGAGGCGCACCCATAAGCCGGTAATTCTGGCGGTGAACAAGGTGGACAACCCAGGAAGGGAACTGTCCGCGGCCGAGTTTTACCAGCTGGGCATGGCCGATACTTTCATGATTAGCGCCTTTCATAACCTGGGGGTGGCGGATTTAATGGACAAGGTGGTGTCTTACCTGCCGCCGCCGCCAGAGCCAGAGCCGGAGCCAGCCGCCTTCGAAATTGGAGCCGGCACAGAAGGTGGAGCGGAGCCGGAAGGGATTGCTTTCCCGCCGCCACCCAAGGAGTTGAAGCTGGCTATAGTGGGGCGCACCAACGTGGGCAAATCCATGCTGGTCAACGCCATTTTGGGAGAGGAGCGGTGTATCGTCAGCGATGTGGCGGGAACCACTCGCGACGCCCTGGACACGCCTATCCAGTACCAGGGTCACACCATTGTGCTCATCGACACCGCAGGCATCCGGCGGCCCGGCCGGGTAGAACTGGGCATTGAAAAGTACAGCGTCATCCGGTCAGTAAACGCCCTGGCCCGCTGCGACATAGCACTGCTGGTCACCGACGCCACGGAACTGGCCACTGCCCAGGACGCCCACATTGCCGGGCTGGCCTGGGATATGGTGCGCGGCCTGATTGTAGTAGTTAACAAGTGGGATCTGGCTCCCAAGGATGAGTCACTCCCCGCCGCCTATCCACTGGAGCATGCCCTGGCCCGGGTCCGCTCGCGGCTGCATTTTATGTCTTATGTGCCGGTATGTTTCACTTCTGCACTAACAGGACAAGGCGTAGACTCATTGCTGCAAACGGCCCTGGCCCTGTGGCAAGAACGGATGCGCCGCGTGCCCTACCGGGCTCTGCAACGACTGCTGGTGGACGCCCTGTCGGACCATCCGCCGCCCATGGTCAAGGGCCACCACGGGCAACGGCTGCGGGTGGACATGCTGCGGCAAGTTGACGTAAATCCGCCCACATTTTTGTTTACCGTCAACAATCCGCATCTGGTACACTTCTCCTACGAAAGATACCTGGAGAACCGGCTGCGGGAGACCTTTGGGTTTAACCACAGCCACCTTAGGCTGGTTTTCAAGACTAAATGACCAAGCTGCTGCAACCCGCGGTTTTCAGCCTGGCTGTGCTGCCCTTACTGGCAGCGGCGGTGGCGTTGGCGCTGCTAACCCTCGGCAGCCAGCCTGAAGCCGCACGCTACGCCGCGGTGCTGCCCCTGGCGTACCTTATTGGCTCCATTCCCTGGGGATTCATGCTGCTCCAGTGGCGGCGCGGCGTGGACATCCGGGAGTACGGCAGCGGGCGCATTGGCACTTCCAACGTCCTGCGCACCGGCGGAGGAAAGGTGGCCGCCCTGGTGCTGGCTCTGGACCTGGGCAAAGGCGTGCTGGCAGTAGTGCTGGCCCGCGTGGTCCTTGGAACGCCAGGAGCGGAGGTAGCCGCAGGGCTGATGGCCCTGGTGGGGCACAACTGGCCTGTGTTCCTCAATTTCCGGGGCGGCAGGGGCATTGCCACCGGGCTGGGCGGGCTGGTTATCATGGCCCCCATTCCCGCAGCCATCGGCGCTATTTCCTTCATTCCCGTCACCCTGTTTACGCGTTATTTGTCATTGGGTTCCATGAGCGGAGTGGTTGCGGCATTTCTGGCGCTGGTGGCGCTGGTGGCGATGGGCATGTACTCCGGCATATACGCAGTTTATGCTGGCCTGGGCGGGCTGGTAATCATCTGGCAGCACCGGGACAATATCCAGAGACTACTCAACGGCACTGAGCGACGGGTGGGACAGCCCGCCAGCAAGCTGTGATTAGGTGAATGATAAATCCCTCTCCTTGCAGACTCCCATGAAGCCAAAATGAGATTGGAGACTTTTGACGGCGAAATCCCCCTTCGCCCCCCTTTTGAAAAGGGGGGTTGGGGGGATTTCGCTTCTCCAGGGGTTAGTCTGCGGTGAATCACCGGGTTGCCGTGGTGGGTGCCACTACCTGGGGAACAACCCTGGGCATGGTTATGGCGCGCCAGAAAGTGCCGGTGACTCTGCTGGTGCGCTCCGCGGCGGAAGCCCATGAGCTGGAATCCCACCGGGAACACCGGCGGTTTCTCCCGGGCGTCTGCTTTCCCAAAGCCCTTCAGGTGGAACACAATCCGGTCAACGCCTTGCCCGCCGCCCGGCTGGTTATTCTGGCCGTGCCTTCCCACCGGATGCGGGAAAACCTCCGGAGCATCCGCAAACAGATTGCTCCAGGGACCATTGTGCTCAGCGCCGCCAAGGGGCTGGAAATTCCCAACGGACTGCGCATGAGCCAGGTCATGGCAGAGGAACTCCCCGCAACCCTGCACCGGGGAATCTGCGTCCTGTCCGGCCCCAACCTGGCTAGGGAGATTGTCCAAGGCAAGCCTGCTTCCACAGTGGTGGCCAGCCGGGACGCCGCCGCAGCGGAAACTGCCCAGGCTATTCTTATGTCCCCTAACTTCCGGGTTTATACCAGCGACGACGTGGTTGGCGTGGAGCTGGCCGGGGCGCTTAAGAACATCATCGCCCTGGGCGCAGGCATCGGCGACGGCCTGGAGATGGGCGACAACGCCAAGGCGGCGTTTATCACTCGCGGGCTGGCAGAGATTACCCGCCTGGGCCTGGCCGCCGGGGCGCAACCCCTGACCTTTGCCGGCCTGGCCGGGCTGGGCGACCTTATTGCCACCTGCGCCAGCCCGTTGAGCCGCAACCATTACGTGGGCGAACAGCTAGCCCGGGGCCGCACCTGGCTGGAGATCCGCGCCACCATGGACAACGTGGCGGAAGGCGTGAATACCACAATAGCCGCTCTAAAGCTGGCCAAAGAGTTGGCAGTGGAAATGCCCATTGCCCAGGCAGCCCACCGGGTGCTTTTCGAGGGCCTCTCTCCCCAGGACGCCATTGCTGAACTGATGGGCCGCCCGCCCCGGTCGGAGTGGTAAGCGCCCATACCTGCGACTTGTTTAGCAATACCTTACCCTTAGTAAGGGGAGGGTAAGGTGGGGTCGTCCCACCCCATATAGTTCTCTCTTGGTAAAGAGGAGAACAAGGGGACTTCTCACACAGGCTCGGCGTTGCCCGAAAATTGCCCAGGCCAGTTCGTCGTTCCGGCTTTCGCCGGTGTGACGATAATTTTTTGGGCAAAGCCCAAAGGAGCTGAGGCGGAATCCTTGGGCCGTGAATGAAACAATCCTGCACGCCGTCCCTTTTCATTGACTGAACTACCCCCCCAAGCTATACTCCCACCACCCCAAGGTAACAATATTCCAAGTCATTAACCGAGGCTAATTTATAACTTCGGGGGTGTGCGCGTGAACATCCAGGTGAAAGTAAACGGTAAGAGCTACCAGGCCGACGTGGAGCCTCGCATGCTCCTGGTCCACTTCCTCCGGGACGTGGCGGGCCTCACCGGCACCAAGATTGGCTGCGACACCAGCCAGTGCGGGAGTTGTGTGGTGCTCATGGACGGGGTCACCGTGAAGTCCTGCACTTGCCTGGCCGTCCATGCCAACGGCTCCAGCATCACCACCATTGAGGGCCTAGCCCAGGACGGCAAATTGCACGCAGTGCAGGAAGCCTTCTGGAACAAGCACGGCCTGCAATGCGGCTACTGCACCGCTGGCATGATTTTGACGGTGACTGAACTGCTCCAGCGCAACCCCAAGCCCACCGCAGAGCAGGTGCGCCAGGGACTTAAAGGCAACATCTGCCGCTGCACCGGCTACCAGAACATAGTTCGGGCGGCCCTGGCCGCCGCCGAAGCCCTGGGAGGTTAAGTTATGACGACCCGAATCTTCGGCTCCGGCATCCGCCGCCGGGAAGACCCCCGGCTGATTACCGGTAAGGCTACGTACACCGACGACATCAAGCTGCCCGGCATGGTCTATGCCGCCATCCTGCGCAGCCCCCATGCCCACGCCCGCATCCGCAGCATTGACACTTCTGCCGCCGCGGCAGCCCCCGGAGTCCTGGCCGTTTACACCGGCGCGGACGTAGAAGGCGTGCTAAAGCCCATTCCCTGCGCCTGGGTAGTCCCTAACTCCGACGTGAAACAGGTGGCCTACCCGGCCATTGCCAAGGATGTGGTGCGCTACGTGGGCGACGCCGTGGCCGTGGTGGTAGCAGAGGACCGCTACCAGGCGGAGGACGCCCTTGAGCTAATCAGCGTGGACTACGAAGTCCTGCCCGCCGTAATTAACCCGGAGGCAGCCCTTGGCCCCAATGCACCGCAACTCCACGCCGACGCTCCCAAGAACCAGGCTTTTCACTGGGTGGCCTCGGGCGGCAATGTGGACGACGCCTTCAAATCAGCAGAGGTAGTCGTCAAGGACACCATCGTCCAGCAGAAACTAATCCCCAACGCCATGGAGCCGCGCTCTGCCGTCGCCTCCTGGCTGGCCCCCATGGGAGAGCTGACCATCTGGAACTCCACCCAGAACCCCCACATTGTCCGGTTTATCACCTGCCTAGTGACCGGCGTTCCGGAACACAAAATTAGAATCATCGCCCCGGAAGTGGGCGGCGGTTTCGGAAGCAAGATTGCCGTCTACCCCTGGGAGATGATTGTGGCCTTCTGCGCCATGAAGCTGGGCCTCCCGGTCAAGTGGACGGAGACCCGTACCGAGAACTACGTGGCCACCACCCACGGGCGCGACCATATTGAGCGCGTAGAACTGGCCGCCACCCGCAGCGGCAAGATTACCGGCCTGCGGGCCACAGTCTATGCTGGCATGGGCGCATATTTGTCCACCGCAGGCCCCGGCATTCCCACCATTCTGCATGGCCTGATGTACTCCGGCCCATACGCCATACCCAACATCCGCGCGGATGTATATGGTGTCTTTACCAACTCCACGCCGGTGGAGGCCTACCGGGGAGCCGGGCGGCCGGAGGCCACCTTCCTGCTGGAACGGATGATTGACCTGCTGGCGGTACAGTTAAACCTGGACCCGGTGGAGGTGCGCCGCCGCAACCTGATTCCCAAGTTTGACAACGGCTACGACGTAGCCATTGGGCTAAAGTACGACAGCGGCGATTACCAGAAGGCCCTGGATACAGCCCTGACCCACACAAGCTATAATCGGTTGCGCCAGGAGCAGCAACAACTACGGCAGCACGGCAAGTACATGGGCATCGGAGTGGTGTGTTACTGTGAAATCTGCGGCCTGGGGCCGTCCCAGGTGGCCGGGGCCGTGGGCTTTGGCGGCGGCCTGTGGGAAAGCGCCATTGTGCGGTTCTACGCCACCGGCAAAGTTAACGTGTTCGTCGGCACCTCGCCCCACGGCCAGGGTGAAGAAACCACCTTCGCCCAGATTATTGCTGACGAACTGGGGGTACCGGTGGACGACGTGGAGGTGGTCCACGGAGACACCGACCTCACCCCCATGGGCTGGGGCACCTACGGCAGCCGCACTACCGTGGTAGGCGGCGCGGCGGTGGCCCTGAGCGCCCGCAAAATCCGGGAGAAGGGACGCCTGCTGGCTGCCCACCTGCTGGAAGCTGCCGAGGCGGACGTGGAATATGCCGACGGCAAATTCTTCGTCCGGGGCTCGCCGGACAAGAGCAAGACTATTCAGGATATTGCGCTGATGGCCAACGTAGCCTGGAACATGCCCCAGGGCATGGAGCCCGGCCTGGAGGCCACCACCTTCTACGATCCGCCTAACTTTACCTTCCCCTTTGGCACCCACATTGCCGTGGTGATAGTGGACCCGGACAACGGGCACATTGACTTGACCAAGTACGTGGCGGTGGATGATTGTGGCCGCCAGATTAACCCCATGGTGGTGGAAGGCCAGATTCACGGCGGAGTGGTGCAGGGCGTGGGCCAGGCCCTGTGGGAAGGGGCGGTATATGACCAGAACGGTCAGCTTCTCACTGGCTCCATGCTGGACTATGCTTTGCCCAGGGCGCACCTACTGCCCGACGTGGAGACCCTGTCCACCACCACACCCTCGCCTCATAATCCCCTGGGCGTGAAAGGCATTGGGGAGACCGGCACCATCGCATCTACTCCGGCAGTGTATAACGCTGTCATAGATGCTCTGCGGCACCTGGGCGTGACCGGGCTGGAAATGCCCCTGACCCCAGAAAAGGTGTGGCGCGCTATTCACCAGCAGGGATAGAAGTTAAGAAATCCCCCCAACTCCCTTAAGAATGGGGGCCAGGGGGGATTTGGTCAGAAGGAGAAACTATGTTTGCGGCCAAGTTTGAATACTACAAGGTCAACTCCGTGGCCGAAGCGTTGCAGACTTTGCGCGCCCACAATGGGGCCAAGCTGATGGCGGGCGGCCATAGCTTAATACCGCTGCTCAAGTTGCGCCTGGCGCGGCCTGCCGCTCTGGTGGACATTAGTGGCATCTTGGATTTGCAGGGAATCAGCGTGGATGACACCACGGTCCACATTGGCCCGCTGACTACCCACCAGACCATTGCAGCATCCGAGGCCGTGGCCAGGGTTTGTCCATTAATGGCAGAGGTGGCTGGGGAGATTGGAGACCCGCAGGTACGCAACCGGGGCACTATCGGCGGCAACGTGTCCCACGCGGACCCGGCCTCGGACTGGCCCACTGCCCTCACCGCCCTGAACGCTCAGTTTGTCATTCAGGGCACGGGAGCGCTGCACCGGCGGGTGACACGCACCGTGGCTGCCGCCGACTTTTTTACCGGCGCCCTCAGCACCAGTTTGGGCGAGCACGAGATTCTCACCGAGATTCAGGTCCCGGTGATGAATACTGCCCAGCATTCCGCCTACGCCAAGATGGCCCACCCAGCTACATTTTTCTCGGTGGTCAGCGCAGCGGTGGTAATCAGCATGTCGGGCAACCGGTGCACCCAGGCCAGCGTAGTCCTGGGCGGGCTGGCGCCCAAGCCGGTGCGGGCTGCCTCAGTAGAAGAGGCGCTGATAGGGCAGGACCTGACCGCAGACAACATTGCCGCCGCCGCCGCACAAGTATCCAACGACCTGGCAGGCGAAGTGATGGGCGATATTTATGCCTCGGCGGAGTACCGGCGCGCCGTAGCCCCGGTGGAAGTTAAACACGCCATTTACCATGCCGCAGGCCTGGCGCACAGCTAGATACATATAATTGAGCAAGGCAGGTTTCCACCAGGCTAGGATGAGGCCCGGGTAAGACACGTTCTCGACCACTATGAAGGAAGATCAGTCTGAAGTCGAAGCAGTGGCGGAGGATGAAGCGGCCTTTGAGGACGAATCCCAAACCGTCTTGGAAGTACGTAATGAGCTAGTGCCCGCAGTAAAAATGCAGGCCAAGCCGTATTTAACGCCGCCCTGGCACACAATTAATAGGAGCTTGTGATAGTATAAGGAACAGAGTGCAATTGCACCGGCGAGGTTTTTAACATGGCCGAGAACTTCCAGAGTCTGAACCCTAACGACAACGATATCAATGTTCATATTACTGGCAAGGCTGCGTCAGACCTTCGTCACCTCGCTCGTTCACTAGGCGTGACTCCAGAAGAAGTTTTAGAGGGTGTCTAAAAAGTGCTGTGCACTACCAGCGCTCACCCTTCGACAAGCTCAGGGTGAGTGTCCTTCGGCTGAAGGACCGCTCGTGGTGAGCCTGTCGAACCACGAGCACCTAGCCTTTTTAGACACATTCTTAGAGGATGCACTGCGCTTGTTGCGCACTACAGTGGACAACCGTCTCTACGGTAAAAAGGGACGCCTTTCTGCCCATGCCCCAGTCATCCATGCACTTGGATTTTGGAAGGAAATCGAAGGCCTTAATGCAACTGGGACTATACAGGTCAACACGCCACGTGGGCCAGTTGCTTTTAGACTTCCTCAAGAAGCATTCAGCACCTCTTCAATGGATTTCTTCACAAACGAAACGCCTTCTGGCGTACAGTACTCGAACTACATCCGAATGGGTTGATAGGCGTATTTCTTCACCACTTTTGACTATATGACGGCTGCAGGTGAAGGTCCTCGGATACCATTAGATGAACCCCCTTCTCAGCCAGAACAAACAATGTCAGATGAGACTGTAGTAGTTGGCGAATCTTCGACGCATCTCGGGAGAGCCCAAGCCTTCAAGAACTCCTCTTGATGCTAAAGAATGGTTTACCTTTACCATTGCCATCTAGTTGGTGCTTGCGTTCATCGCCATCATTGCTGTAGTTGTCCTGGCTTGGACCCTCACCAACCGTGACACAATGTCACTCGATGACGTGGTCAGATTGTTAACTACTGTGTCAGTAGTTATGGCAGGTTTGGTGAGTGCCGTAGCTGGGTATTACTTCAGGGGCAGGGAAGAAGCGGCCCGCCGCGGAGAATTCTGAGGCCAACCCCCTTGAAAATCCTCTTAACCAACGATGACGGCATCCACGCCGCAGGCCTGTGGGCGGCAGCGCGGGTGTTGCGGCAGGCAGGCGAGCTGTTTGTGGTAGCCCCGGACCGGGAGCAGAGCGGTGTGGGCGCTTCCTTGACTTTGCATGCGCCAGTGCGCGCCCGCCAGGTAAATGTGGATTCCAACCTCAGCGGCGGCGCGGAGGCCGGGCACCCCGTAACTGTATATTCCGTGGAAGGAACGCCGGGAGATAGCTGCATCCTGGCCCTGGAGCAGTTGGTGGGGCAGGTGGACCTGGTGGTCTCGGGCATTAATGCAGGTTCCAACCTGGGTTGGGATGTGATGGTCTCCGGCACAGTGGGCGCCGCCGTGCAGGGCTACGTGCGCGGATATCCTACCATGGCCATCTCCGTGGGCGCAGTGGAGAACCCCCAGTACGATGCCGCCGCCCGCGTGCTGCAATTGTTAGTCCAAAGGTTGGTCCAAGCTCCAGCCGCTCCTGGCGATGACCCCGGCAACTCAACTCCCAGCAATTTCTTCCTGAACATCAACGTGCCCAGCACCTCCCTGGCCAGCATCGTCGGAGTCAGGATAACTACCCTGGGCAACCGCTCCTATGGTGAGACTGTCCGCGCCGAGGGCACTGGCCACCGGCAGAGGTACTGGATTGCCCGCAACCGTCTCATTGCCATCAATCCGCCGGAAGGCACCGACCTGTGGGCCATGCGGAACAGTTGCATCTCCATAACTCCCCTGCAAGTGACCATTGGACATCAGGAGCATATACCCAGCCTGGAAGCCCGGCTGGAGGGACTGGCGGAGCAGTTGTTGGCCCCCAGGGACTGAATCTTCTTTCTCCTAGCTTCCCCGGCAGGGGGCATCTCAAAGGCCTCCGACTACAATTACGTCGTTCCGGCTTTCGCCGGTGCGGCGATTGAGATTTGGGCCAAGACCTCCAACAGGTAATGAATGGGGGAAAGCGCTTCACACCATGCCCAATTCCGCCAGCTGGTCGTCAATGCTGCGCCCCGCATCCAGCAAGGCCTGCACTTCCCGCTGTTTGGCGTAGGCCGGGGCCTCCAGGGGGTGCTGGTCTGCGGGCTGGGACAGGTAAAAGAGCCTCAACGCCAGATAAGCTAAATACCACGGGATCACACCCCAGCGCAGGGCATGCCGCCAGTGGTAATGCTCATGGCAGCGCAGTGGCACATTCTGCTCGTAGCCGCGGCGGTAAAAGATAAACGGCCACAGAGTGATGCCATCCACGCCCCTGGGCAGCCAGCGCGTGGTGAGTTCAACAGGTCTCATGCCGCCTCCTTGTCCTGTCCCCCAGCATCCACCATAATATGGGCTGCCTGCATTTACCCAAAATACTTTCTCTGGAGCTATTATCATGGACGAAGCCGCCAAGAAAACCGCCCTGCGCATGATCCCCTACGGGATGTTTGTCTTGACCACTCGCGCCAAGACCGGCCCGGAAGTGGGCGCCGCCACCGTCAATTGGATCACTCAGGCCTCTTTTGCACCGCCTCTGGTGGCTGTGGGGGTTAAGGCGGACTCTTCCAGCCACCGGCACATCAAGGACAGCGGCGTCTTCGCCATCAACGTCATCGGCCAAGACCAGAAGGACCTGGCCTTCAATTTCTTCAAGACTCACCAGCGGCAGGACAATACCATCGGCGGCCAGAGTTTTGAAATCGGCAAACAGACCGGATGCCCCCTGCTGGTCAACTCGCCTTCCTGGTGGGAGTGCCGGGTGGTGGGCGAGGTGGCCAAGGGCGACCACACGCTATTTGTGGGCGAGGTGGTGGACGCCGGTGTGCGCCGCAATGACCGGACCATTTTGATGCGGGACCACAACCTCAACTACGGGGGCTGATGCCACAAGCCTGGGCCACCAGTTCGTAGGAGCGCACCCGCTCCTGAAAACCGTGGCACACGGTGACCACGCCAATGTCCGGGGTCTGGTACTGCTCCCGAATGGCCTCTAGCCCCCGAAGCACTTGCTTCGGGTCGCCGTCAATACAGCCCCGGCGTTGCTGCTCAATGTAAAGGCGCTCGCCGTTGCTGTAAGGGTAAGCCAGGGCCTCGGCCACCGAGGGGATGCCTTCCGCCTGGCCCAACCGGGAGTTGAGGCGCGCCAGGTCGCGGCTGGCGGCCAGTTGGCGGGCCTTGGCTTCAGTTTCGGCGCAAAGGACATGCACCGTTACGTTGACCAGGGGCTGGGCCAGGTAAACCGAAGGCTGGAATTGCCTCCGGTAGCCCTCCACAATGGCTGGGCCTTCATCCACGCCGTGCCCAAAGAAGTGGGCGTAACTAAAGGGCAGGCCCAGACGGGCGGCCATGTAGGCGCTTTCGCCCCGGGAACCCAACAACCAGACCTGGGGCACGGGAGGACATTCTCCAGGACCAGCCAGAACCTCGGCAAAGGGGTGGCCCTCCGCCGTCTTGCCGGTCAAATAACCCAGCAAGTCCACCACCTGCCGCGGGTACTGGCTCACCTCGTTGGGCACGCCAGGATAGGCCAGGGCGGCGGCGGTAAGTGGATCGCTGCCCGGGGCGCGGCCCAGGCCCAGGTCAATGCGGCCTGGGTAAAGGGCTGACAGAACCCGGAAGTTTTCCGCCACTTTCAGCGCGCTGTAGTGGGAGAGCATGACGCCGCCGCTGCCCACGTGAATGGCGCTGGTGCGGGCCGCCACCTGCCCTATCAGGATTTCCGGGCTGGTGCCCGCAAAGTTGGGCAGGTTGTGGTGTTCCGCCAGCCAGTAACGCTGATAGCCCAGGCGTTCCACGGCGGCCGCCAGCTCAATGGTCTCCCGCAGGGCTTCGCCAGCGGTGCTGCCTTTGCGCACCGGCGACTGGTCAACAACACTCAGGGTAAACTTCGATTCAGCCACGTCCCTCTCCACTAGCCATTGATGTTTTGCACCCTGGAGAACATTTCCAGGAATTTCTTTCAGAATTCCGCGCAAGCAGGAAAACAAGTAATTGACAGGCAAGGGGCCTGCCGTCCATAATGATGGCGAGACGAATTAAGTACCTGCGTGTACGATTACCATCCTGCGATGGGTGGCTCCTTGATTGATTACGCCTGCTTTTCTCTGACCTACCAGGTTTACTTGGGCATAGTATCCCAACTGCAGAGGGGGCTACAAGACCTGCCGGACTTCTGTTCCCCCACCCTGGCTAAGGCGCGGCCGCCAATTTACTCATGCACATATTCCCGGTCTGACGAGGGCCGGGCAGGATGACCAATAAATGAAAACGGCTGGTATATTTTGTACCAGCCGTTATTTTTTACTTCAACCATATCTTGAACATAATTGCATCAGAGGCCCTCCGGGAAGTCGTGCCAGGCACATGGCTCCAACCAAGCACTTGCCCCACATGAAAAATTACAACATGGGAGACATGATGAAGATTTCCAGCAAGTTGCTCTATAGGTATTCCATCTTCCCGCTGCTGGCCCTGGCGGCCCCGCTCCTGGCGTCCCTGGCAATCCTGGCCTGCGGCGGGGCGGCTCCACCAGCAGGAACGCAACCCGGAAACGGTCCAAGCGGTTTAAGCGGCAGCATCATCATTGACGGCTCCAGCACTGTGTTCCCCATTACAGAGGCAGTTGCGGAAGAGTTTGGCAAGCTTACCGGAGGCAGAGTAAAGGTGGTGGTAGGCGTTTCCGGCACCGGCGGCGGCTTTACCAAGTTCTGCAACGGCGAGATCGACATTTCCAACACCTCCAGGCCCATCAAGTCCACAGAAGTAGAAGCTTGCATCCGGGCTGGCATTGAGTATATTGAGATACCAGTGGCCATTGACGGCCTCACGGTAATGGTCAACCCGCAGAACAATTCCATCCAGTGCATGACGGTGGCAGAACTGAAGACACTGTGGGAACCTACCGCCGAAGGCAAGGTTACCCGCTGGAAACAGGTTAATCCCCAATGGCCCGACGAGACCATCCGGTTGTACGGACCGGGTGTGGACTCTGGCACCTTTGACTACTTCACCGAGGTAATCAACGGCAAGGCCCAGGCCTCCCGCGGGGATTACACTTCCAGCGAAGATGACAACGTCCTGGTGAAAGGCGTAGCTGGAGACCGTTACTCCCTGGGGTATTTTGGCTACGCTTACTACCTGGAGAACCGGGACCGGCTCAATGAGGTGGCCATAGACGGCGGGGCGGGCTGTGTTCTGCCCAGTGAGCAGACGATCCATGATGGCACCTACAAGCCGCTGTCCCGCCCCCTGTTTATCTACGTCCGCAAAGAGGCGGCGGCTGAACCACAGATTAAGGAGTTCATACGCTACTACCTGGGAGACAAGGGCCAGGCGCTGGCTGAGGAGGTTGGGTACATACCTTTCCCAGCGAAGGTCTATGAACTGGCCCTGGCCAGGTTTGAGAATAACCGTACCGGCACTATTTTTGGCGGCAAAGAGCCGGACAAGAGGCCCGTAGAACAAGCTCTGGCGGCAAACCAGTAGGGGTGCAACACTCCAATGGCCGGCCGTATATCGCTATGTGGTTAAAGGGCGTGTTAAAAGTCCCCCTCCTTAACAAGGGGAGGATAGGTGGGGTTGGACGACCCCCTCTAAATCCCCATTGGCAAGGGGGGAGAAAACTTACTTTTTCCAGAAAAGCCCCCTGGCCCCGGCCAGCATTTTTCTCTACCTGATGAACGGCTTCCAAAATGTCCTGGAAACAACCTGCATCATCCCTCATGAAGGAACGGCTTCCTTGCCGGTAGTGGGCCTTGCCCAAAAAGTATGGATTTCGATAGTCAGTAACGTTTTGCAGCCAATTATTGTCACACTGAGTCCCTATTGCATCGAGATTCAGAATGACATTTTGGGCAAAGCCGCCGGTAGTGTATCAATTTGAGCGTCGTTCCAGCGGAAGCCGGAACCCAGTGCCGCATCTCAGCTATATCCCTATCTGGGCGCCGGCTTCCTCCGGTGCGACGGATAATGCCAAAGTAAACTGATACGCTTCCTCCTTGTCGGCATGCTTGCCACAACTCCCCCGCCCAGTTATTCTGGTGGCGGCACTCCAGGATTTCCCATCCACTCCTGATTTGAGCGTGAACCTTGGCGCGAGATGATCTGACCCAGCACCAGTCCGCAGCCGCCAGGCTCCGGGCTTCTTTACCCCGCCACTGGAAAAGAATTCTTTCGGAACGCATCATCCGGTTCCTGCTGGCGCTTTTCAGCATCGTCTCCATCCTCACCACGGTGGGCATTGTTTCCGTACTGCTCTTTGAGGCCATCCTCTTCTTCCAGGAGGTTTCCCCCTGGGAGTTCATCTCCGGCACCCGCTGGACGCCCTTATTTGCCTCCAAGCACTTTGGCATCTGGCCGCTGCTGACCGGCACTATTTTGACTTCGGCAGGGGCCATGCTGGTGGCTTTGCCCCTGGGCTTGCTAAGCGCTATTTACCTGAGCGAGTACGCGCCCGATATCATGCGGCGCTCGCTGAAACCGGTGCTGGAGGTGCTGGCTGGCATCCCCACGGTGGTATACGGCTACTTTGGCTTGCTGTTCGTCACGCCGCTACTGCGGCAAATCTCGCCCAACATCTCGGTGTTCAACGGGCTGAGCGCCTCCATAGTCATGGGGATAATGATCCTGCCCATGGTTTCCAGCCTGAGCGAAGACGCCATGCGCGCCGTGCCACGCTCCCTGCGGGAAGGAGCCTATGCCCTGGGTTCCACCAAGCTGGAAGTCTCTACCAGAGTGGTGATTCCGGCAGCCCTTTCCGGCATTACCGCAGCCTTTATCCTGGCTATTTCCAGGGCAGTGGGCGAAACCATGATTGTAGTTATTGCCGCGGGCCAAAACCCCACCTTTACCTTGAACCCCTTTGTGCCCATTGAGACCATGACCGCTTACATCGTCCAGGTGAGCCTGGGCGACACTCCTACCGGCACCCTGGAGTTCAAGACCATCTTTGCGGTGGGACTGACGCTGTTCATTGTGACCCTGGCAATGAACCTGCTGAGCCAATACTTTGTGGGCCGGTTCCGGGAAGTGTACGAGTAATGGCGATTATTGCTCACCCAGACTTCAAGCGCCACATGGCCCGCCGCCAGTGGCAAGGGCGCGCCTTCCACGCACTGTGTTTGATGGCCGTTGGGGTGGCATTAGCCATGCTGGTGCTACTCTTGGGTTACTTAATCCAGCAAGGCGTGTCACGAGTGAGTTGGGACTTTATCAACGGCTTCCCCTCAAGAAATCCCGATGAAGCGGGGATTAAGGCCGCCTTGCTGGGCAGCATTTACGTGGTGCTGATTGCGGCAGTGGTGGCCTTTACCCTGGGGGTAGGCGCAGCAGTTTATCTGGAAGAGTACGCCAGCCGGAACTGGCGCACCCGGTTGGTCCAGATAAACATTGCCAACCTGGCAGGAGTGCCCTCCATTGTTTATGGCATCCTGGGCCTGGAGATTTTTGTGCGCAGCCTGGGGCTGGGCCGCAGCGTGCTAGCAGGGGGGTTGACCATGGGCCTGCTGGTGCTGCCCATCATCATCATCGCCGCCCAAGAGGCTGTACGGGCCGTGCCCCGATCCGTGCGGGAAGGGGCCTATGCCCTGGGCGCTACCCGCTGGCAGGCCATTTGGCACCTGGTGCTGCCCCAAGCCTTACCCGGAATTCTGACCGGCGTCATCCTGGCAGTGAGCCGTGCTCTGGGTGAGACCGCGCCCCTAATTGTCATGGGGGCATTAACCTTCGTGCCTTTTGCGCCCGACGGCCCCTTCAGCCGGTTTACCGTGCTGCCCATCCAGATTTTTAACTGGATTTCCCGCCCCCAGGCCGGGTTTCACCAGGCGGCAGCCGCCGGTATAATCGTCCTGTTAATCCTGCTGCTCGCCATGAATGCAGGGGCCATCCTGTTGCGCAACAAATTCCAGCGCCGTCCAGAGGCATAAGCAGTTGCAGCTCAGCGAACACATTCTTCAGACCCGCGGCCTCAGCGTCTATTACGGGACCAAGCAGGCGATTAACGACGTTACACTGAACGTAGCCCGCAACCGGATTACCGCTATCATCGGCCCCTCCGGGTGCGGCAAAAGCACCCTCCTCAGGTGCTTTAACCGCATGAACGACTTGGTGCCTCGCTCTCGCATTACCGGCCAAGTGCTTTTTGAGGGCCAGGACCTTTACGCCCCAGATGTTGACCCCACGGAAATTCGCTACCAGATTGGCATGGTCTTTCAGCGGCCCAACCCGTTTCCCAAGTCCATTTTTGAGAATGTGGCTTTTGGCCCTAAAATTAACGGGTTCAGGGGAAACTTGAATGAACTGGTGGAGAAGTCCCTGGTACGGGCCGCCTTGTGGGAGGAAGTTAAAGACCGGGTCAACGCCAGCGCCCTGGCCCTCTCCGGCGGACAGCAGCAACGGCTGTGCATTGCCCGCGCCCTAGCCGTGGAGCCAAGGGTCATTCTTATGGACGAGCCGTGTTCCTCCCTAGACCCCATTGCCACCCTGGCCATTGAGGACCTGATGCGGGAGCTTTCCCAGGAATATTCTATTGTCATTGTGACCCACAACATGCAGCAAGCGGCCCGGGTCTCCGACTACACCACCTTCCTTATGAACGTGGAAAACCGCGGCGGCCAACTGGTGGAATTTGGGGACACCCGTCAGATTTTCACCAATCCCAAAGACGAACGCACGGAAGCATACATCACCGGACGGTTTGGATAGTCAGATTTCGCCGCCTTCCCCCATTAACCGTTGTTCTATATAATGGAAGCAAGGGTTAGATGAGTGGTTATAGTCCTGAGCAGGTTGGGTAGATTGCGGAGGGCCTATGCCGGAGAAGTATCAGGACGAAATTGAAGAGATTCTGCGGCGCTCTGAAGAGGAGACTCCCAAGGAGCCGGTAAAGCTGCCCGCCAAAACTGCACGGGAGTTTCCCAAGCTCCACCGGCCCAGCAGAGGCAACCCCGAAGTTGGCTACAACCCCCGTCCAAGCCGCCGCTGGCCCAGGATTTCTGCAGGCAAGCTCATGCTGGCGGGGCTGATTATCTTTCTGATTGCGGCGCTGCTTCGGTGGTTTGTGGTGGTGTGGATTGGCCTGGGTGTCCTGGTGGCGGCATACCTCATGTTTTTCATCAAGCCCGTGTCCACCGGGGGATATGAAAAGCGGTGGCGCGGCAAGCCTGTAGATGAGCGTCTTACCGCCTGGCAGCGCTTCACCCGCTGGCTAAGGAGCTAGACCTCCGCCGCCGGTTCTCCCCGCATCTGCTCCGCCTCCTCCAGCAGCCGCTCCAGCAGCACGTAGCTGGCCCGCTTGCGGAAGTCCAGGCTGGAGATGGACACTGCCCGCCACAGCACGCCGGTAGATACCTGCGCCTGCACCGATTCCCCCAGCGGCGGCACTTTCACCCCCAACGCTTGGGCCATGAAGGTGGCTGCCCGGATGCCAGAGCGGTTGATGTAGCACCGCGTCAGCGCCTTCCCATCATGCAGCAGGGTCACACCCTCTTTACCCTGGCGCATAGTGACGGTCAGGCGGCTGCGGGGCCGGGAGATAACCCGGTCTGCGTATTCCAGGGCCTTCTTGCGGCTGATGGACATGAGTGTAGGTGCACCCCCATCCTAACCTTCCCCCTTTGGCTAGGGGGAAGGAACTTGTGCCCTCCCCCTTAATGAGGGGGAGGGCATGGGTGGGGGTAGATCTCCCCCGCTACACCGAGCACTCGCCTTCGCCGCGCTCCAGCTTGTAGAGCATATCCTTGCTCCAGTCCATGTAGGTGTCCACCGTGGCGTCGCTGAGGGCAGGCACTTCCCGGTAGGGAGCGGCCAGCGGTTCAAAGGCCTTGACGCCCAGCCGGTCTACCAACTGGCTGAACTCCTCTCCGTCATGGCGGTTTTCCTTGTAAAAAGCGGCCACGTCGCGCACAAACTGGGGCACGTGCTTGGCAGGGACCTTAACTCCGCCCAGCCGCTGGCCGTAGCGGGTGTCCTCAATTTTGGCGCCGCCGTACCGTCCGCCCAGGAACACTTCATAGGCGGGGATTTGCTCGCCGGAAGGCCCCTTCATGGCCGCGCCGTGGAAGCCGATGCTGGCCACGTGGTGCTGGGAGCAACCATTGGGGCAGCCGCTCATCTTGATGTGCATCTTTTTGACCAAGGGGTCATCCAGCAGGCCGTTCCAGGACGCTTGTTGGTCTATTATGGCGTTGCCCAGCCCCATAGAGGAAGTAATGCCCAGCTTGCAGCTGTCGGTGCCGGGGCAGGAGACCACATCGTAGATGGAGTCGGCGTCCGCCTGGGCGAAGCCAATCTTCTGCAGCTCCTGCCACACGGTGTAAAGGCTGCTTTCCGGAACAAAGCGCAGGGCCAGGTTCTGCTCCTGGGTAGCCCGCGGACGCCCTCCGGTATGCTGGCGGACCAGCTTGGCCAGAGCATGGAACTGGGCCGCGGTTATGTCGCCCAATGGGATGCGGACGGTCACATAGTAATAGCCTTTCTGCTTCTGCTCAAAGGTGTTGGTATCCCGCCACTGCAGGAACTCCTGGGGCAGGGGGTGCCCGTTGCGGCCGCCCCGTGCAGCCTTGGGCGGGACTTCTTTGTGCAGCTCTTCCAGACCCATCAATGGCCTGGGGTCAATGGGGCCAATTTGGGCCAGCTCGGCATCCACCTGCTGGCGGAAGGCATCCATGCCAATCTTGTCAATAAGCACCTTGATGCGGGCCATCATGCGGTTCTTGCGGAGGATGTCCGCCTTGTTAAAGACTGTCCAGATGGCCTGGGCTACCCGCAGCAGGTCCTCCTCTGGGACAAAATCGTAGAGGGGCTTGGCCAGCCGGGGCATGATGGAGCTGCCGCCGCCCACATATACGGTGAAGCCGCGCTTCTGAACGCCGTTTTCCTCCCGGATTTGGGCCACAAAGGAGCCGTCGTGAATCAGCGAAGCCACCGCGTCATGATCTGGGCAGCCGCTGAAGGAGGTCTTGAACTTGCGGGGGAAGTTCTGCGCCAGGGGATGCCTCATGCCAAAGCGGACGTAAGCGGCCAGGTAGGGCGTGGGATCAAAGGCCTCATCCGGGCAGACACCCGCGCTGGGAGAACTGACCACGTTGCGCACCGTATTGCCGCAGGCCTCCCGCGTACTAAGGCCCACCTCGCCCAGCATCCGCATGACCGTAGCGCATTCGCCCAGGGGAACGTGGTGGTACTGCACGTTCTCCCGGGTGGTCAAGTGACCCTTGCCCAGAGGTGCGTACTTCTCCGCAATAACCCCCAGTACGTCCAGCGCTTCCGGCGTGATGATGCCCCCAGGAATCTTTACCCGGATCATCTGCCGGTCCGCCTGGCGCTGGCCATAGATGCCCTGGCGCAGCCGGAAGGGTATAAACTCGCGTTCCTCTATCTGACCGGACCGGAACCTGGCTACTTCGTCTTCAAACCGCTCCACCTCTTCTTCAATGAAGGGGACAATGCCAGGTCCGGGAGCGGTGCGGGACAATTCCAGACTCTTCTGGTAAATCTGCTCCTGGGTAAGGACATGACGCCCAGTCTGACTGCTCACAACGGCCTCCTTGTCGCTGAACCCCCTGAATCTTGGACAAAATAAAACGCCCACCATTCGGCGCAAGCTTGGTGGGCGCAGGCGTTCGCAGGGAACAAATTACCCGCCCCCTATGTAGGGGGACAGGTGCAAAAGCAGAACGTGCTATCGAACCGGTTCATCTGGGCAAAGTCTATCCCCAGAATCGGGAATTGTCAACGGGCCATACAATATGCGCCAGGACCTTTCAATGAACCCATCCCGCAATTGTGGTTAGCCAACTCGTCCGTCCTTCAAGAAGCTTGGGACGAGCGGATTTGCACCGCTGATGGTGAGCCCGTCGAACCATGAGCGTCATTTTGGAATATGTTCATATAATAAAAAGCGGGCGCCGGAAATCGGCGCCCGCTGAAAGTCGCTGCCAAATACCGTGCGGGCAGCTACTAGACTCCGCCGATCAGATTGAGGGTCGCCGTCGCTGAATCACAATTGGCCGGATTGGCGATCTCGCAGATCTGATAGACGATGGGATAATCGCCCGACTCGGTTTTTGGCGCGACCGTAAACACGCCGGTGGATAGATCGAAGGTTATCCCCGCGGTGGGCGTGGTTATTAGCGAGAGCTTCACTTTCGCGGTGGTTGCTACTGCGCCGTTAAACCGATCGTTGGCGAGCACACTGGGGGTTACTCCACCAGTCTTGGACGATATTTTAGGAAAAGCGTCGTTTACCGCATCTATGGAGTACGGCTTCAGCGTGACCGTCGCCTGTTTGCAGTTGGCGGGATTGGCGACTTCGCACACCTCGTAAATTAGCGTGTGAGTCCCGCTGGGCGTGCCCGGAGCTACATTGACAGCGCCGGTGCCGCTATTGAGCGAAATCCCCGGGTTTGTCGAAGAAATTTGCCTGAGTCTGACGACAGATGTCGTTGCCATCAGGCCGCCCAGCGTGTCGTTGGCGAGGACGCTGGCCAGAGCGGCGCCACCTGCGGAAAAAGACGCCGAAGCTTGATCGTTCACTGCCACCAGTGGGAAAGAGCGTACTGAGATTGCCACCTCCGCTCCGTCGCAGTTGGTCGTATCGGCGATGGCGCAGATCCTGTAGCTGAATGTATACGTCCCGACGAGCAAGCCAGCAGGGACCATGACGGAGCCATCTGCGCGGAGTCTGATTCCGGAGGCTGTGGAAGTTTGCGCCGGCCTGACGTTTGCCGTGGTTGCGCTGACCATTCCCCCTAAAATAAGTCCACTGGTAATGCGGGTTCTCCGATAGAATCTACAAAGCTAAGGAGAGCTCGACATGAAAAGCAGCCAGTTCACCGAGGAACAAATCATCGGGATTCTGAAACAGGGGGAAGCTGGGGTAAAGGTTCTGGACCTGTGCCGCCAGCACGGGATTTCTGACCATACCTACTACCGCTGGAAATCCAAGTACGGGGGG
>VGZV01000042.1 GCA_016872385.1 SAR202 cluster bacterium | reverse complement strand
AAATTACGCCACCTGGTGGAGAACTCCTTCCTCCTTTTCAAACAGTGGCGGGGCATAGCGACCCGTTATGCCAAAGGGTCTGCCTCTTACCTAGCTTCCTGTCAGATCCGAGCGGTAATAATCTGGAGTAAGTTATTTTGACGACACGCTCTAGGACATGCAGCGGACGGCATTGCGGGGTCTTCTCTGGCGCGGGTGCTGATGCAGACAGGTCGGCAGTGCTGCCAATGGGCAGCGTGATGGTTATGGTAGTGCCCTGGCCCCAGGCGCTCTGGATGTCCAGCCGGCCCCGGTGTCTCTTGACAATGCCGAACACCATGGACAATCCTAAGCCGGTGCCTTTTACGCCTTTGGTAGTGAAGAAGGGTTCTAGACACCGTTGCAGCACGTCCTTGGTCATGCCAATGCCAGTATCGGTGATTTCCAATACTGCCTGCTCGCCCTGTGGGCCGGCGGCTGGGGACTGGTCAGACGCATAGCGCGTGTAAGTCCGGAGGGTGATGGAACCGTCGGTCTTTTTCTGAGCGCCTTTGGGCCGGCCCTTGGCTTTTTCAGCGACTGCATCCACCGCGTTGAAAATCAGGTTAGTCAGCACCTCGCGTAATTCGGAAGCGTTTCCGGCTATGGTAGGCACTGGCTCAGGGTGCGCTAAAACTTCTATGACTACGCCGTTGCCCAGGGCTTGGTCCTTCCACTTGGGCTGGGTGAGGGCAATGCTCTGGTCAACCAGGGCGTTAAGGTCCACGGGCAGAAACAGTTCCCCCTCCTCGCGGTGGCGGTAGAACTCCCGCAGGCGGCTGACCACTTTGCTGGCGTCCTTGGCGGCGATATTAATGATTTGCAGGTAGTTCAAGACCTTTTCTTTGTCATCCAGATCTTGAGGCCGGGTCACCAGCAGTTCGCTGAAACCCACTACAGGGGCCAGGGCGTTGTTAAAGTCGTGGGCAATGCCGCTGGCCATTTCTCCCAAGGCCCGCAGACGTTCTTGCTGCACCAACTGGTCCTGGGTGGTCTTCAGCTGGCCCAATGTGTCGTTTAGCCGGAGGTTGCTGTCCCGGAGCTCTTCTTCAATAAGCTTGCGTTCGGCAATTTCTTTATCCAGCTTTTTTACTGCCTGGTCGCGCTCGGAGACCCGGTCTTTAAGGGCGTTGATGGTAGCTTGCAGCCGGTCGGTCATGGCATTGAAGGCGCTGGCCAGCGCCCCCAGCTCATCGCGCGTACCGACGGAGGCGCGCTGGGTGAGATCACCAGAGCTGATGGCGCGGGCGGTGGCGGCCAGGCTCTCCACAGGACGCACAATTTGGCGTACCGCCAAAGCCGCCAGGGCGGCCGCAGCCATTACTGACAGAGTGATGATGCCAAGCATAATGACCCCGCTGCGTATGGTGGGAGCCATGGCTTCTAGCAGCGGCCGTTCCGCCACCACGTAGAGGGTCTGGTCATCCAAAGGAATGGCCTGGCTGGCAATTAGGACTGTATTTCCCGCGAGTCCGGTGTTCATGCCGTTGGTCTCAGGAGAGTCGAACCGGGTGCCCCGCAACACAATGGAAGGATTGGGATGCGCCACTACGCGCCCATATTGGTCCACAATGAAGGCGGTGCCATTTTCGCCCACCTTCAGCGCTGCCACCAGGTCCCAGACCCCTTTAAGCCGGATTTGACCGGCAAGAACACCACGCACGGCTCCAGTCCGCGGGTCTTCCACCGGCACGGACAAAGCCATGAAAGGCTCGCTGGTTTCAGGGTCAAACCGCACGGGTCCAGAGTACCGCAGCTTCCTGTTGAAAGGGACTTGAAATTCGGGCAAATGCTGGCGGTGGCGTAGGTCCCACTCGGTAAAAACTTTAGTACGGGAAGCTCGGGCAATCTCGGTGCCGCTGGCATCCATCAAGCTCATTTCTTCCAGGGCCGGATATTGATGGATGATTCTGGCGAATCGCCGCGAATCAAAATTGCTATCAAAGTCTTGGGCGGTCAATTGCCGGGCCACCGCACGCAACTGGATATCCACGGAAGCTACGAAGCTGGCGGTCTCAGAGGCCGCGCCGAGGGCCAACTGCTGCTGGAGTTGCAGCGCCTGGCCTCTTTGATAGGAAAAAGTTTGCCAGAAAAGCACAAGGCAAGTCACCAGGAGTGGCGCTACCGCCAGGACCAGGAATGACCCGGTGAGCCGGTTCCTAATGCTTCTAGAAGGCCGCATGTTTGTCAAAGTCGCTACTTCTTGTTTTTGGTAGCGGTGCAACAAGACTACCGGATGATATGGTCGGCGTGCTGGAGCAGTTGTTCCGGGATGTGAAGACCTATTGATGCAGCGGTATTCAAATTTATGCCAAGGAACAAGTCGGCGCTTTCCACCGGCAGGTTGGCGGGTGGCACGCCGTTCAGCACCCGTTCGGCCAGCCAGGCGGCCTGCTGCCCAGTAACATAAAAATCCGGCCCAAAGCTTAATAGTGCGCCCGCCTCTGCCTGGTCGTAAGAAACGGAAGCTAGAGGTAGACGGCGTTCTTTGGAGATTCGCACAAAGTCGGTAATGTGGGCTACCGCGAGATTGTTAGGGCCAAGCAAAATAGCGTCCACATCCTCAGGGAAATCGGCGAATAACGCTTCCAGTTGTGCCGGTGTGGTTGCTTCCGATACCACCAGGTCAATGCCCAGCTGTTTGGCAGCCTTTTGGAGGGATTCCAGAGCGGCAACTGAACTGGGCTCGTTTGGATTGTGGGGCACCAATACCCGGCGGGCTGAGGGCGCCAAAGTGTTCAACCATTCCAGTTCCTTTGCTACGAATCCGCCGGTGCGAATGCCAGTCAGATTACCGCCAGGCTGGCTCAAAGTTTTGACCAAACCAGCGGCTACGGGGTCGTTAACCGGAGCAAAGACAACGGGGATACGGGAGCTTTCCGTTGCCTTCTGAGCTGCCAAGGCTGCGGGGGTGGTGATGGCCAGTATAAGGTCAACTTTCTGGGTCTTGAGACTTGATACAACTTGGTCCAGGCTTCCTGCGGGCGCCGCTCCTCCAGAGTAGGCGTAGCGCACCTTTTGACTCTCTGGGAATCCCATAGTTGACATGCCGTATTTGAATCCCTGGAATACCATCTCAGTGCTGGGACTGAAGTTAAGAACACCGATAGTAACGACTCTCGTTGCTGGGCCACAGCTGACCGCCAAGCCGAGCCACACTAGGACGACGACAATCCGCAACGTTGCCGGTAATGAGGGCGAATTCACTTTTACCAAATCTCGCTCCCTGCGCTGAACCGGATGGCGGTTTACGTCTTCGTCACTATTTGTCCCTGAAGAGGGCATCTCACGGGCATCCATCGCGGTTTTAACAATGGCGGTTCGGCGCACAGGCAAAGATTCTTAGGGCGGCTAGGTTCTAAAGGTGATGGTCCGAAAGTTCAAGATAATAATCTTAAATTTTTACCAAAATAGGACTAAAAAGTCACTTTTGGTCCGTTGATGGTTCGCTGACTCTATAGTCCCGTTGGCCGTCCTGGCTGCCGCCGTGCGTTTCTCCGCCATAATCTTCCATTAGATGCTACCTGGCATGTAAGGGTGTTGCCTTGAAAAGCCGCATGGTGTTGACACCCATTGATGGCCTTTTGATGGCCTTGATGGCGACAAAGTGGCAGAACTGGCGTTACCGGGCTGTTGATACTTAAACAGTGTGGAAAGGCGGTTTGTTTGGCCGGAGGGCAGAATCAAGAGATTTGTGGTTTGGCAAGGGCAAAAAGCATAAATCGCCATTTGTAGCGCATTTTGTAGCGCATCAGGTTACTTCACGCCTTGACTTGTCGCGCCACGACAAGTCGGGATGCTCAGATGCTTGAATACAAGGGTTAGGTATTCTCCTGGATTCCGGCCTGAGCCAGAATAGCGAGCGGCTAATTGACACATTACTGCCATTCATCTCCCCTTGACACCCCCCAGGACTTGTGATAATTTTCACTCGCCAATTTGATGGATGGCATTTAGACGATATTCCGCGGGAACCTGCTAGATGTTTGACGATCCAAAAGCTTTGACCAGCGCCAACTGGCAAAACATTCATATGTGGCTGACCTACTTTTGGATTTATCTACCTCTGATTATCACTGCGGCATTCAGCGCCCTTACTGCCCACGCTTTCATTCCATCCTTGGTTTCCACGGGCCATCTACCGGCTTCAGCCAGCCGGTGGCGCGGGCCGCTAACGGTGTTTGCCGTGCTGGTGCTGGCGGTGGCGGCGGTGGTGCTGTTCATGGTAATGCGGCTGGCGGTTACCATTGGGGATGTTTGGGGCAGGTTCCTAATTTGATGAGTTGGACATGAACTTCAGAGGCGGCCAGCTAGACGCCCTGGAGTTCTCTGACGGAAAAATACCGAAGGTTTAGTAGAAAGTTAGTTATCCATGAAACTTGGCCGCAACATGGTGCCCCTGGCGCTGGTAGGCCTGGGGACTAGTCTGATCCTTCTCGTCGTGGTGGTGGTGGTAGGCATCGCCTGGTACTCCAACCCACCCTTCGGGCTGGGAGATGCGCCTCCGCAGCCCATTGCCTTTCCCCATACGGTTCACGCTGGTGCGCCGGAACAGGGCGGGCAGGGCATTCAGTGCGAATTTTGCCACCGCAACGTCACCAAGGGCGCGGCAGCCACGGTGCCTGCGGTGGAGCAGTGCTTGTTCTGCCACCAGCAAGTGACCGGGACTACGGAAACGGCCAGGGTTGAAATTGCCAAGGTCAAAGCCAGCTTTGAGAATAATACCCCAATTCAGTGGGAGCGGGTGCATCGGGTGCCGGACCACGTGCGGTTTGTCCACGAGGCCCATATCCGGTTCTTCACCGAAGGTGAGACACCAGAGACGCAGCTGCCGGTAAGCCAGGTGTGCTCCGTTTGTCATGGAGACGTGGCGGGCATGACTGTAGTGGCGCCCAAACCGGGTCAATCGTTGAAGATGGGCACCTGTCTGGACTGCCACCGCCAGAATAACATTCCTACCGACTGCACCGTTTGCCATCAATGATGCGGGGCCGGATTTTCATACTATGAGTCTTACACGACGCAATTTCCTGGCCTGGGCTGGACTTTCCGCGGTGGGGGCGGTGTCATGCGCCATCCCCCGGAAGGAGCAGGAGCTGGCCATTGAAAGTCCGGTGCGCCTTCCCGAGGACTTGGTGGAGGGTCTGGATAACTGGTATGCTACCCTGTGCCGCCAGTGCCCGTGTGCCGAGGGAGTGCTGGTGCGGGTGATGGAAGGCCGGGCCAAGAAAGTGCAGGGCAATCCTGTATACCCGGTTAACCAGGGCAAGCAGAGCGTCAGGTGCGACGGAGGGTTGCAGGCCCTTTACCACCCCCATCGCTTGGCGGGACCCATGCAGCGCAGCGGCCCCCGTGGATCCGGCCAGTTCCAGGCCATTAGCTGGGACGCGGCTTTGGCCGCACTAGGGCAACAGCTGGCGGCCAACGGTTCTGGGATGGTGCTGGCAACCGAACCCCTGCGGGCCCACTTGGGTCTGATTGCCGGGCGGTTTGCCCAAGCCTTTGGCGGCAAGCATTTGGGTTTTGAGACGCTGGACCAGGTTACGCTGCGGGCCGCGCTGGAAAGTGTGTACCAGCAGCCGCTGCTGCCGGACTTTGATTTGGCACAGGCCAATTACTTGCTGTCTTTTGGCGCGGACTTCCTTTCCACCTGGCTGTCGCCCACCCGGTACGGGCAAGCTTATGGGCAGTTCCGCCACGGCGAGGGACGCAAGGAGCGGGGCATTCACGTGCAGGTGGAACCCCGTTTCTCCATGACCGCGGCCAACGCTGATCGCTGGATACCCATTGGCCCTGGCTGGGAAGGCCACTTGGCCCTGAGCATGGCCCAGGTCATTATTTCTGAGGGTCTGCAAGCTCCTGGGGTCAACATAAATGCCATTACCGGCGGCAAGGGCGCGGCAGCGCTGGAACCATTCCGCCCCGAGGCGGTGGCTGGGAAAATCGGGTTGCCGGAAGGTTTACTTGAAGGCCATTCGGCCGCCGATGTCATCAAAGAACTGGCCCGGGACTTTGCCAAGCACCGCCCCAGCCTGGCGGTTGGCGGCGGCAGCGCCGGCGCCCATAGCAACGGGCTGTTTAACCTGAAGGCTATTTATGCCCTGAACTACCTGGTGGGCAGTGTGGGCACGGCGGGCGGAGTCAAGTTCAACGCCGGCCTGCCGCTGAATGAGTTGCCTTCCAACGCTTCCGTCGGTTCCCTGGCGGACTGGAAAAAGGTGGCGGCGGACATCAACAGCGGCGCAACCAAGTTGTTGATGGTGCACCAGGCAGACCTGGCCTATGGGCTGCCGGCTTCCGTGGGCATGGTCCAGGCATTCCAGCGGGAAGGCCTGTTCATCGCCAGCTTCTCGACATTCCTGGACGAGACCAGCGCCCAGGCGGACCTGATTCTTCCTGACCGGGTGTACCTTGAGGACTGGGGCAGCGATGTTCCCGATCCAGCCCCAGGGTATCCAGTGCTGGGCGTGCAGCAACCGGTGGTAAACCCGCTGAGCGATTACGATCCCAGGAGTTTTGGCGACGTTCTGCTGGCAGTGGCGCAGCAGCAGGGCAAAGCAGCTAATTTGCCTTGGGCTACGCTGCGGGACGCGCTGCGGGAAAGCTCCGACAAGCTCTTTGCTTTGAGGCGCGGTTCCATCCGCGCTGGCTCGGCGGACGAGTTCTGGCGGACCATGTTGCAGCGCGGCGGCTGGTGGGACGAGTCGGCGGGCATCCGGAATGTGGCCGCTCCTTCTGCACCGGCCGGTTTATTGGCGCAGATTGCTGGAGAGGCGGCGGCTCCGGTCTTTTCGGGGCCAGAAGCAGAAAGCTTCCACTTGCTGCCCTTCTCCCATAACAGCCTGCTGGATGGCCGCAACTCCCATCTGCCGTGGGCCCAAGGCGCACCCGATCCGGTCACTACCGTGACCTGGCAGACCTGGGTGGAACTGAATGAACACAAGGCTAAGGAAATGGGCCTGCGGGAAGGGGACGTGGTCAAAGTAGAGTCGGCGGCAGGCTCCATATCCGGCCTGACCTATTTGAACCCGGCTTTGCCGCCGGATGTGGTGGGTATTCCGCTGGGTCAGGGGCGCAGGCATGGCTCGGAGTACGCCAGTGGCCGGCTGCCTGAAGAAAGCTCTAATGTGATGGACTTGCTGGACGGCGCACAGGTGCAAGGCTCCGGCGGGCTGGCGTGGGCCGCCGCACGGGTGCGGGTCACCGCTACGGGCACAAGCCGCCGGGTGTCCAAGTTTGAGGGCACCTCGATGGCGCGGGAAATTGGCGAGACTCCTGGGGAAAGGATCATTCATATCACGTCCCCGTCAAACTCTGGCGGTCATTAACCAGGGTGCAGGGTTATCATTCAGGCAGATTGTAAGTTGCGGAATTAACGATGGCGACCGAGCGAATTGACCACAAATGGGGCATGGTGATTGACGTGGACCGCTGCACGGGCTGTCAGGCGTGTGTAGTGGCTTGTCAAGCTGAGAACAACGTGCCCATGAACACTCCAGACAGGTTTTTGGAGCGCCGCGCTTACGAGTGGATCCGGATAGAGCGGTACTGGGAAGGCGAGTTTCCTAAGGTAAAGGCCCGTTTTATTCCCATCCTCTGCCAGCATTGCGGCAACGCTCCCTGTGAGCCAGTGTGCCCGGTTTATGCTACCTACCATAATGATCAGGGCTTGAACGTGCAGGTCTATAACCGGTGCGTGGGCACCCGTTACTGCATCAACAACTGCCCATACCAGGTCCGGTTCTTTAACTGGTGGGAACCCCAGTGGCCCAACACCCTACAGAACCAGCTCAACCCGGACGTAACGGTACGCAGCCGGGGCATCATGGAGAAGTGCACCTTTTGCATCCAGAGACTGCGCCGGGCGGAGTTGGCGCTGGAGCGGCAGGAAGGGGGGCGCATCAACGACCAGAACCTGGCGGAGCGCAACCTGGCCCCGGCTTGCGTTGCGGCGTGTCCAACCAGCGCCCTGATGTTTGGCGACCAGAACGACCCGAACAGCAAAATCCGGCCGTACTTTGAGGACGCCAATACTCACAGCGAGAGGGAGCGAAAGACCCGGGGTTACCGGCTGCTGGAAGAGATGGGCACCGGCGCCAACGTGATATATCTGAAGAAAGTGGAACAGTACCCGTTGAAGCAGGGCGAGAGTCATGGCTAGCCACGCACACGCCGCAGAACACGAACAGGGGCACAGCCACTATCCTGCGGATATGTGGGTGTTCCCGCAGTCCGAGAAGGTAGCCCCGGACCTGGTTGGGCGGACGGTTGCCGCTGCGCCGCGGTTCAAGATGTGGATGTTAATCGCGGGAGTGCTGGCGGTGGTTGGCATCATTGGATTTATTGCCCGCGCAGCCACCGACGGTTTTGACGAATACGGGCCGTGGGGCTACTACATGGCCGTATTCTCCTACCTGTTTATGATTACCGGGGCGGCCCCGCTGGTGGGGCTAGCCTTCCGCTTTACCAAGAGCCATTGGCGTCGGCCATTGTCCCGGGTGTCGGAGCTGTTTGGATTGCTGGGCGTGGTCAACGTTCTGCTGTTCATTCCGCTGTTGTTTGTGCTGCCTCCCCTGGCCAATCCCCAGGTGGACCACGGGGAGCTGGCAGTGCGCCGCACCCTTTGGATTGCCGGGCCGTGGGGCGCTCCCCAGTTGTGGGACTTGCTGGGTGTGGTGGCCCTGGCAGTCATGGGTCTGGTTATTCTCTGGCTGTCAGCCGTGCCGGACCTGGCGGGAGCTAAGCTGGCCGCCACGGGCTGGCGGCGCAAGCTGTACACCATGCTGGCATGCCGATGGTGTGGCGCCAAGCGGCAGTGGCACATCCAGAAGGCTGGATTGGCGCTGTTGGGCGGCTTCTACTTCATGACTCTGATTTTTGTCCAGTTCCTCATTGCCACGGACTATGGCATGAGCCTGGTGCCGGGCTGGAAGGACTCCATCTTTCCGCCGCTATACACCGTCATCAGCTTCCAGTCGTCCCTGGCGACCATCCTGATTATCATGTTTATCCTGCGGCGCTGGGGGGGCTATCAGGAATACATTGGTGTGTCCTTGTTCTGGTCGGCCAGCAAAATTTTGCTGGGACTGACCTTGTTGTGGACATACCACTTGTGGGCGTTTTTCATCACCTTCTGGTACGGCCGGATGCCGGTGGAACAGAATATCCTGAAGTATTTCCTGTTTGAGTCCTATGGAGCAGTGTTCGCTGCCAACGTGGTGTTTAGTTTCCTACTGCCCTTTGTATCCATACTGTTGTGGAACCGCTTCCGCAAGACGGACTGGGGGCCAGCCCTGGCGGGCTGTTTCATCTTGGTGGGCACCCTGGCGTTCAACATCCGCATTTTTGTCGGGTCGTTCAACGCTGGGGACGTGTACGCCCTGGCGCTGGAGAGGGTGCCGCCGCCGGTCTATCCGGACCTGTGGGACATATTTATAGTGGTGGGTTGTATTGGCTTGGCGGCGTTCGTTTACCTGGCGGCTATGCGGGTGTTCCCGGTGCTGTCAATTTGGGAAGTGAAAGAAGGCGCACTTTACCAGCGCATGGAGCGGTTCATGAAGGGCCGCTACCTGGTGCTGGCCAAGCCGGAGTAATGGCCGGCCCGGCAGGGCTGGCATGGTTGTAAGGAAGCGCAGGAGCCGAGATGCAGGAAGGCCGAGCCTTAACCCCTACAGAGATTAACCGTGACCTGCTCCGGTCGGTGCTGGAACCGCCCAAGTGGTTCTGGCCGGTGGTGGTCATCCTCACGCTGTGGGTGTTGGTGGGTGTGACCGTCTCCGGGATTATGATTAACCGGGGCCTGGGCGTGACCGGCTTGAACCGGCCGGTGGCCTGGGGCTTCATGATTACCAACTTTGTGTTCTGGATTGGCATCAGCCACGCCGGAGTAATGCTCTCCGCCATTTTGCGCCTGGCCAAAGCGGAATGGCGGCGGCCCGCCACCCGCGCCGCTGAGGTGCTGACCATCTTTTCGCTGATGACGGCATTGACTATGCCAATCATGCACGTGGGACGTCCCTGGCGGGTCTTGTACTGGGTGTTCCCCTACGACTTTGCCCGGGGCATCTGGCCCAGCGTGCGGTCGCCGCTGGTGTGGGATCCCAGCGCAATTTTGACCTACCTGACCTCCAGCACGTTGTTTGTGCTTATAGCCTTGGTGCCCGACCTGGCGGTGTTGCGTGACCACACCACCGGGGTGGCCCACCGCATTTACTCGGTGCTGAGTTTGGGATGGCAGGGCAACGCCCGGCAGTGGAAGTTCCAGGTAATTGCCGGGGTGTTGCTGTCAGCCCTGATTTTGCCGGTGTTCGTCTCGGTGCACAGTATCGTGTCCTGGGACTTCGGCATGGCGGCGTCGGTGAAATCGTGGCACTCCACCATCTTTGCCCCCTACTTCGTCATCGGCGCAGTTCACTCCGGCGTGTCGGCAGTGGTGTTCGTGATGATCCTGCTGCGGAGCATGTTCGGTTGGCAGGAGTATATCCGCAAGGAGCACATAGACGCCCTGGGCCGCCTGCTGATTGTGGTGGCCACGGGGTGGTTCTACTTCCTGTGCATGGAAATCATCTTTGGCTTGTACGGGCGCGAGGCGGACGAGGTGGCGGTGCGGACCATGCAGTTTATGGAGTACCCGTGGAACGTACTGATGATTATCTTCGCCGGGATTACCTACTTCCTGCCGGTGGCGTTGTGGCTGCCCAGGAGCTTCCGGCGGAACCTGTGGATTATGTCCCTGGCTTGTATTTCGGTGAACGTAGGCATGTGGCTGGAACGCTACCTAATTATTGTGCCCGGACTGGCCCGCAAACAGGTGTTCACCTTCACCTGGCAGACTTACATGCCATCAATCACCGAGCTGCTGCTGATATTGTCCACCTTCGGGCTGGTGTCGTTGCTGCTGTTGCTGTTCAGCAGGGTGTTCCCCCTGGTGCCCCTGTACGATATCAAGGAAGGCGAGTTCCTGCGGGCCAAAGTCCAGGTGGGCCGGAGTACAGTGCCCGCCACAATTCGGGAAGACTAGGCCAGAGTTATTAGGAAAGTCGTGGGCCTACCGCGAGTGCGCAGGCCGGCTGAGGCCCTGGGTTAAGGCCAGGGGCAAGAGGGCTAGAAAATATGGCAAAACGTCCACTCTTAGGGTTGTTTGATAGCGCCGATCGGGCTGCCGATGCCGGAGATGCGCTGAAGAAGGCCGGCATTGCTGAGACGGACTACGACTTTCTCACCGACGCGCCATACCCAGAAGGGGCCTTTGGCGAGCGGGCGGAGCATCACAGGCTTTACATTTACCCCATGATTGGCGCGGTGCTGGGCTTGACCTCCGGCGTGATGCTGACCTCCATGACCCAGATGGCCTTTCCCATGGTGCAGGGTGGCAAGCCCATCCTGGCGCTGCCTCCCATGGCGGTTATTTGCTACGAAGGCACCATGTTGGGGGCTATCCTGTTCACCATTTTTGGCATCTTGTTTGAGTCGCGCTTGCCCGCAGGCAAGTTGGGTCTGTACGACACCAGGATTACGCAAGGCTTCATAGGCGTGCTGGTGCATTGCGAAGACGCCGAGCATGGCAAGGTATCGGGTATCTTGAGCAGCGCCGGAGCAGTGGAAGTCAAATGGGAAAATGCCAGGGCGGCCACGGCATGAACGGAGATCGGGTGAATTACATCAACCGGCGGCAGGGGCGGGTGCGCTTTGCGTTTCGCGGCACCGTGGGGCTGGCGGTGGCTGGCCTGGTGGCGTTGTTGGCTGCAGGTTGCTCCCAGGGTTCTTATCCCCTGGACTTTTTCTACGAGATGCACTACTCCCAGGCATACAAAGCCTCGGAACCGCCCCGGATGTCTCCGCCGGAAAGCGCCGTGCCCTGGTTCCCGCCGCCCCAGCGGACATCCAACGCCAGCGGCGCACACCTCTATGCCACCGACTGCGCCATGTGCCACGGCGCCCAGGGCAAGGGCGATGGAGCGGTGCTCCAGACCATGATAACCAAGTATAACTACCAGCCTCTGGTGACACCTGACCTAACTTCGGCGCAGGTGACGGGCATGGGCGGTCCCGGCATCCAGGGTTTCATGCGCAGCGGTGTAGTAGTGATGCCTAATTTCTCCAAGCTCCTGTCGGGTGAGGAGATTCAGGCAATTTCCGAATACATAGTCAACTGCCTGCAAGGCGCACAGCCCCAGCAGTGCCGCTGAGCTCCTGGCGCGTAATGGGCCGGGGTAGCCGTCAACTTGGCCTTCGTCGTTCTGGCGCAACCCGGGAATCAGCAGCGGGCGTCGGCTACATCCCTGGCTGGACCACCGGCTATGGCCGGTGCAACGAGTAGAAGTCCCGCTTGCGCCACGGCATACCGGTACACTACCTGGCCTGGCATTGTGGGTGTGGCTGGCCTCCCGGCCTGGTACAATAGCTGGTGTGAAGCTGCGTCTGGATAGAACTGTAAAGGTTTCTTTGCCCTCTTGCCCTGCGTTGCGCTGCAACCAGGGTCGAGTTCCGCAGGTTATCCTGGCGGGCGTCTTGGTTCTCCTGGCTGCTTGGCTGATCCCTTGGGCAGGCCCGGCGGTCCTGGCGCAGACTGCGGGGGAAGGCCCAGGAGTCCCCTTGCCGCCACCGCCGGGGGTCTTCGATGAAGCCGAGGCCCAATCCATTGACCGGATGCTCATGTGTCCCATCTGCCCCGGCGAGTCCATTGACCAGTCCCAGGTGGAGCTGGCCAAACAGATGCGGCAGCGGGTGCGGGAAATGCTGGCCCAGGGCACCACGCGACAGCAAGTCCTGGACTTTTTTGTAGAGCGGTATGGGCCTACAGTGCTGGCCGCGCCCCCCAAGTCCGGGCTGAATTTGCTGGCCTGGGTGCTGCCGGTGGCGCTGGTAGCGGCGGCTCTGGCGGGCGGCTTTTTGGCGCTGCGGGCCATGCGTCGCGGGAATCCTGAGCCAGTGCTGGATCCCTACCTGGCGGCGGTGGACGCCCGCCTATCCAGCAGTAATTTGGCGGAGGGCCAGGGCAGGCCGGACAACAATGGCTGAACTGGGGACTATTGCTTTATGGCTGGCGGTGGGGCTGGGCGTTTACGGGGCCATTGGAGCGCTGGGGGGACAGGTCCGCGGCTCACCCTTGCTGTCGGAAAGCGCGCGCCGGGCGGCCTATGTGCTGCCGCTGGTCCTGACAGTGGCCATCCTGAGCCTGGTGGGTGCCTTTGTGGGCCGGGACTTTCAGGTGGCTTACGTAGCGCGCCACAGCAGCCTGGACATGCCCCGGATTTACACCTGGGTGGCCTTTTACGCTGGCAATGAAGGCTCTTTGTTGTTCATTTGCCTGGTACTGTCTGCACTGGCGGCGCTGGCTTTGGCGCTGGCCCCTGGGGAAACCCGCCGCACCCTGGGCTGGACCGCGGCCATTCTGCTGACTGTGCAGACCTTCTTTCTGGCGGTCACCGCGGTCATGGCAAACCCCTTTGAGACCCTCCCCTTGGCCCCGCCCGACGGTGAAGGGATTAATCCCTTGCTGACTCACGTGGGCATGTTTTTCCACCCTCCGGCTTTGATGAGCGGTCTGGTGGCGGCAGCCATTCCCCTGGCCTTTGTTATGGGTTCACTGATTGGCGGCAAGACCAAGGACGAGTGGCTGGATGCGGCGCGGCAGTGGGGGCTGGTCTCCTGGGCGCTGCTGGCCGTTGGGCTGCTGCTGGGGTCCTGGTGGGCGTACACCATTCTGGGCTGGGGCGGTTTCTGGTTCTGGGACCCGGTGGAAAACGCAGCGCTGATGCCCTGGCTGGCGCTGACCGCCTTCATCCACTCGGTGATGGTGCAGAAGCGGCGGGGCATGTTCCGCATGTGGAACATCGTCCTGATTAACGTGGCTTTTGGCCTGGCCCTGTATGGCATGTTCATGAACCGGGGCGGGCCGGTGCCTTCGGTCCATTCCTTTGGAGCTTCCACCCTGGGCTGGGTTTTCCTGGTGTTCCTGGTTGTGGGAGTGGCGGTGCCGTTTGCAGTGTTTTTCTGTCGTTTCCCGGCCCTCACCAGTTCCCGAAGCCTGGACTCCATGCTGTCCCGGGAAGCGGCCTTCCTGGTCAACAACCTGATGCTGCTGGGCATCGCCTTTGTTACCCTGTGGGGCACCCTGTATCCATTGCTCTCGCGCCTGTTTGGCGGGCAGGAGATAACCGTAGCCCGGCCCTTCTACGACCAGGTGAACGGCCCCCTGCTGCTGGGACTGCTCTTTGTCATGGGCGTTGGTCCGCTGCTGCCCTGGCGGAAGGCCACGCCCCAAGCCTTGCGCCGGGCCTTGCTGCTGCCGGGCCTGGCCGCTCTGGGAACGGTGGCCTTGCTGGCAGGCCTGGGGATGCATCAGGGGTATGCCCTGGCCGGCTTTGGGCTGTGCGCATTGGTGTCTGCCGGCATTGCCCAGGAGTGGTGGCGGGACGTAGCGGAGCGGCAGCGCGCCCTGGGGGAAGGCTACTTACGCGCCTTTTGGCGGCGCACCCGTTCCAACCGCCCTCGCTACGGGGGCTACGTGGTGCATCTGGCGGTGGTGATGGTTGCTCTGGGCGTGCTGGGCGGGTCGCTGTTTGACCGCCAGCGGGACGTGTTGCTTGTGCCGGGCCAGACCGCGGAGATTGGGGAATACCAGATACGCTACCTGGGCACGGTGGAGCAACCCTTTGGCGACCGCACCGAATACGTTTCTACCGTGGTAGTGCAGCGGGATGGCCAGCCCTTGACTACATTGTATCCCTGGCGGGCATTTTATCCTTCCCAGAGCATGGCGGCCACCCGGGCGGCCATCCGCTCCACACCGGTGGAGGATCTTTACGTGGTGCCCAGCGAGAACCGCGCCGATGGGGCGGTGGTCTTCCGGCTGGTGGTTAACCCGATGGTCTGGTGGATGTGGACCGCCGGTCCGGTGCTGGTGCTGGGTACGTTGGTGTGCCTGTGGCCCCAGCGGAGAGTGGTGGCGGTGCGCGCTGCCAGTCCTCTGACAGCACAGACGGGCCGCCAGAGCACGTCTGGCTGATGGCCAGTTCTGCCATGCCTGCGGTGGAGCGGACATAATATGGCCGGACTGGTGGGCGCAGCTCTGGCCCTGTTTGTTGCCTTGGTGGTGCTATACCCATTTGTCCGGAGCCGCTTCTGGCGGGAGGAAAGCGCAACTCCTAAGCCGCCCCAGGATGGGCAGTTAGAGTTGGACGGCATATTTTCCGCCATCGAAGAATTGGAACGACAGCACCGGTCCGGGGAATTGCTGGAGGCAGACTTCCAGGAGCAGCGGAGTGGGTACCGGCAGCAGGCGGCGCTGCTCCTGCGCGAACAGGAAGAACGGCAGCAAAAGGCTGACCAGGCGCTGGAGCAGGAGGTCCGCCGTGCCCGCGGCGTGGCTGAGCCGCCCTCCGCAGACGGTGCGGTCTCATGAGGGCGCTGCTGGTGGTCCTGGCCTTGCTGCTTGGGTTGTTTCTGATTCAGCCCTCGTGGCCCCTGTTGCAAGCCGAGGCCCAGGGCGCAGCCCTGAGCGTGCGCGGCCAGGTGGCGAATGGCACCGCCGGAGGGCCGGTCCCGGCCAATATCCAGGTGGTGCTCCATGCCTTCAGGCAGGGGGCGGGACAGATAGCCACTTACCGGACCCTCTCCGGCCCGGCAGGCGAGTTCCAGTTTAATGACGTGGCGGCTGATGCGGGTTCCACCTATGCATTGACGATGGAGTATCTAACCGTAACCTATTCGGTGCTGGCCAGCGCTACAGACCTGGCCCAGCCGCTCGAGGTGGTAGTTTACGAGACCACCCGGGATGCGGCGGTGGTCAGAGTAGAGCGCCAGGCGCTGCTAATCACCGACATTAATGCCAGGGAACAGGACATTGGCGCAGTGGAGTTTGTGCGACTGGTCAATCCCAGCGACCGCACCCTGCTGCCGGACTTGAGCAGCAGCAGCATCAGCTTTTTGCGGTTTCCTCTGCCGCCGGGGGCGCGGGAGCTGGACGTGCGTTCCGACCTGACTGGCGGCCAGATAATCCCCATCGGTACGGGATTTGCGGTGACCGCACCGGTCCTGCCGGGCGGTCACGACTTGAACTACGCCTTCCGCTTTCCCTACCAGGGTGTGGCGGTATCATATCGCCAGAGCTTATTGCAGGGCGCGGCGGTGTACCAGGTGCTGATACCCCAGCGCCTGCCGCCGGTGCAAGTTACAGGGCTGGAGTCCAGGCCGTTGTTAGACCTGGATGGCACCACCTACCGGGTCTGGGAAGCGCGCGGAGTTGCGCCAGGACAAGGGCCGACTGTGGAAATCGCCGGGCTGCCCCAGCCCACTGTATGGGACAGGACGGCGCGCACCCTTACCAGCCAGAAGACCTGGCAATGGTTTATTCCTTCAGCCTTTGCGGCGTTTCTGGCAGTCCTTCTTATTTACTCGTTGGTGAAATCTCCGGGGCGCTTGGCCGCCGCAGCCCCTGGGGCTGGCGGCCGCCAGGAGCTGGTGCAAGCCATTGCTTTCCTGGATGACCGCTTTGAGCGGGGAGAGCTTGCCGAAGCCCAGTACCGGCAGGAGCGGGGGCGGCTCAAGTCGCAGATTCTTGCTGCTGCGGAGCAACAAGAAGGGGCGACATGAGCCGGCGGTGGTGGATACTGTTGGCGGCAGGCGCGCCGGTCCTGGGCCTGGTGGCCCTGCTGGCTTGGGCCTCGGTACAGTCGGGGGGAAGGCCTGCCAGCTTTGGCATTAACCGTCAGCTGGGCGAGGTGGCGGTGGAGGCCAGGCCGGCGGAGGAGTTCATTCTGCCTCTGCTGGACGGAAGCAGTATCTCGCTGGCTGAACTCAGGGGCAATGTGGTGGTGTTGGACTTCTGGGCCTCCTGGTGCCCCCCTTGCCAGGAAGAGGCGCCAGCGTTGGCCAAGGTGTACCGGGAGTATGCAGGCCGGGAAGTGCAATTTGTGGGTGTGGATATCTGGGACCGGCCCGAGGATGCCCAGAAGTTCACCGAAAAGTATGGGGTTACTTATCCCAGCGGAGTGGACGACCGGGGCCGCATCGCCATAAACTATGGCGTGAAGGGGATTCCGGAGAAGTTCTTTATTGACCGGGGCGGAGTGCTGCGGCGCAAGTTCGTGGGTCCCATGGACGAGACCACCTTGCGGCGGGTGCTGGATGATTTGCTGGCTGGGGGCCGTAAATTCCGATAACCGCCTCTTGCAGAGAGTAAACTCCCCCTACCCCTTTATAAAGGTCAAATCCCCCCAACCCCCTTTGCAAAGAAGGGCTAGGGGGATTGATGTAGGCAAAGTCACGTCATTTACGAGAGGGATCCGGCATGACTCGTGTTGGAGTTCTAATCTGGATTGTGTTGGCCATCGCCCTGGCCTTTGCCTGGTCGCGCATTTTCAAGCGGATTGGCTGGTCGCCGTGGCTGGCGGTGACCACTGTAGTGCCCCTGGTAGCCCTGGTCATGCCTTTCCTGGTGGCCTTCAGCAAGTGGCCTTCCGAGGACAGGCCGGGACGGGCGCAGCCGTAGCGGGCAGCTAGCTAGGTAGTGCATGACGCAGCCTGAACGGTTGGCCATAGCCATGGACTGGGGCGGCACCTGGATGCGGGTTGCCGTGGTGGATTGGTCCGGGGCGATCAGGTGGCACAAACGCCGCAACAACCCCAAAGATAAGGGCAAGGATTCCCTCCTGGCGGCGGGGCTGGAGCTGCTGCGGCAGGCGGTGGGCGCCTGCAGTTCCCACCCCGTGGCCGGAATTGGGCTGGCCATTGCCGGGCCTGTGGATGCGGAAGCAGGCGCCCTTTCCGGTTCACCTCAGTTCCCAGCCCTGGAGGGTGTGCCGTTGAAGGCCCTGTGGGAGCCGGAGCTGGGTCTGCCCATCTTTCTGGGAAACGACGCCAACCTGGCGGCCTTGGGTGAGTACCACCACGGTGCCGGGCAAGCTGTAACGGATGATGAAGGCCAGCTGGTGCGGACGCTGGTGTACGCCACGGTCAGCACTGGAATTGGCGGAGGAGTGGTGGATCGGGGCGAGTTGCTACTGGGAGCCCACGGCTTGGCCGCAGAAATCGGCCACATGGCTATTGACTGGCGGCCCGATGCTCCCCCCTGCTTCTGCGGCAGCCAGGGGTGTCTAGAGTCCATCGCCTCTGGTACGGCCATCGCGCGGGCCGCCCGCCAGCGGCGGCTGGAGCCACGGTGGCGACATAGCACGTCCCTGTCAGGACTGGCTGAAGAGGCCGTCACCGCCCCCGCGGTATTCCAGGCGGCTCAGGCAGGAGACCTCCTGGCCTCCCAAATGGTGGAGGAGGTAGTCCAGGCGCTATCGGTGGGTCTGGCTAGTGTGCTGCACCTGTACGACCCCGACCTGCTGGTGCTGGGCGGCGGCGTCACCCAGGGCCTGGCGGATTTGGCCAAGCTGCCGGAAATCCAGCGTCGGATGCGGGTGCGGGTAATGAGTGACGGTTACCGCCAATGCCCTCTGGTGCCTGCCAAGCTGGGAGACAACGTGGGTCTGGTGGGCGCGGCCTGCCTGGTGTGGCAACGCTTGGACGCCCGCTGAGAGCCAGACAGGAGACCATTGGCAGCAGTTAGCTGCTTCTTGTTTATGCGCAGAGAAGAATTCTTCTGTCCCCAGTTTGGGCCTTACCCGGAAAATCATCGTCACACCGGCGAAAGCCGGTGTCCAGGCCATTTACAGGGTGCGAGGTAGCTGGGTTCCGGCTTTCGCCGGAACGAGGACTTGGCCTTCGGCAATTCTTGGGCAAAGCCCGTTTTAATAAAAGGCGCCAGCCGGATTTCCATTCCGTAATCGCATAACATACGCTTGCCCTGCCATTGGCGGTATCCGCTTGACCGCCAAGGTTATTGATGCCAGAATTGGGGCAACTCAGCTAAGGAGCACGGGTCAGCTATGAAGTGGTGCAGGTTCGACAACGGTGGAAAGCCTACCTACGGAATTGTTGAAGGCAGCAACGTGGTGGAAGTGGCGGGCAGCCCGTTTACCCGCTACCGGCGGACCGCCCGGCTGCACCGGCTTAGCGGGCTTAAGCTGCTGCCGCCGGTAATTCCGCCCACCTTTTACGCTGCGGGCATCAACTACCCGGAGCATGTGACTTGGGCGGCGCGAATGCGCGGCCAGGAACCCAACCTGCCCAAGAAGGCTGACGTGGGCTACCGGGCCAACAACGCTCTCATCGGCCACAATGAGCCTATCATCATCCCCAAAGACGCTACTGACCAAGTGCAGTACGAAGGGGAGCTGGTGGTGGTCATTGGCAAGCAGTGCAAAAACGTCACGGAAGCCCAGGCCCTGGACTACGTGCTGGGCTACACCATCGGCAACGACGTCAGTGAGCGCACCTGGCAGCGGGGCGACCGGACTCTGTGGCGCGCCAAGAACACCGACACCTTCAAGCCCATGGGGCCGTGGATTGTCACTGGCCTGAACCCCGATGACCTGCACGTCAAGATAACCCTCAGCGGGCGGGTGGTAGGCGAGTACGACGTGAAAAGCGCTATCTTTGGGGTGCGCCACTTCATCAGCGAAATGAGCAAGTACCTCACCCTTTACCCTGGCGACATGCTGTGGATGGGCACCGACGGCGCCACCGAGAACATGAAGGACGGCGATGTCTGCGACATTGAGATTAGCGGCATTGGCGTGTTGAGCAACCCGGTGCGCCGGGAACGTTAACCCCAGGAGCGTTCCATGACTGGAAGCACGGCCCCCGGAGGCAGTGAGTCCCGCAGCCCCGGCCCGCCCATGCTGGTGCAGGAAGTGGTCTCGGCGCCGGTGCATGAAGGCAACGCTGGGCATGGGCTGCTCATCCGCACCAACCGGGGCGAGATCCCGGCCATCCTGCACGCAGCGCCGGACTCCAACCTGGCGGTGGTGTGGGTGTGCGGGGCGCGGGGCGGCTTTTCCGGTCCAGCGGGGGGCATTTACGCCCGCATGGCGGAAACCCTCCAGGGGCAGGGCATCACATCCCTGCGCTTGAACTACCGGCAGCCCAACGTTTTCCCAGAGTGCACGCTGGACTTGCTGGCTGGGGTGACCATCCTCAAGGGCACTGGGCATGCGCCGGTGGCGCTGGTGGGCCATTCCTTTGGCGGTGCGGTGGTCATTGCCGCAGGGGCCGCCAGTTCCCACGTCTGCGGCGTGGCGTCCCTGTCTCCCCAGACCTATGGAGCCAACATGGCTGGGCAACTGGCGCCGCGCTCTCTGCTGGTGGTCCACGGCAAGGCAGATACCCGCTTGCCTTACTCCTGCGGTGTGCAGATTTACCACTGGGCGAAGCAGCCCAAGGAGATTGTGCTTTTTGAAGGGGCGGAGCACCGTCTGGAGGAATGCCGGGAGGAGTTGGAGGCCCTGCTGAAACGGTGGGTAAACGCCACCCTGCGCGCGCCGCCGGTCAGTCCCGAGTAAAGATAAGTCCTCCTATCCCCTTGCGGGAGAGTGGCCGGGGTGAGGGGGCTGGATCCCCATCCCAGCCTTCCCCCTTGGTAAAGGAGGAACGGGGAGAGACTTCCTCTCTTTAACAAGGGGAGGGCAGTGGGGGCGTCCCCTTCTTCCCAACCCGCTCCCACAAGGGGATAGGGAACCAACTCCAGGAGGCACTAGCATGGAGACTTACCAGTGCATTCGTTCCCGCCTGACGGTGCGGGACTTCCGGCCAGACCCGGTGCCGGCGCGGGTCATCAACAAGATGCTGCGCGCCGCCCGCTGGGCGCCCAGCGCCCGCAACCGCCAGCCCTGGCAGTTCATAGTGATTCAGGACCGGGACACCCTGGCCAAGATTGGCGGCATGGCTTCGTCGGGGGGCTACATTGCCCGCGCGCCCCTGGCCATCGCCGTGATCATGGGCAAGGTCAACCGCGCCGACCTGGACGCCGGGCGGGCCTTGCAGCAGATGGAGCTGGCTGCCTGGTCGGAAGGCGTAGGCGGCTGCTTTGTGGGCCTGGGCGGCGAAGAAAACGCCAAGGTGAAGGCGCTGCTGGGCGTGCCGGAGGAGTTGCAGCTTATCACCGTGATGCCCTTTGGCTACCCCACCGATGAGGCCAAGGCCAGGGGCAAGGCACGTAAGCCTTTGTCAGAGATGGCCCACCGGGAGAAGTTCGGGCAGAAGTATTTGCAACGGTAGGCTGTTCCACCCCCATCCCGATCTTCCCCCTTACCAAGGGGGAAGGAGAAGAGACCCTTCCTAAATACGCAGGGGGGTTGGGATGAGGGCATCAGGGCAGAGCAAAAATAGGATTGCAAGGAGAAGAAGTTATGGCCCGCATTCCACTGGCAACCCGGGAGAGCGTCCCCGCCACCCAGCGCGAAGCCTTTGACACCATGCTGCAGAGCCTCAAGTCCGTGCCGCGCACCGGCCCAGGCTCGGTGCTTATCCACGTGCCGGAGGCCCACCGCATCCTGACAGACCTGAACCACTACCTGCGGGACAGCTCCACCCTTTCCAAGAAGGTGCAGGAGTTGGCCATGCTGGTGACCGCCCGGGAAAACGACTGCCAGCACATCTGGAACGCCCACGCCGCCTCGGCGCGGGAGGCTGGCGTGCCCAGCGCCCTGGTGGATGCCCTGCGGGACCGCAAGGAACTGCCCAAGATGGCTGCTGACGAGGCGGCGGTGGTCACTTACGGCCGGGAGTTCTTCCGCACCCACCGAGTGAGCCGCGGCGGCTTTCAGTCGGCCATGGAAGTGTTTGGCCGCCAGGGACTGGTGGAGCTGACCGCCTTGCTGGGCAACTATGCTCTGCTGGCCTTTATGTGCAATGCCTTTGACACCGACCTGCTGGCGGAACGCAAGGAGCCGCTGCTGCCGGTGTAGGGGGCGTAATGAATCCTCTTTTGCCTTGTGCCCGAGGCTGGAGGGCCCAGGTATAAATCCCCCCAACCCCTCCTTTGCAAAGGGGGCCAGGGGGATTCTTGGGGTTGATTCATGGTCGCCATAGCCGTAGGGGCGCCCCGACAAGTCGGGGTGCGCCCTCGACGGAATCCCTGACATGTGGGCAGACACCCTGCGGTTGGCTCAGGGCAGGCTCCGGACTGCCCCTACTCTCACCGAGAGTGAATCAGCCAGGGGGATTTCCTCGCCTAAGCACACCTGAATTAGGAGGCCATGCCATGATTACCAAGTTCGACAGCCTGTTTGCCGGCCACGTGGACATGGAAAACGTGGGCTACGGTGGAACGGCCGTCAACGAACGGCGGTTCAGCGACGAGCGCCTGGCTACCGTGTTTGACAAGACGGCGGCCATTGCCCAGACGCTGGACCGGTGCGGCTACGATTCCTTCTGGCTGGCGGAGCACCACTTCCAGCGCGAAGGCTACGAGTGCATCCCCAACATTCTCCTGCTCCACGTGCACCTGGCCCACCTGACCCGCAACATCAAGCTGGGCTGCGGGTTCAACATTACCCCCATGTGGCACCCCCTGCGCCTGGCCGAGGACTTTGCCACGGCAGACATTCTCACCGGCGGGCGCATCATCTTTGGCGTGGGCCGGGGTTATCATACCCGGGAGGTGGAGACCTTTGGCGCCCCCTTGCGGGACCAGGCGGCCAACCGGGAGTTGTTTGAGGAGCAGGTGGAAATTGTGCTCAAGGCCCTCAAGCAGCCCTCCTTTTCCCACCACGGCAAATATTACGACCTGCCGCCCAAGGTGCCCTATCGGGGCTACGAGTTGGAGGAGCTGACTCTGGTGCCCAGGCCGCGCACCCAGAATTTTGAATGCTGGCAGCCCATCCAGGGCGCAACCCAGCGGGCCATGGACTTCATGGCCAAGCACGGCATCAAGGGGGTCATCGGCGGCGGCGTTGCCGAGGGCGGCGCAGTGCACCGGATTATTGAGGGCTACCGGGACGCCCTGGCCCGCACCGGGCGGAACGTGAAGCTGGGCGAAGACCTGAGCATCGGCTTTCATTACTACCTGGCGGACAACCAGCGTCAGGCCATGAAGGAGGCGGCCAAGTACTACGAGGAAAACTTGAAGATGTTTGGCCCCTTGCGGCTGGTGCGCTCCCTGACCGACCAGCAGATTGAGGACATGAGCAACCCGCAAAAGGCCCCTAAAGCTGGCCTGCCCACCATCGAAGGCGCGGTGCGCGGCGGCGGCGTGTTGTGCGGCCCGCCGGAGCAGATAGTGATGCAGCTGCGGGAGCTGGAGGAGAAGTACCCTGGCCTGGAGCGGGTCAGCGTGGGCCAGCCCATGGGCACGCCCCAGCAGGTGATTCTGGAGCAGATGGAGTGGTTTGCCCGGGACGTAATGCCTGCCTTTAAAGGGCGGGTGCAGGCCAAAGCCCCGGCCCGTTGAGCACAATTGCCGCTTGTGGGGGATTGGGCAGCCCCCTATGGGGCCATGCGTAGAGTTCTGGTGAAGACTACACCTGTAAGAGGGATTTCAAACCCGCCCCCAATGCCGGTGCGGCTAGCGACCAACTGGAAAAAGTAGCCAAGTATTAGGTTTCTGCACTAGAGTTGGCTACTGCTCTACTAACTTGATGTAGCGCTCCGGGGGGCCGGTGCCGGTGCTCACGCCGGTATAGGTGACACTGACCGCCCAGTGGCTCTTGGGGTTGGACTTGCGGTCGGAAACCGTCACGGTGATTACCACCGGAGCATGGATGGGGTTTGGCTCGCCGGTGACGCCGCTGTGACAGGCGGTGTTGGTATGCTGCCACCGCATCTCAAACTCGCCCTTGCCATCTTGAAGGGTGTTGGTCTTGGGGCCCCAGGTGCCGCAGTCTGGTCCTTCCCATTTTGCGTCCAGGATGTCCCCATCGGCGTCGCTGACCACCACCACGTACCGGGTGATGTTGCTGGAACCCAGGGTCGCCTGAATGGGGCTGACTTGGGGCGCTGCGTTTTGCTTTTCTGAGACATAAGCAGTGGGCGGCACGGTAGGCAGGGTGGCTTTGCACTGGAAGGGTTTGCCCCGGATGGTGATGGTGTGAAAGACCTCCCGCGTGCCGGTCTTGGTGACGGTACCGTATAGCACCAGCCACTCCCAAGCCACGGGCGTAAGGATTCGGGCGGTGTATGCGATGGTGGCTGGGCCGGCGGCGGTGCACCGGAACTGAGGCCCTACGGTGAGGGATGCGCCCAGGCCCGCCAGCTCGTGTCCGTTGGGATTGATTAGGCCGGTCTCGGATACAATTGGTCCTTGCAGTATGCTGAACTCTCCCACCAACCACGGCTTGCCGTTCAGCTTGACCAGGACATGACTATTTGCCCCCAGTGCGCCTTCCAGGGCGTTTACCTTGGCGGCTACATAGTATTTGTCCGCAGTTACCTTTCCGCCAGCATCCGGCCAGAAAGCCTTGCCCACCAACTGGTCCGGGAGGTCCTTGATGTAAACGGTGAAGAAGGCTTCACTGGTCATGGTCCAGGTGCTGAAATGGTCTAGCCTGGTGCTGACGGTCAGCGTCCCGGCGGCGGCGTCGAACTCCACGTCCGTGCTCAGGGGCGCGGAGACCTCGTTGCCGGAAATCAGCACCACTGAAGGCAGAAAGGCTTCCTTGCTGGGGTGCGTCACCGAAAATGTCACGGGCTAGGTAAACTTTGCGCCGTCCGGCTCCAGCTTGTAGGCGGCCAGGGCCGGGCCGTTGGGGAATTGCACGGGCAAGGTGGCGGCGTCCACTGGGCCAATCTTGATGTCCGAAAGGCGCACGCCTTCGGGCAGCGAACCTTCAGGCACGTCAATCCTGGCTGTACCGTCAGAGGATTTCACGCTGCCCAGCAAGGGCGTGGGCGTGATGGTGGCGGGCGAGATTGGGCTAGAAGGATTTGGCGCCGCGCTGGTTGACGGGGGCGCTGCGCCTTGGGGCGCGGGAGTGGCGCCTGGGCCGCAGCCAGAGGCCAGCAGCAGGGCCGCCGCCCAGAGAATAAGTGCTGAGAGTAGTCTGTGGCTATGCGGCATATTTACCCTACAATTCACTGTACGTGTCAACTCAAACAAGAATGTTACCGAAGGGCAGATGATTCACTGATCCAGGAATGTTACCGAAGCATTGTTGCCGGGTCCCTGTGATTGGCTGCCGGGG
>VGZV01000041.1 GCA_016872385.1 SAR202 cluster bacterium | reverse complement strand
CCTGGCCAGACCCCATAGCTCTCTGGGTTACCTGGCTCCTGAGACCTTCCGCCAACAGCACGAACTCGCATTATCCGTGGTATAAATTACGGGGGAAGGTCAGCGCGCACACCACCGATGTAGTCATTGGCGAGGACATTGACCGCAACGCCGCCGAAGGGTGATGGTGATTGACCGGCATCGTTATAGGCGTGAACGGCGCCATCGCCAAGCCCGGTGGCGCGCCAGAGCCAGACACCGCGGTCATTGAGTGCCTCATCGGCGCTGGCTGCCGGTCCAACACCCAAACCGCCTGTGTCGGCCTTATGGGCGGGGCTTCTCACCCGGTATAACGTTGGGGACGGCATCTTGGACGTTTTCTCTCACGTCGCCTGCTTTTTGACGCCAGTCATCAGGTATCAAGTTGAAAGCGTCTATCACCACGCTAAAGCGTTCGCCCAGGGCTTTAGCCATTACGGAGCGGTCCATGTCTTCCTGAATCACGCCCAAGGGGAATTTATCCAGGGCTACTAAAGCTCCAGACAGCAGAATAAACCCTACGATGATGCCGATAACCGCTCCACCCATGCGGTCCGCCAAACCTGCCAGCGGAATGATTTTCAGGAAAAATCGGAGCACAAAGCTGAGTATAGCGGCAATAATCAGCAATCCGATGATAATAACGGCAAATCCCATGATAGTCTGTAGGTTGTCATTGCTGGCGAAGCCAGCAAACATGTTGCCCAGGGGATTGGCCAGGCGGGTGGACATGGCAAGCCCGCCTATCACCACCAGCAATGGGACCACCATTTGGATCAGTCCAGTCTGGTAGCCCCATAACGCGGCCAAACCCCACAGGATTAACACAATCACATCAACGTAGTTCATCGCCGCCTCCTTTTTGGCGCCAGGCCGGGCTGATTCCAGATTTACTTTGAGAAGGTGTTTAAAAAGCCTTAGTCCTGTATGCCGCCTCATCCTTCGACCAGCTCAGGACGAGCGGATCAGCCGCCCGTGGTTCGACAAGCTCACCACGAGCGGCAAGCCTTTTTAAACAAGATTTTAGAGCCATCTTATGTTAAAAGGTCGTTAATACTTCCACGCTTACCCTTCGACCAGCTCAGGATGAGCAGTTTGTCCGCTGGTGGTCCGACAAGCTCACCACCTGGCACGCAACCAAAGCAGCCCCCACAAAACTGGGAGACCGAATAAATAGCCGCCAAGAACATCGCTGGGCCAGTGGACCCCCAAATACACCCGGGAAGCTCCCACCGCCAGCACCAGCAAGACCACAATGGCCTGCACCAAGTATTTCACCCAGCGGGGCCAGGCAGTCTCCTGGACCAGTAACAATGCAACGCCGCCCAGCATTATTGCGAAGATGGCGTGCCCGCTGGGGAAGCTGAAACTGCCTGGTTCAGTGCCAATGACTGGGTACGGAGGCCGGGGACGCTGCACCACCAGTTTCAGGGCATGGCCTGCGCCCGCCAGGACCAAGAGCATGACTACCAATAGCGCATCCCGGTAGCGCCGCGCTAAGAACAGGCCAGCAGTGCAGGCTAAACCAATTCCCACCGCCACCGGCGCCCATGACAAAGTTGTCACCGCCAGCGCCACAGCATTGAGCCATTCCCGGCGCCAGCCTTGCACCATTAGGAACAGTGGCTGGTCTCCGGGGAAAAAGGGGAACAACCAGGCCAGCACAGTCCACCCCGCGGCGGCCAGGGTCAGTAACCCTATGCTAACACATGGCCAAGAAAACTTACCCATAGAGTCCAGGGCCTCTCTTTGTAAAGAAGCAAATTGAGACAAAAGATATTTCATGCCCCATAGTAATTGTGCATCCGCCAAGCTTTTTGGTAGAGTGAACTGGCGATGAACATTTTGGAAGCAATTGTCCTATCCATTGTGGAAGGGTTGACAGAATTTATCCCGGTTTCATCCACTGGCCACCTGGTGCTCACCGCAGACCTTCTGGGCATTAGCCAAACCAACTTTGTAAAAAGCTTTGAAATTGCGATACAGCTTGGCGCTATCCTCGCCATCGTGATCCTTTACTGGAACAAGTTGCTGCTGGACAAACAAGTGATGGCTCGGGTGGCGGCAGCTTTCCTGCCCACCGCCATAATTGGGTTGCTCCTCTACAATTTCATCAAGGGGGTCCTGCTGGGTAACACGTTAATCACACTGGCGGCCTTGCTTGTAGGGGGCATTGCTCTGATTGCCATTGAGCTGATGCATAAAGAGCAGGCAGATCACACCAGCGAGATTGAAGAGCTTTCCTATCCAAAGGCGTTCCTCATAGGGCTAATCCAAGCCATTTCCGTAATACCCGGCATCTCCAGGTCGGGAGCTTCCATCATCGGTGGACTGCTGCTGGGCATGAAACGCAGACCGTCTGCAGAATTTTCCTTCTTGCTGGCGGTCCCTACAATGGTAGCCGCCACCGGGTTTGACCTGTTCCAGACTGGATTTGCCTTTTCTGGCAGGGAGTTCCTTCTGCTGGCCATAGGGTTTGTTGGAGCTTTCGCCACGGCGCTGCTGGCGGTAAAGTTCTTTTTAAGATACATCAGCAGCCACAGTTTTGTGGCCTTTGGCATTTATCGCATTATCCTGGCCGTGCTTTTCTGGGCATTAATCATCCGGTAATTGTTTGCGGAGCCATATCATGCTGCATCACGGAGACCCAGCTTGTCGCACCCTGTCAAGGTAATCGCCATTGACGGCCCGGTGGCCGCCGGCAAAACAGTGGTGGGCCTAAAGCTGGCCAGCCGCCTGGGTTTCCAGTTCCTGGACACTGGCGTAATGTACCGGGCAATCACCTGGCTGGCGCTGCATCAATCTATCCCTGTGATAGACAACGTTGCGCTGGGCAGGCTGGCCCAGCAAACTACCATCACGCTGGTGGACCAGGCCGGATCACAAGTGAAAATGGGCGAACACCAGGTGGGACGGGAACTGCGGGAACCCCGGGTGGAGCAGAACGTATCCCAGGTGGCGCAAGCGTCGGAAGTGCGCCAAGCCCTGGTGCAGCAACAGCGCAAGCTGGCCCAAGAGGGGAAGATAGTGATGGTGGGCCGGGATATTGGCACCGTAGTGCTGCCCGGCGCTGACCTAAAGGTGTTTCTGACCGCTTCGCCCGAGGAGCGCGCCCGCCGCCGCTGGCTGGATTTGCAGGCCCGGGGCAGCAGTAGTGACTACCAGCAAGTGCTGCAAGACATAGAATGGCGAGACCACCTGGACTCCACCCGAAGCAACTCGCCCTTGACCCAGGCCAGGGACGCTGTGCTGGTGACCACCGACGGACTGGAAGAGGATCAGGTGGTGGAGTTGCTTTTTAATCTAGTCCGGGAGCGTTGCGGGAGGCAGGAATAATCCATGCCCTGGCTGTACCGGCCAGGCCGGGCGCTGGCCCGGTTTTGTTTCAGCAATCTGGGGCGGATGGACGTGACAGGCCGCGAGGCCGTGCCGCCCTTTGGCCCCCTGATAGTAGTATCCAACCACCTGTCCAACCACGACGCCCCCCTGCTGGCAGCGGCGCTGCCCCGCAGGCTGACCTTTCTGGGCAAGCAGGAGCTGTTCAATAACCCTTTACTGGCCTGGGCCATGCGGGGCGTCAACGTGCATCCCTTGGACCGGGCGGGCATGGGGCTGGAAGCCATGCGCCTGGCCCTGGACCTGCTGGCGAAGGACCACGCCATTGTGTTATTCCCGGAGGGGCACCGCAGCCCGGACCACGCCATGCGACAGGGCATGGCTGGCGCGATTTACCTGGCCCTGCGCGCCCAGGCGCCTATCCTGCCAGTGGGAATCAGCGGCACGGAGAGGGCGCCCACCTGGCGGATGCCTTTCCCGATGTGCCGGTTCCGGGCCAGCATCGGCCAGCCCTTTACTTTGCCAGTGCTGGAGGGACGGCCCAGCCGCCCGGTGGTGGACAGCTTGCGGGACTTGATGATGCAGCGCATTGCCGCCCTGCTGCCGGAGCAGTACCGGGGGGTGTATGGAGTGGCGCGGAGGAAGGAGTGATTTGCCGCGGAGGACGCAGAGACTTTAATTTCACACTTGACGGCGCCTGACTTAACCATCCCCTTTCCTAAAGTAGCGGGCTGTCAAAGCGGATGAATAAAGGGTGCGTCAGCTATTCTATGGCTGACGAACCTAAGCGTCCAATTTTTGGACAGGACATTGGCGTCGGTCGTTGCACACCCTTGGCCTTGCCAGCCAATCCCCCCGCTAGACGACTACCTTCCATATCCCGAAGCACTGGTCGGTTTTGGGGGCAAGTGATCGAAGCAAGCATCTGCACTGCCCGCTGCACTTGCTCCGTTCGTCATTTCAACTTTCGTTGCCAACCGAGAGTCTGGGCAGGACGGGTCACCCCAATAGGGTGGGCTTTTTCGCCCCATAGGCAATCAGCTATGTCCCCTGTGGCCGCAAAAAGTGGGCTAACACTCTACCTCCTTTGACAAGCTCTCAAGGCAATGAGTCTCCGCTCGTGGTGAGCCTGTCGAACCACGGGCGGGCATATTACGCTCATCCTTCGACAGGCTCAGGATGAGCGGTACGAGTAAGACCGGTCAGATCTCCCTCAGGGCTGGGGTCACCCCGCGCCAGAAATGGCGCACCCCGGCGTGGGCCGCTCCGGGAACTCCCGGCAGCGCTGTGGACGGTCCTGGTAGATGCGGCAGGCCCAGGTGGTCTGGTCCAGCATGGGGCAGCACTGGCCGGGGTGGCCGGCAAACTTGACCCACCCGCCGCCGTAGGAGGTGGGGGTGATTTTGGCCCTGACTCCCAGGGATTGGGCGTGGGCCTGGAAGGCTGCTGCCTCGGCCTGGCTTAACTGGAGGATGAGGCGGCCGCGGCAGCATCCGGCCCGGCACTGCTCCATGCAGATGCGGCTGGCTTGTTCAGCGGTCAGCATACGGCGTTCAGATTTCAGGCCCACCCTCCCACTTCTTGTCACCCTGAGCAGAGCCAAGGGTCTAAAATGCCAGGATTTTAGATTCTTCGTCCCGATTGCATCGGGACTCAGAATGACATCTGAGGCACAGTTCCAGCGGGGCCAAGGGCGCTGATTACTGACGGCTGATAGCTAATCACTACAAGCTACACCGGCAGGTCTATCTGGTACTTGGCCAGCACCTGGTCAATCTGGGCCGCGGACTTTTCGTCGCAGGGCACCAGGGGCAGGCGCGGCTGGCCCACGTTGAAGCCCACTTTGTTCAGGGAGTACTTCACCGGAATGGGGTTGGACACTACGAACAGCACCTTGAAGATGGGCAACAGCCGCCGGTGCTCCGCCGCCGCCCGTTCCACGTCGCCCTCCAGCAGCAGGCCCATCATGTGCTTAATCTGGTTGCCCACCAGGTGGGAGGCCACGCTGACAATGCCGTAGCCGCCCATGCCCATGATGTAGAAGGTCTCGTTGTCGTTGCCGCTCCACACCCGAAAGCCATCCCTGGCCCCGTCAATGATGCGGGCAATCTGGTCCAGGTCGCTGCCCGCTTCCTTGATGCCCACGATGTTGTCCACCTGGCTGAGGCGGACGGTGGTCTCGCTGGTCATGTTCAGGCTGGTGCGGCTGGTGACGTTGTAAAGTACGCAGGGGACGTGCACGTGCTGGGCGATGGTCTTGAAGTGCTGGTACAGGCCCTCCTGGGGAGGCTTGTTGTAATAGGGCACCACCAGGAGCAGGCCGTCCGCGCCCGCCCGCTCGGCTTCCACGCTCAACTCGATGCTCTCCGCGGTGCTGTAGTTGCCGGTGCCGGCAATGACTGCGCCCCGGTCGCCGATGGCTGACTTGATTTCCGAGAACAGGCGCAGCTTCTCTTCGGTGGTGAGGGTGGGCGACTCGCCGGTGGTGCCGGACACCACCAGGCCGTCGCTGCCGGAATCAATCAAGGCCTTGGCCAGGGCCCTGGCTTGCTGGTAGTCCACCTTCCCCTCGTCATCGAAGGGGGTGACCATCGCAGTGATTAGCCTGCCTAGCTCCACCATACCGGCCCTCCTGGATACTGAGTGGGGGTATTATACAACAGAGTAGTGAAGGTGCTATACCCCTACTCCTTAATCACCTGGCCATACGATGGCTTCATGGCCAGGCCAGTGCCGTCGGTGAAGATTTGCTTCACCTCCATGAAGTCCTCCAGGCCGTAGTAGCCCAGCTCCCGGCCAATGCCGCTCTGCTTGTAGCCGCCCCAGATGCCCTCCACCGGCTGGGCATAGTTGTCCCAAATCCAGACCGTGCCCGCCCTAATGCGCCGGGCCACCCGCATGGCCCGGGGGTAGTTGCTGCTCCACACTCCGGCCACCAGGCCAAAGTCCACAGCGTTGGCCAGCTCCACCGCCTCATTCTCATCCTTGAAGCTGGTCACCGCCACCACTGGGCCAAAAATCTCCTCCTGTCCCAGCTTGGAGGCGTTGTCCACTCCATCGAAGATGGTGGGTTCCACGTAGTAGCCATTATCAAAGCCGTTGCCGCGGAGCTTGTGGCCGCCGGTGACCAGGTCAAACCCCGTGTCCAGGCCGTACTTGATGAAGTCTTGCACCACCCGCTCCTGGCTGCGAGAGACCAGCGGCCCCATGTCGGTGGATGGCCGGGTGGGCGCGCCCACTTCCAGCTTGCGGGTCAACTCCACTACCCGATTCAAGAACCGCTGGTGGATGCCTTCCTGCACCAGCAGCCGGGTGGTGGCGCCGCAGGCCTGGCCCGCGTTGCGAAACATACCGAAGATGGCGGCGCGGGCGGCGGCCTCCACGTCGGCGTCGTCAAAGATAACGTAGGGGGCCTTGCCGCCCAGCTCCAGGCTGACCCGTTTCACTTCCCGGGCGGCCCGGGCGGCGATGTCCTTGCCGGTGCCAGTCTCGCCGGTAAAGGAGATTTTGTCTACCTTTTTGCTATTGACGATTTCCGCGCCCACCACCACGCCGGGGCCGGGCGCCAGGTTGACCACGCCCTTGGGAATGGCCGTCTGGTGCATGAGCTTGACCAGCTCATAGGCGGCGGCAGGGGTGTAGCTGGCAGGTTTGATGACCACGGTGCAGCCCGCGGCGAGGGCCGGGGCTAGTTTGCGGGCGGTCTGGGTCAGGGGGAAGTTCCAGGGGGTAATCAGCCCCACCACGCCGATGGGTTCCTTGACCAGGTTAATCATGGACCCGTTGGGCAAGGTAAAGCTTTCGCCATACAGCTTGCCCGCCAAGCCGCCATAAAATTCAAAAATGTCCGCAGCCACGGCCACATGGGGCGTGGCCTGGCGTATGGGCATGCCTACCTCCAGGCTTACCACCTGGGCCAGGCGCTGGGCATTTTCGCGGATGAGCTGAGCGGTGCGAAAGAGGACCTGTTCCCGGAGCTTGTAGTTGTAAATCCAGTTGCCGGTGTTGCTGTCGAAAGCGGTGCGGGAGGCGTCAATGGCCGACTGCACATCCTCCAGGGAACCCTGGGCGGCGACAGTAGCCACCTGACGGGTGTCTGCGGGGTTTTCCCGGGTAAACTGCTTGCCGCCGGTGGCTGCGCCTTCCTCGCCGTTGATGACCAGGGGGCAGGACAGGGGCAGTTTAATAGAGTATCCCTCCGATGTGGTCATGCTTCACTCCTACACTTTGAGCGGGTGGCTTTTCAGGCGTTCAGAAAGGCGAAAAAGTTCAAGATCCTGTTTTTAACCCACGTAAATTACTCACCTGGAGAGCTTCAATGTAAAGCCAGGACCGTCGAAGGTCATAACCCAGCGATTGATGATATCTCTTCCCAGAAGCGCAAACTCTTCATCCCAGACCAGCACATCTACGAACCTTGCCTTTTCATTTTCAACCGCAATCATCGCAGAAAATAGGGTGACATCACGGCCCGTTTCTTCAACGCCCTGGGAACGTGCTTCGTAAGATGGCTGAAGACCAAGGTCTAGCGCCATCCTTCTGGGAATAACCGTGACATCGGAGCCGGAATCCACCAATGCCTGCACGGTCCTGGGCAGCGGGTTGCGACGGGGACGATATTTGGGCCGGCACTACAGGAGCAGGCGGCGTGAAGCTGGCGTCGTAATGGTACACGGTCGCCCCTTATCATCTTCCACTCAAACGTCGTGAGGGAACACTAACCACTCCAGGCTCTGCCTCCACCTTGGTTATCAATATGGCCTTGTACCCGTGCTTGGCATATACTCTCCTCGCCAGCGTGTCAAACTCAGCGTCTGAATCAACTACCGTTTGGTTGATAACGGCAATCCATTTTCCCAGGTAGTCCTTCAAGAATTGCTCCCGATTGGCTTTGAAAAAAGCAAGGTCTGCCTCGAAGGTCTCCCCTTGTTCCCCTCCAGCTGGACTTTGGTAAGAGTTGTTGTACAGGGCATCGGAAGCTGGATGACTCGGTTGCGGCTTCAAGCAGTTGCGATTTACTAACTCCTCAGCAATCTGTATGGAGTTGAGGGCCGCACCTTTGCGCAAGTTGTCCGAGACTACCCATATGACCAGGCCATTGGGGTGGGACTGGTCTTTACGAATGCGCCCGACAAAGACCTCATCTGTACCTGCCACGTCCCAAGGCATGGGGTACTCGCCATTGGCCGGGTCGTCCAGCACTTTAATCCCCGGCATTTTGCCCAGCAGTTCCCGCGCCTCTTCTGGCGACATGGGCCGCTCAAATTCCAGGTGCAGCGCAGCGCTGTGGGAGATGTACACCGGCACCCGCACGCAGGTGGAAGAAACGGCGAGGCCCGGAGCGTGCATAATTTTGCGGGTCTCGTCAAACATCTTTTGCTCCTCCCGCGTGTAGCCGCTGGGGAGGAAGCTGTCAATGCGGGGGATGACGTTGAAAGCAATCTGGTTGGGCAGCGCCTTGGGCGACGGCTGGCCGCCATCCAGCATGGCACGGGATTGTTCCCTTAGCTCGGCCATGGCGGAAGCGCCCGCCCCGGAGACCGATTGATAGGTGGCGGCAGTAATCCGCCGGATGGGGTTAACCTGGTGCAAAGGGTGCCCGGCCATGACCACCGGTGTAGTGGAACAGTTGGGAATGGCGATGATGCCCTGGTGCCACTCCACGTCAGCGCCGTTTACCTCCGGCACCACCAGGGGCACTGTTGGCTCCATGCGGAAGACGGAACTGTCATCAATGACCACTGCGCCTGCCGCAGCGGCGATGGGGCACATCTGGCGGCTGAACTCGGTGGTGACTGATACGAAAGCGATATCCACGTCGCGGAAGGACTTTTCGGTGGTCTCTTCCACCACCAACTCCCGCCCGTTGACCGTGATACGCTTGCCCGCGGAGCGCGCCGAAGCCAGCAATTTGATGTGGCGCAGTTTGGGGTGCCGCTGTTCAATAACGCGGATGCACTCGGCGCCCACTGCGCCGGTTGCTCCTACAATGGCGATGGTCAGGTCTTGCACTGATACAGCCCTCAGCCATCAGTCATCAGCCATCAGCAACCCTGGCCCCCTTTTGTAAAGGGGGTTGGGGGGATTTCTGACGGCTGATAGCTAATTACTTCCTACAATCCAAGAACATTTTCCAAGCCTACCACAAGGCCAGGACGCTTCACAACTTCACGGATGCAGCACAGCACGCCGGGCATGTAGCAGTCCCGGCCCAGGGTGTCATGGCGCAGGGAGATGGTCTGCCCGGCCGCGCCCATGATCACCTCGTGGTGGGCGCTGCGCCCCGGCATCCGGATGCTGTGGACCGTCACGCCATGGTACTCGCCGCCCCGGGTGCCGGGCAAATTCTCCTTCTCCGTGTGGTTGCGGGTGAACTCCTTGCGGTCGCCAATGCTGCGGGCCATAGCCATGGCAAAGCCGGAGGGCGCATCAATTTTGGCCTCGTGGTGGGCCTCGATGATGTCCACGTAGTCAAAGTAGGGGGCAGCCTGCTCCACCAGCTTTTTGAGCACCACTGCGCCCAGGGCAAAGTTGGGAGCCACGACAATGCCCACATTCTTATCGTGGGCCAGGGCGTCTAACTGCCTCAGATGCTCCGGGGTGAGGCCGCTGGCGCCCAGCACCATGTTCACCGAGTAAGCGGCGGCCACCGATACGGATGCCATGCAAGCGGCGGCGTTGGTGAACTCCACCATTACATCAGGCCGGGTGCGCTCCAGCATCTCCTGCAGATTGGTGGACAGGGGGACCTCCCCGCCGCCGGGCAAGGCCAGCGTGGCGCCCCGCTCCCGCAGGCAGGTAGCGCCCACCAGCGCCAGGTCATCCTGGCGGCAGACGGCCGACACCGTTTCCATGCCCATTTTGCCCGTTGCGCCCTGGACCACCACTTTAATGGGCGGCATGCTCACCCTCCCCGGCTAATTCTGGCCTTTTCTTAGATTTGGATAATATTATCACGGGGCAGGTGACGCAGGTAGGGGGAGATAACCCCTACCCTGGCCCTCCTCCTTTGTCATGGGGGAGGGAAGGCTTGCCCTTTCTTTTTTGGTAGGGGGGAGAGCTTCCTTCCCCCTTACAAAGGGGTAAGGTTGGGATGGGGGTCAGTAAAAACTCTGCCTCACCGCTCCGAGCCAGGGTGCCCCGGCATGCCATACATGGAGCAGCCCGTGCAGGAGGCCGCCTGGCCGCAGGGCGCGGGACCGCCAGCAGGCCGGTACGGGACATTTGCTGCCGCTTGCTGCACCTGCTGGCGATGCTTGAGGCGGGCTTCCTCCCCAAAAAGGTCCATGCGCAGCTGCTTGCCGCTGGGCGGACGCTGGCCGGGAAAGACCAGGAAGGGCCAGGCCCGGGTCCGCACCACGCCCATGCTTTGCAGGTCCTGCCAGGTATCTATCTTGTGCTGCCGCCGGTTGTCCAGGATGCGCTGGGCCGAGGTGGGACCAACACCGGGCACCCGCAGCAACTGCTCCCGGCTGGCGGCGTTCACGTCCACGGGAAAGGCATCCAGGTTTTCAATGGCGATGGCGGTTTTGGGGTCTTGCTCCAAGGAGAGGAAGCCGCTTTGGTCGAAGGCCAGGCCCAGTTCCTGGTTGGAGAACTGGTAAATGCGCTTGAGCCAGTCCAACTGGTACAGCCGGTGCTCCCGCATGGGCGGCGTGGCGGGGTGTTCCTCAAGAGGAATGTGGCGCACCGGGCGAAAGGCGGAGTAGTAGACCCGCTTCAGGTTCCAGTCAGTGTAGAGCTGGTCAATGCGGCGGAAGATGTCCTGGTCGGTCTCGTCAGCTGCGCCCACCACTAGCTGCGTCACCTGGCCCACGGCCCCGGCGCGGCCTTCGGCAGAAGCGGCGCGGGTCATCTGGTCAATCCAGCCCATGGGGGCCAGAATGTCGTTGACCAGGTCCTTGTGGGGGCCGATGCGGCGCATCATCTCTGGCGTGGGGGTTTCTACGTTGATGGACAGGCGGGTGCCCAGCCGGTGGGCCGCCTCCACGTACTGGTGCGCCGCGCCGGGCATGACTTTCATGTGGACGTAGCCCCGGAAGCCGTACCGGTGGCGGAGGGTCTCCACCACATGAATCAGCCTCTCAGTAGTCTTGGAAGCGTCCCCGGCGATGCCGGAGCTGAGGAACAGCCCGGCCACGGCGTGGCGCTGGTGCAGCTCCATGAACAGCTTGGCCAGTTCGTCCACCTTGAAGGCGTGGCGCTTGCGGGGCACGTAGATGCTGTTGGGGCAGTAGGCGCAGTCCATCTTACAGAAGTCGGTGAACATGACCCGCATGAGGTTGATGAACTTGCCGTTGGGCATGGCGGCCCGGTACACGCCGGGGATGGGGTGTTTCTTGTCCGCCGAGTAGGGCCTGCGGCCTGTCTGGCTGCCGCGGCCTTGCTCCGCGGGGGCCAGCACGTCATCGCCGGCCATGCTGCCCAGCAGGGAGAGTTTTTCGTAAACGTCGGGGGTACGCTGGATGAGCATGGCGGGATCTCCGGCAGTAAATAGAACATAAGTTCTCATACTGGAGGTGCGGTGTCAAGGGCGGCGTGACAGGGGGTGGCCGCCTCACCTCAATCCTCTCCCACAAGGGGAGAGGAAGGGTTCCTTCCCCCTCGCCACACTGGGGGAGAGGGGGACTGAGGGGGTGAGGGTGGAAGTCCTGCCGCCTACCAGCGACCAAGTCGGCTGCAGTATACTGGCCCCAGTAAACTTCACCGAGGAACTTTACTTATGGACATCCTGGTTTCCGGCTCCCTGGCCTACGACCGCATTATGGACTTTCCAGGCCGCTTCAGCGACCATATCATGCCGGACAAGATTCACCAGATTAACGTCAGCTTCACCGTCAACGGGCTGACAGAGAACTTCGGCGGCACCGCGGGCAACATCGCCTACGCCCTGTCCCTGCTGGGGGAGAAGCCCCGCATCCTGGCCACCCTGGGCCGCGACTACCACCGCTACTTTGAGTGGCTGGCCCAAACCGGCATCGGCGCCCAGGACATCCGGGTAGTTCCGGAGGAAGCCACCGCCTCGGCCTACATCACCACCGACCTGGCGGACAACCAGATTACCGGCTTCAACCCAGGGGCCATGAAGCAGTCCTCCCGCTTTGACTTTACCCAGATTGACCCGGCCCAGTGCCTGGCCATTGTGGCCCCCGGCAACCTGCAGGACATGATGGAGTACACCGCCGCCTACCACCGCCTGGGCATCTTTGCTATTTTTGACCCCGGCCAGTCGCTGCCCATCTGGCAGGGGGAGGACCTGGCCCGGTGCATCGGCCAGGCGCGGATGCTCATCTCCAACGACTACGAGCTGGCGCTGATTAAGGACAAGACGGGCAAGAACGATGGGGAACTGCTGGCCCTGGCGGGGACTATTATCACCACCAAGGGGGAGCACGGGGCGGACATTGTGACTGCCAAGGGCGTGCAGCACATCCCAACTGTGCCCACGGAGAACGTAGTGGACCCCACCGGCGCGGGGGATGCTTTCCGGGGCGGGTTGATTAAGGGGCTGGCGCAGGGCTTGCCGCTGCAAAGGGCGGCGCAGATGGGCGCGCTGTGCGCCCACTACGTGATTCAGAAGTACGGCACCCAGACCTATGGCTTTACACAGCAGGAGTTTGCCCGCAATCTGGAGCGGCATTTTGGGAGGGGCTGACCCCCCCACCTCTCATCCTCTCTCGCAATGGGAGAGGAAGTTCTTGCGCACCCTCTCCTTCCTTGGGAGAGGGCTGGGGTGATGGTAAGACCCCCATCCCGGCCTTCCCCCTTGGTCACGGTGAAGGAGTAGGCCAGCAGGCCGTTCCCTCCCTTTAACAAGGGGAGGGCCAGGGCGGGGTCGTTATTTACCAGTCCTTGATTACCGGCAGGACCTCTTTACCGAAGAGGCCAATGTTGCTCATGGTGGCCTCGTGGGACATGCGGGACTCCTGGCCGTAGAAAATCAGGTGCCCCATGTTCAGCCGCCCGTGCAGGTACTCCAACTGCTTCAGCACCGTGTCCGGCGTGCCGCAGACGATGTGGTGGTTCTCCTTCAGCTCCTCAAAGCTCTGGCGGATGAGGGGCTTGGCGTTGCGCCGGGCCGCCACCGCATCGCCGGCCTGGCTGCGGTAGCCCACCGGGTTCATGTACTCCCGCGGGCCGCGAGTGGTGGTGCCCATGCGCCAGATGAAGTGGCGGGCCTGCTCGTCGGCCTTTTCCTGGGTCTCCGCCACGTAGCAGCACAGCAGGTAACCAAAGTTGTTGGGCGTTGGTTCATGGCCCACTTCCGCAGCGGCGGTGCGGTAAATCTGGAACAGGTCTTCGGTCACGTCCAGGGGCGTCAAGAAAGCCACGTAGGTGTAGCCATGCCGTCCCGACCACTGGGCAGTCTCCGGGCTGGCCGAGCCTGGCACCCAAATGGGCGGGTGCGGCTTTTGCACCGGCACAACCCAGGGGTTAACCACCCGGAAGTTGTAGTGCTTGCCTTCCCAGCGGAAGGGACCGGGGGTAGACCAGGTCTTGATCACCAGGTCGTGGCACTCCTCAAACCGCTCGCGGTTGTGCATGGGGTTGCCATTGGTGGCGATGGTCTCCACGCCGGTGCCCCGCACAAATCCAGAGATGACCCGGCCCCCGGAGATTACGTCAATCATGGCGATTTCTTCGGCAAGGCGCACCGGGTTGTCATGGATGGGCAGGATGTTGCCCAGCAGCAGGATGCGGGCTTGTTTGGTGATGCGGGCCAGCACCGCCGCGGTCAAGTTGCAGGAGGAGTTCATACAGGATGGCGTGTTGTGGTGCTCGTTGACCATCACGCCGTCGTAGCCCAGCTCGTCCACGTACTGGCACTCATCGAAGTAGCGCTGGAACAGCCCGTGGGCAATGTTGGGGTCGAAGTAGGTGTTGGGGAAGGTCAGGCGCAGGGAAGGGTACTTCTCGCCCTCCTCATCGGGGTACTCGTGATAGGGGAACTCGCTGAAGTAGTAGACTTTCATGGGCTATGTGCCTCCTGCGTTCTTGAGTGTCGAAAATCCCCCAACCCCCTTTCGGCTGCGCTCAAGGCATGCCTTTGCGAAAGGGGGCTAAAGATGCTTTCAGGCATGGCCATTGCTAGCACCCATACTTCCCTGCCAGAGCACCTTCAAACCGCACTGGCTTCCCCACCATTATACCCGTTGCGGCGGCCTCACCGGCGTTAATCTCCAGCACATATAGCACCGGCGCTCTTGGCATGTAAATGGGCAGATCTCCCGGGGTCTGGCCCGGCGCGGGCATGGGCACGTTGGGAGTAATGTCCACCACCTGGCATTGGCCGTTAATCCACACCAGGTCCAGGGGGAACTGCATGTCCTTCATCCAGAAGCCGTAGGGGCCTTCCTTTTCAAAGACAAAGAGCATCCCCGTGCCGGGCTTTAGCAACGGGCGGCCGGAGAGTCCTTGATTGCGCGCCGCGGGAGTGTCTACCACTTCCACAGCAAAGCGGGCGTCGCCGATGGCGACGCCTGGACCAGCATCGGGTAGTGTAGTTGGCGCGGGAACTGGCGTAGCAGTGTGGGGAAGTGTGGCAGTTGGCACAACAGCAGCGGGCACTGTCTTGCCAGGGCTGGCGGCGCTGGTGCAGGATGTGAACAGGCTCAAGCCCAGGAAAAGCGGGCAGATTAACAATCCTGCAACAAAAGAAATCCCCCCAAACTCCCTTTTCCAAAGGGGGGCACGAGGGGATTTTCCCTTCATGCTTTCCAAGTTATTTAGATACTGGTGCAAGGCCGGGTAAATACTCCACGATAGCCTGTTTAAAGAAGGTCCTTTCGCTTGTGGTTCAACAGGCTCACCACGAGCGTCCTTCGGCTAAAGGATGCGCTTGTAGAACCACGCGGAAATGAACCCTTTTTAGACACATCCTTAGAGCCAGGTTTAGGCCGCTCATGGTTTGATATGGTTCGCCAAGAGCGGCTCTTTTCTATCCTACCCGCCGGAGCACATTTGTTAGCTCCTGCCAATGTCCTTGTGGATGCTCTGCAGCCGCTCCCGCAGGGACCGCAGCAGCACCGCCGGAGGCGCGGGGGCCACGTGGGTGTAGCCCACGCCCAGCTCCAACAGTTCCTTGGCGTTCAGGGGCATGGCCGGGTGGTTCATGGGGAAAGCCATCTTGGCCTTGCCCACTCGCTTTATCTGGTCCGCCAGCTCCTTGAGCTTGGCCCGCAGCCGCGGGTCGCCGGGGCTGTGGATGCCCATGTATTCCGAGAAGTCGCTGGGGCCAATGGACACGATGTCCACGCCTTCCAGAGCGGCAATCTTGGCGATGTCGCGAATTCCGTGCTCGTCCTCGGTCATCACCGCCAGCATGATTTCCGAATTAGAAGTGCGGGCGTGCTCGTCCCAAGACACGGTGCCAAAGCGGGCCGCCCGGCTGCCGCCCGCCGCGCCCCGGTGCCCCAGGGGAGAATAGCGCACTGCGTCCACGGCCTTTTTGGCCCCTTCCAGGCCCGCCACATGGGGAATAATAATGCCTTCCGCCCCCGCATCCAGGATGCGCAGGATTAGTTTGGCGTCGTTGTCCGGCACCCGCACCACCGAGGTTACGCCCGCCAGTTCCGCAGTCTGAATCATGCGGCTGACCATGCCCAGGTCAAAGTCGGTGTGCTCCATGTCAATAAAGGCGGCGTCAAACCCGGCCAGGCTAATCAGCTCAACAATCTGGGGGTCGGCAAAGGTCACGTAGGTGCCCAGGGCCAGCTTGCCCTCTCGCATCAGTTTCTTCACTCGGTTTTGTCGCATGGCGAAACTCCTGTCAATATGTAATGGCCAATGTCCGGCCCCTATTCTAATCCCGCATGAAGGGCAAACCAAGGGGTGAGTTGCGGAATCACCCGACCCGGTGCGAAAGGGAGCCAAATGCCAGCAGCGCCAGATTTGCCTTGCCCCGCTGCTTTGGTTAAAATCCTTGAGGATGAGGGAAACTCCCCAACCCCCTTTACGAAGGGCGGCTAGAAGAGGACATATGCCAGAAGGGGCGCTGAACGGGATTAAAGTGTTAGACCTGAGCGAAGATATCGCCGGGTCTTTCTGCGCCCGCCTGCTGGCGGACTATGGGGCAGAGGTATTGAAGCTGGAGCCGCCGGGCGGCGCGTCTCTGCGCCGCATGGGGCCTTTCTTTCACGACGATCCTCATCTGGAGAAGAGCCTGCCTTTCCTGGTGCTGAACCTGAACAAAAAAGGGGCCACTATAAACCTCGCCACCAACACCGGCCAGGCTTTTTTCAAGGAACTGGTCCAGCGGGTGGAGGTCATCGTGGAGAGCTACACCCCAGGCCATTTGGCCTCCCTGGGATTGAGCTATTCTGAACTTCAGAAGCTCAACCCTTCCCTGGTAATGACCTCTATTACCCCCTTCGGCCAGGACGGCCCCTACAGCCAGTACCAGGGCGAGGAGATCGTCAGCTACGCCATGGGCATGATTATGAGCATCAGTGGCGTGCAGGGCCGGGAGCCGCTGAAGCACGGCGGCTTTCAGGCCCAGTACGAAGGCGGGTTGTTCGGCGCAGGAGCCACCACCATGGCCCTGTTCCAGCAGCAGGCCACCGGCCAGGGCCAGCAGGTGGATGTGTCCATCACCGAGTGCGTGGCCTCCACCATGATGGCTACCCAGACCATGTACCCTTTCATGGGCGGCACGGCCATCCGCCGCAAGCCGGCAGGCAGCAGCTTTGGCCACCCCATGCCTTGCTCCGACGGCTGGATAATTGTGCAGACCGGCGGCGGCGCCGAATGGGAAGACATCGCTGGGCTGTTCCAGGCCCAGGAATTGCTGGAGCCGCGTTTTGCCGACCGCACCCAGCGCGCCCGCAACGGGGAGGCCCTGGACCAGGTGGTGGTTGAATCCATCAAGGACCGCAGCAAGTGGGACCTGTTCCCAGAGGCGGCCAAGGCGCGCATCCTCTTTGGCGTGGTGCAGACGCCCCTGGAACTGACCCGCTGCCCCCAACTGGAATCCCGCAACTTTTACCGGGAGATTGAGCACCCGGTGGTGGGCAAGGTGAGAGTTCCGGCAGTGCTGTGCAACCTGAGCCTGACGCCCTACCAGTTGCTGATGCCATCGCCCACCCTGGGCCAACACAATGCCGAGATTTACGTCCAGGGCCTGGGTTACTCCCAGCAAGACCTGTGCCGGTTGCGGCAGTTGAATGTTATTTAGCTCTCAGCCGTCAGTTATCAGTCATCTTTCCACGCCGGGGTGGTGTGGGGCCTGATAGCTGAAAACTGATTACTGATAGCTTCTCGGAGAGAACACCATGTCCCAGTTACCCCTGGAAGGCATCCGCGTCCTGGATTCCACCTACGTTTTTGCCCTGCCCTACGCCGGAGGCCAACTGGCGGACCTGGGGGCCGAGGTCATTAAAATTGAAGGGCCAGGCCGCCCCGACGTGACCCGCACCGGTGGCTACGCGGGCACCTTCCCGGAAAATGAATGGGGCGAGGACTGGTGGAACCGGCCATCCACTTTTAGTCTCATCAACCGGGGGAAACGTTCCCTGACCCTGGACATGACCAACCCCAAGGGCCGGGACTTTTTCCGGCAGCTAGTGGCAGTCAGCGATGTGGTGATGGAGAACTTCACTCCCCGGGTGATGCGCGGCTGGGAGCTGGACTATCCCAACCTGCGCAAAATCCGGCCCGACATTATTCTGGTGTCCAATACCGGCTACGGCCACGGCAACGGCCCTTACTCCAGCTATCCCGCCCAGGCCACTACCCAGGAAGCAACCCACGGCCACTGCTGGGTGACCGGCTACCCAGGCGACGCACCCTCCAAAGCGGGGGCGTCCTTTGTGGACTTTCTCTCCACATGGACTGCTGTGTTTGCCATTGGCGCGGCACTGCGCTACCGCCACCAGACCGGCCAGGGGCAATGGGTGGACATCGGCATGTACCAGACCGGGGTAATGTTTCTGTCAGAGTACCTGATGGACGCCGCGGTCAATGGCCGTGAAGGCGGGCGCATAGGTAACCAGCACCCCTACCGCGCGCCCCAGGGTTGCTACCCGGCCCAGGGCCATGACCAGTGGATCACCCTGTCTGTGTGGGATGATGCCCAGTGGCAGGCCCTGTGCCGCCTGATGGGCAGGGATGACCTGGCCCAAGACCCACGCTTTGCCACTGCGCTGGCCCGCCGGCGCCGCCATAACGAACTGGATGAGCTTTTGCGCGCCTGGACCGCGGGATTTGACAAGTATGACTTGATGCACCGGCTGCAAGGTGCAGGCATCCCAGCGGGACCGGTGCTTACTGGCCGAGACGTGCACTTTGACCCCCACTACCAAGCGCGGGGATTTTTGGAGCGGGTCAGCTACCCGCCGGAGCGCCAGATGGGCACCCGCATTTTTATGGGCCGCCCCTACAAGCTATCGGAGACCCCACTGCAAATTCGTTCCCCGGCCCCGGCCTTCGGCCAGGACAATGGGCCGCTGCTGCAAGACCTGCTGGGCATGGACCAGGCCAGCTACCAACAGTTGGTGCAGGATGGCATAATCGCCACCACGCCCACCAGCGGCGAGCCCGGCCCCATCACGCCGCCGCAGCGGGCGGTGGAGACTGGGGCCATCGGCGAGTGGGACCCTCACTACCGGGAGAAGCTGGATTTGTAGGGGACTGACCCCATCCTGGCCTTCCCCCTGGTAGTGGGGAAGGCTCCCATTTCCTCTCCTTTAACAAGGGGGTTAAGGAGGGGCAAGCCTTTCCTTGACACCCCATACCAGCGGGGCTAAGCTGGCATTACGGGCCCGTAGCTCAGTGGTAGAGCAGCCGGCTCATAACCGGCGGGTCTCAGGTTCGAACCCTGACGGGCCCACCAACCGCATTGTTTCCTGCAAGGATTGCCCCCAATTTAGACAGGTGAATAAAAGGGTGGGTAGAAGATATATCTATGGCTTCGCTTGAAGAAAGGGTATCCAGGCAGGAAGGCACCCTGGAACAGATGAACGAGCGGCTGGGTGGTTTGGAGGCCAATATACGGGAGTTGCGTGCGGAGATGCACGAAGGCTTCCGGGATATGCGCGCCGAGTTACGCAGCAATACTCGTTGGATTATTGGCCTCATCATTGTCCAATGGGTGACAGTAATGGCGGCGGTGTTGGGGGCGCTGCTGACGCGGTAGGAAACTGGTTCTTGTAGTGTGGGTTGGAATGCTGACGAGCCCACCAATGGTGCTACATGAGATTTGGTCAGATTGCAGGTAACAAAAGCATCAATGCGATGATTTATCGATGCTTTGATCACATCAGCGAACAAGATGCTCATAAGTTCGTGAGGAAGTTCAAGGACCAACTTACGGATAATACTCAGGTCATGCACACTTTTAGAGAGTTGGTCCTTGGGGCTTACTTGGGGTCGATTGGGCTTAACGTGAGGTATGAGCACCAGGTAGATAAGAAAACCCCAGATTGGTGCATTTTAAGTGGTTCATCAGCTCTATTTGCTATTGTTGAGCTAGTGAACTTCCATGTGGACAAAGTGACCCAAGATCGCATTGAGCGGCAACTAGAAAATACCGGTTTTCACATCGGCTGGCAACAGCCCAATGACTTCCGTTTGTATGATGTCATTCGACGCAAGGCCAACTTGTATCGAGAATTGGTCAAGGTACGAGGTATCCCCTACATCGTTGCTGTATTTGGTGAATTTTGGGCCTCTGTGAATTTGGATGAACTTCATTCGTGTCTCTATGGTAGTTCGTCTTCGATATTCGCACGGAATCAGGACATGAGTGGGGTTCTCTTCTTTGAGGAGCAGTCAGGACGGTACCGCTTCACCTACTTGCCGAATCCGAATGCGTCATTCGGACTGGACATCCGTAACGGTGAGTTGAGCTAACGCTTGGCAATCTTAACCGCCAGTATTCTTTGGCCTACTGGCAATTCAGAAGCGGAAATTCGTTAGGTTGATATGGGCACTTTCAAGCTCACCTTCCAATAGGCAACCCCCAGGGTCAGCACCACGAGCCAGTGGAAGCGCTGGTGGACAGGAGTGCCAGTGATACAGTGATTCCAAGGCCTATCCTGGAGCGGTTGGAAGTGCCAGTGCTGGAGAGCTGGCCCTATTCTCTAGCTGATGACCGGGTGGTGGAGTACGACATCGGTCAGACTTCCATGCGGATCAATGGCTCAAGCCGTATTGTTCCGGTGGTGTTTGGCGAAGCTGGCGGGCCAGTGTTACTAGGAGCTACTGCTCTAGAATTGTTCCACCTAGCCGTTGACCCAGTGAGGAAGAGGTTGATGCCGGTGCCAGGACTGCTGATGAAGAAACTCTCCCTGGAGGAAGCGGACCGGTGCCTCAAATCCTTAGCGCTGACCACCGGTGATGAAGCCACAAATTGGGTCCGCGAGATGCGGGATGCCCGTCAAACATGACTCCAGTTACCTCTACCTGGCTAAACTTCTAGGCGTGCGTCTGTTAACCTTTGACCTACGGCTGGCACGGGCATTTGAACATTGAGCTCCCATCCCCGCTTTTTCCACTTTGTCCCCTCTTCCGGCCAAGATTCCCCCGCAGATGCGCCGCTCAAGTGTTACAAGGCTCGCCCACACCAAAAGCAGAGGGTACACCCCCAATAACAGTTAGCTAACACCGTGGCTACCCAGGCCAGTCCTTGGATACACTTATTTATGGTTAATCCAATCTGGGATGAGTCTGGGGCGAGCGTAGCAAGATGGCAAAAGTGTTAATAGTTGACGACGAACCGGCGGTGCTGACCTTCCTCAAGCGCCTGTTTGAAGATGCAGGGCACCGGACAGTAGGCGCTCCCGACGGCGCAGCCGGTCTGCGCGAGTTCTTTGGGTTCCAGCCTGATGCATCTGTAGTGGACATCATGATGCCCAATATAGATGGGGTGGAACTGTGCCGCCGCATCCGCGAGGTCTCGTACCCGCCAGTGGTGGTGCTCACTGCCCTGGACCGGGTGGACGACAAGGTCCGCACCCTGGCTGCCGGAGCTGACGACTACGTAACCAAACCGGTGAGCGGACGAGAGTTGCTGGCCCGGGTGGAAGCCTGTCTGCGCCGCTCTCGCTGGCCCACTACTACCACTGGCGCCCACACCTCTTACTCCGATTCCCACCTTTCCATTGATTTCGCCCGCCGCGAGGTTTATGTGGACGGCGAGCGCAAGGATCTCACCCCCATCGAGTATGCGTTGCTGAGTCTGTTTGTGCGCCGGGCTGGAGAAGCATTGGCCGCCGAGTATCTGCTGGTGCAAGTGTGGGGCAGAGAATACGATACCTTGGGGCTGGTAAAGTGGCATGTCAGCAATTTGCGCAAGAAGCTGGAGAACCGCCACGGACAACCCCCGCCCATTGCCACCGTGCGGGGTTATGGCTACCGGTACGAGCGCCAGGCAGAACGGGCGGCACCGGTGCAGGCAGCTGCCGCCGACGACTAAATTAGCCCGTTCTACCAAAGGCCTGCTCCGCGGCACATAAAGACTCCGAGACTCCTGGGCTGATTTCAAATACCGGTGACTCAGCGCAGGGACTCGGAGTCTTTTATTTCCGGGAGGGCTGTAGCCCCAACGGAGCTTCCAGCCAGTCAAAAATGTTAGCTGCCAGGTGACGCTTTCCTGGATCGGGAACTGCTGCGCGACGAGCTTTTTGGCGGATTTGGCGCAGCACTGGGAGCGCTTGGAGCGGCGGGCGCCGTTGGCATGGTTGGTTTGGACTCTTCCACCACCACGCTGCGTGGAGCGCTAGATTGGTACACCGGGGTGCGTACCGGGCTGGCGCTGCCAACCAGCGGCTTGGACGCCATTCTCCCAAAGGAAATGATTCTGAAGGGCGCAGCAAAGAAGTACGCCAGCTTCCTGGTTGAGGAAGGGTATTATGAGTGGATAACGTCCTGCGCTACCGGTACAGTGGCTTGAAGAAGCTGTGCAAGAGGTTGCGCTGGTGCGCCCAGGAGTGGGCGCGCTTCAGCACCGCTTCGGGGATTGGGTCGCCCCGGCGGCGGGTGACTCGGAAGGACTGATAACAGTCACCCAGGTCCACCAGAGTATCTGTAGTGTAAATAACCTCGCACTCCTGGCTTTCCAGGTAGAGCTTCAGGTTCTCAAACCCCTTGGGGGTCTGGTAAGGCTCATGGTGCACAAACAATTCGGTGGCGCCGAATAATTCGTCCACATGGTCGTTGCCGGAGCCGCGGCCCCCGCCTTGGCGTAGTTGCCTTCTGCCAATGCCGTGATCGTGCAGGTTCATGCTTACTCCCTCGCTCTACACTCCCGTCCTGGATCCAGCTGCGCCGGAATGACAAGCACCAGATGGACTTGCTATCTGCCTGTAGTATACCCGTTCAGAATCTCTTGCCTGCGAAAGCAGCCCAATGCGTGGTCATTGACCATGCCGGTAGCCTGCATGTGAGCGTAACAGATAGTAGAACCCACGAACTTGAAGCCCCGTTTTTGCAGATCTTTACTCAGGGCATCGGACTCCGGGGTAGTGGCGGGATAATCTTCTTCCCGGAGTAATTCATGCACCAACGGTCTGCCGCCCACAAACTGCCACATGTAGCTGGAAAAGCCGCCAAACTCCTTCTGTATCTCAAGAAACTTCCGGGCGTTGTTGACGGCAGCCAGCACCTTCTGCCGGTTTCTGATGATGCCGGGGTTATTCAATAACTCCGCCACCCGCGCCTCATCATAGCTGGCTACTTTTTGTGGGTCAAAGCCATCGAAGGCCAGCCGGTAAGCATCCCTCTTTCGCAGCACCGTGTACCAGCTCAACCCCGCCTGCGCAGACTCCAATGTAAGAAACTCAAACATGCGCCGGTCATCGTGGACTGGCACGCCCCACTCCAGGTCGTGGTAAGCTACGTAGTCTGGTTTGGCCAGGTCCACCCAGGGACAACGGATGCGGGAGTCGGACGTCATTTGATAAGCCTCTACGGGTAGAGCGCCCAGCCCTTGCGGTCCGTTTCCGCACGGAAAAAGTGGCCCTGGGTGGTAGTGACGAACAGCGTAGTCAAGTCGGGGCCGCCGAAGCAGCAGTTGGTGGGACGGCTGGCTGGCACTGGATGGGTCTCAATAACCCGGCCTGTGGGAGAAAAGACGTAAATCATGGGGCCGGGGCCACCCAATTCCCAGCCGGCGGTGGCAATAATGTTGCCTTCGGCATCCAGGCACATGCCGTCAATGCCCCGGTGTACCCGGGAGCCATCCTTGCCAAAGGTGTGCACCGTGGTGTATGGCCCCAGGCTGCCGTCATCGTTGATGGGGTAGGCGCGCAGTTCCCGGTCCAAGTCCAGGCGGTCGCTGTTGCTCTCCGCCACGTAAAGGGTGCGCTGGTCGGCGGAGACCAGGATGCCGTTGGGCATGGTGGTATCAAAAGTAACGCGGGTTGTAGTGTAGGTCCCGTCCGGCTGCGGGTCAGCCCGCACTACAGAGCGATTGTCCAGCTCCTCTTTTTCACTGGGATCAATGTTGCCGGCGTTCCAGGGGTTAGTGAACCAGATGCGGCCGCGGCGGTCAACAGCCAGGTCATTGGGAGTGTTCAACCGCTTGCCTTCCACCCGGTTAGCAATGACCACGTTGCGGCCCCAGCTTTCGCCGTCAAAGCGCACAATGGCCCGTCCGCCGGAGCAACAGCCATACAGGCGGCCTTGGGCGTCGAAGGCCAGGCCGTTGGTATGGTTGGCGCCGTCCCGCCACTGGGTTATCTGGTTGGTCTTGGGGTCGCAGCGCATAATGCGGCTGGTGGGTATGTGGGTAAAGAGGACTGCCTCGCCATCCCAGGCCGGACCTTCGCTAACTCCGCCGTAGGGCCGGTTTAGCAGCTGGAAATTCCAATTCATAGTGTCTCTCCTGCCTGAGGCCTGCCCATGCTGGCTTGCTCAGGGCAATGTGTTTGGAACGCCGCCGATTGTAGCAGACCAGCCTGGCGCCGACAATGCGAAAGGGCAGGCTGCTATGAACTGGCCTGCCCTTTTCTGGGCTACTCTACGGAGCCTACAGAATGCTTATTGGAGAATCTGCAACTGCTCGCACTTGGCGGGCGCTCCGCCAATGCCCAGCGCTTGCGCCGCCGCATCTGGGACGTAAACCGCCTTATATGAGTATTCCCCAGGCGCCAGGGGGCCGATATTACTGGATTCGGCGGTGGTCACACCCGCGCCGCCAGTCGCCACTGCAATATCCACTGACTCCGGGTCGGCCTTGCAGTGGAGATTGCCTACAAAAAGGGCAAAAATGACGATGCCCGTGGGCGTCCGGGTCGGGTCACTGCTGACTATAGTAGCCTTGTCATGGACTATGGAGCCAGCAGGTCCTACCTGGCCTGCGCAGCCAGCGGCGAAGCAGGGCAGAGGCACATGGGTCCTGGTGGCATGGATGATGGTATCCACACTGGCGCTGACCGAGGTCTGCGCCGTGGCGCCCTGGCTCATCAGTCCAATGCCGCCGGCGATGACTAGGGCCAACGCCCCAATCTTCCAGCCCCGCAGCGCTGACTTGAAAATTCCCCGAGTACTCATTTCGACTTCACCCTCCTAAACTTTCGCATTTCCCAGTTGCTGTTCTGAATGTTTGCAGGCAACAGTCTTGCGGCTGTAAGCCCTCAAGCCTGGTGTTCAGTGTTGTCATCCTGGACTGTTCAGCCAGTTTCACTGTACCTGCCACCCGATCTCCGGAGTGTCCAAAAGTGTTGATACTGGCGGTTATCAATCCGGAGCATGAAACATGCTATCTACTAGAGAGTGTCGTCAAATAAGGAGGGTAACACTGCTACGAGATTTGGCTGAAGATTCAGTAAACTGGCGGGATGACAGCATCCCATCGTCGCCATGACATCTCAGATCGGGTTTGGGAATTATTAGAACCCCATTTGCCTGGGGAGCGGGGTAAGGTGGGCAGGCCGGCCTTCGACAACCGCCGGTTCTTGAACGG
>VGZV01000040.1 GCA_016872385.1 SAR202 cluster bacterium | reverse complement strand
GGCGGCATGGGCGGACCGCGCTCCGGCCCCGGCGGTTCCCCACGGCCCGGCGGCCCACCCCGGCTAGGCAGCAGCCCTCGTCCCGGCGGCGGCCCCTCGGACCGGCGCTTCCTGGGCGGCAGCGGCGGGCCCAGAGGTCCCAGGCCGTAGCCCAAAAGACGAATCGAGCGGTTTTGCAGGGGCGTTTCTAATGCTGAAGCGCCCCTGCTGCTTTGCAGACCAGCCGATTATGGCTTCGGCAGCAAGCGCTTCCAGCCAAACACCTGGGGAGAACGCGCGAAATTATGCAGCTCAGCATTGAAGACGGCAGGCTGGTTATAAATCTGTCCACTCTGGAGAAAATCCTGTCAGTGCGCGGGTCGTTGCGGGTGGCGTTGCAAGACATTGATAAGGCCACCACTGAGACGCCAAAAGGCAACTGGGCGGAACTTCGGGCGCCGGGGAGCTATTTGCCTGGGGTGGTGAAGGCTGGGACTTACTATACCAGGAGGGGGAAAGAGTTTTGGTGCGTGTTCCGGGGACGGCGGCACTTTTTGACAGTGCACTTGAAGCGGGGCAGTTACCGGAGGATTATTTTAAGCATGCCCACGGACGAAGGGTGGGCAGAGAAGATTAACGCCCTGGCAGCCAAGACTGCATAACGTAGCTTAAAGTTCATCAGTGCGAGTTCCTGACACCATGCCCCTCTAACTCGAACTAGTCATTACCCCAGCACATCCTCAACCCGCACCTTCAGGCTGGGAAAGGCTTGCAGGGTGAGGCGCTGCCCGCGGGCAACTTGGGAAACTTGCTGGTAGCCTTCTGGCGCAGGCTGCCGGTACACTTCCACCACTCCGGCTTCCAGGCCCACCAGCCAGTATTCCAGAATGCCGTGGCGGGCGTAGAGGGGCGCTTTTACCTGCCGGTCGTAGTCTCCTGAACTGTCGGAGACTTCCACCAGCAGCAGCACGTCCTCTGGCGTGGGATGGGCACCGGCGTAATAGTCGGGGCGAGGGCGCAGCAGGGCCAGGTCTGGCTGTGGCTCCGAGTCCCCTCCCAGCACGATGGGGCCTTGCACACGGATTATTGCACGGCCCTCCATCCGGCGAGCAAACAACGTGTTAAGCCGATCTACATACGCCTGATGACGGCTGCCGATGGGGGCCATCTCCACAATCTCCCCTTCAATAAGCTCCACCCTGTCATCTTCCCCCAGGATGCCGGCCTGGGCCATGCGGTGGTAGTCCTCGGCGGTGAAGCGGCGCCGGGTTCGTTGTAAGGTCATGTTGCAGTACCCCCATGCAGCAAGGTTTGTCGGATTTACCGTGGCCGTTGCCCCAGCATCTCCTCCACCCGCACCGCCAGGCCGGGGAAGGCTTGGGGGGTGAGGCGCTGCCCGCGGGCAGCCTGGATGACTTCCTGGTAGCCCTCCGGTGATGGTTGCCGGTACACCTCCACCAGGTCTGCTTCCAGGTCCACCAGCCAGCATTCCAGGATGCCGTGGCGGGCGTAGAGGGGCGCTTTTACCTGCCGGTCGTAGTCTCCTGAACTGTCGGAGACTTCCACCAGCAGCAGCACGTCCTCTGGCGTGGGATGGGCACCGGCGTAGTAGTCGGGGCGAGGGCGCAGCAGGACAACGTCGGGCTGCGGCTCCCCATACTCACCCAGGCGGATGGGGCCTTGTACGCTGACAATGGCCCGGTCTGCCATCACACGAAAGAAAAGTGCGGTTAACCGGTTTACACCGCCCTGGTGGCGGCTGCCGATGGGGGCCATCTCCACAATCTCCCCTTCAATAAGCTCCACCCGGTCATCTTCCCCCAGGATGCCGGCCTGGGCCATGCGGTGGTAGTCCTCGGATGTGAAGCGGCGTCGCACCACGGGAATGGTCTGAGTGGTCATGGCAGCACCTCTCTCCCTACATCTTATCACTCCTCCAGGGTAGTCACGTCGCCGGGGTCCAAGCCCAACTCCCGGGCTTTAAGCAGACGCCGCATGATTTTGCCGGAGCGGGTCTTAGGCAACGCTGGGGTAAACTCAATCTCGCTGGGCACCGCGATGGGGCCCAGTTCGTGGCGCACGTGGAGCTTCAGAGCGTCGGCCATCTGCTCCGAAGGCGACTGGCCCACTCGCAAGGTGACAAAGCCCTTGATGGATTCGCCCTTGACCGGATCGGGCTTGCCGATGACCGCCGCCTCCGCCACCGCTGGGTGGGAGACCAGGGCGCTTTCCACCTCGGCGGTGCCGATGCGGTGGCCCGCCACCTTCAGCACATCGTCGGCGCGGCCTACCACCATGTAGTAGCCATCGGCATCCCTCAACGCCACATCGCCGGTCAGATAATAGCCGGGGATGGTATTCCAGTCCCGGGCATAGCGGTCCGGGTCGCCGTAGGCGGTGCGGTAGAAGTGGGGGAAGGGGCGCTTGATAACCAGCAGGCCGCCCTGGTCCGGCTCAGTAATGGGCTGGCCCTCCCGGTCCACGATGTCCATAAGCGCCCCAGGCAGCGGCTTGCCCACCCGGCCAGGCCGCACAGGGATAGTAGCGGGAGTGCCCAGGCAGGGGCCGCCGGTCTCGGTCTGCCACCAGTTGTCCACCACGTGACCCCACCGGCCGCTGCCGCAGATGTGCTGGTAGGCCCAACGCAGGGCCTCTGGGTTCAGGGGCTCGCCGGCGCAGGTGAACAGCCTTAAGGAGCGCAGGTCGTACTTTTGGGGGTAGGACTCGCCGTAGCGCATCAGCATCCGCACCGCAGTGGGGGCGGTGAACAGCACGTTGACACCCTGCTTCTCAATGACCTCGTAAAACACGCCAGGGTGGGGATAGTCAATGGCCCCTTCCCGGAACACGGTGGTGGCCCCGGCCACCAGGGGAGCATAGACGATGTAGCTGTGGCCCACGGCCCAGCCCAAGTCAGAAGTGCAGTAGAAGACGTCCGTTTCTTTGATGTCCCAGAAGGTCTTGAAATGGTAGTAGGTGCCCACCATGTAGCCGCCGTGGACGTGGAGCACGCCCTTGGGTTTGCCGGTGGTGCCGCTGGTGTAGAGGATGTACAGGGGGTGCTCCGAGTCCAGAGCCTCTGGCGGGCAGTGCATGCTGCCCTTGGCCAGCAAGTCGTCAAAGTCCACCTCCCGGGGACCCAGGGGCGGCCTGGCCTCCCGCCGCCAGACGATGACGTGCTGCACAAAGTCCAGGCCCTGCACCGCCTCGTCGCTAATCTCCTTGAGCTTGACCCGGTTGCCCCGGCGGTAGCCGAAGTCGGCGGTAATCAGCACCCTGGCCTGGGCGTCCTGGATACGGCCCCGCAGAGCGGCCACGCTGAATCCAGCATAGACCACGCTATGCACTGCGCCGATGCGGGCGCAGGCCAGCATGGCTACCACGCCTTCAATGGTCAGCGGCATATAAATCACCACCCGGTCGCCCTTGCCCACGCCCAGGGACTTGAGGCCGTTGGCAAAGCGGTTGACCTGCTGGGCCAGTTGGGCGTAGGTCAGCACCCGTTGGGAACCGTCCTCGCCCAGCCAGACGAAGGCGGCCTTGTTGCGGCGGGGCGTGGCCAGGTGCCGGTCCAGGCAGTTGTCGGTGATGTTGCACTGGGCACCCACAAACCACTGGAAGCTGGGATAGTCCCACTGGAACACTTTCTGCCAGGGACGGAACCAGTGCAACTCGGAGGCAACCTCAGCCCAAAAGCCTTCCGGGTCCTGAGCGGCGCGCTGGCAGGCGGCGTCCAGGTCTGGCAGGCTGGCCTGGCGCACCAGGTGCTGCGGGGGAAGGATTTCCTCCCGGTCTTGAAGCAGGTGGTCAATGCGTTCCTGTTGAGTCATGGGAGCACCTCCATGATGGAAATTTGAGGGCGTGCTACGTAGGGGCACCGTCAGGAATCCTTGAAGGAAAAGTCTAATTGCAGGAAAAGTTGTCCATAAATCTACCCAATTCCGGGAGAGGGCGCTTGTACAGCGCGATGTGGATGATGGCCCTTTGGCTGTCAGGGCAGTACCATACACCGATGATGCCCGGCGTCTCATCACCAGGCGCGAACTTTAGATACAACTCAGCGAAAGTGACGTCAAAATTGGAAAAGCGTTTTGTCGCTGGACTACTCGTCAGAGTTACGGCAGTTGGTGGCCCAAAGAACTCTGGACCATTGAGGACCTGACGCCGTGCAAGTTCAGGCGTGAACTCGGGTGCATATACCCACTCCAGTACGAAATTCTCGTGGGTGCTCATAACCACACCCGAATCGGGGTGGGAAGGCCCCTTTTGAAAAATCCCCCTCTGTGTATCGAAAGTATACTCATCTAGCACCATTCCACTCGGCGCATTGAAAGCTATCCCGTGGATGTGGAATCGCTGGTCTTGCGGAGTCACTGGTGCAAATATACATCCGGTCAGTGGCAAAATCAGCACTATACCTGCCAATAAGTACTTTAGGGAGCTATACCATTTGCCTACTCCCTGCCAATCTCTGGAACCGACAAGTTGCGGCAAATCTTGCGGGCCAACACATTGGCTATTTCAACATGGCGGGAGACAGCTTCAACAGCTCCAGTAACTGGGCTGCACCACAAGGAATGGGAGCTGCCTTCACGCTTGAGGCAGCAACCGTGTTGTTGAAGGCGCCGGAGCAAATCACCCCTGTTCACTGCACCACAACCATCTCACGCATAGCGCCAGGCGGCAAACCACGCAAGCCGTCTTCCCTCCGGTCTTCCAGAACCAAGGATATGGCCTCGCCCAGGTTTACCAGGGCTTCCTGCTTGGTCTTGCCTTGGCCGTTGGCGCCAGGAATCTCCAGGCAGTAGGCAACATACCAACCACCGTCCTGCTCAATGATAGCCGTAAACTCATTGCGCATCGGAAAAGACCTCCCCAGGGACAATCTGCAGTGGCCCTATTCTAGCCCTTGCCCTCACGATGGGCAAATTGGATAGATGGAAGCTGGGCTAGCTTCATGCCCGCGTTGACCCTGCCTGGGGCGTGGCCTACAATTGGGCCAGGGATCATTAGGGAGGCAGAATGGGGACTTTCTCTGTTCCCATCGAAGTGGGCGACTTGGCAGGCCGTCATTTCGTGGCGGTGGACGCGCTGGTGGACACTGGGGCGAATTATACTGCAATACCAGCAAGCATCTTGGAGAGTCTCGGAGTGGCACGAGTAGGATACCGGCAGTTTGAGTTAGCTAACAACCACATTGTCGAGTATCCAATCGGACAGGCGCGGATCCGTTTTGAGAGCCAAGAACTCTTCTTGCTGGTTGTATTTGCGGAAGAGAACATGTCCCCCCTTCTCGGCGCAACAGCATTGGAGATATTTGGCTTAGCCGTAGATCCCATCCACCGGCGTCTGGCGCCGGTGCCTGCATTGCTTAAGTAATCTTATTCGGCAGCCAAGGAGGAACCATGACCACTGCCACGGGCTTTGCCCATCCCGAGTACCTGGTGGATGCCGCCTGGGTGGAAACTCACAAGGCCGACCCTAACCTGGTGATAGTGGACTGCGACGTGGAGCCAGCCTACAACCGGGGCCACATCCCCGGCGCGGTGCTGGTGCCCGACAATTACGAGAAGGACCCGGACACGGGCCGCATCCACATTATGCCGCCGGACAAGTTTGCCGCCATGAGCCAGGGCTTGGGCATTGGCGACCAGACCCTGGTGGTAGCTTATGACAACTCCCAGAGCCTGTACGCCGCCCGGCTGTGGTGGGCATTGAACTACTACGGCCACACCAGCGTCAAGGTGCTGGACGGAGGCTGGCGACGCTGGGTCAGCGAAGGACGCCAGGTGAGTTTTGCCCGACCCAATTCCGTTGGCTCCGTGAAGTTCACCCCCAAGGCTAATGCATCCATCATTACCAAGACGGACGAACTGAAGACCAACTGCCGTTTGTCGGACGTGGTGGTCTGGGACGTGCGCAGCGCCGGCGAGTATGACGGCAGCAACAGCCGGGGCAACAAGCGGGTGGGCCACGTGCCCGGCGCGGTGCATCTAGAATGGCTGAACGTGATGGACCGGGATACTCACCGCTTCAAGCCCGCAGCAGACATCCAGCGGATGCTCACCCAAAAGGGCATTACGCCAGAGAAGCGCGTTTACACGTATTGACAGGGCGGCATCCGTGCGGCGCACGGCGTGTTTGTGCTGCAACTGCTGGGCTACGGCCGGACCAAGAACTACGACGGCTCCATGGGCGAGTGGGCCAACCGGGAGGATACGCCCCTGGAGGTTTAATGAGGGTGCGTGAGGACTTCGCTCATGGTGAGATAGTCGAACCCTGAGCAGCCTGACTGTTAACGCATCCTTCGACAAGCTCAGGATGAGCGTCCTTCGGCTGAAGGATCGCTCATGGTGAGCCTGTCGAACCACGAGCGCCTAACCTTTTTAGACACCCTCTAAGGGGGAAGGTCTACCCGCCCTCCTTTAACAACTGCCGGGCAATGGTCTGTCGCTGGATTTCCGACGTGCCCTCGTAGATGGTCAGGGAGCGCACCTCCCGGTACAGGGCCTCCACCCGGCTGCCTTTTTCCAGCCCCGCGCCGCCGTGGATTTGCAGCGCCTCGTTGACGATGCGGAAGGCGGCTTCGGTGGCAAAAAGCTTGGCGAAGGAGGCTTCCTTGATGACGCTCTCTTGCCCAGCGTCTTTCAGCCAGGCGGAGCGGTAGGTGAGCAGCCGGGCGGCGTCCAGGTTCACCGCCATGTCGGCTAGCTTGAACTGGGTGGCCTGAAAGTCGCTGAGATGCTGGCCGAACATGGGGCGAGACTTGGCGTAGGACAGGGCGGCCTCGTAGGCAGCCTGGGCCATGCCCACGGCGGCGGCGCCCACGGTGGTGCGGAAGGTGTCCAGGGTGCCCAGGGCCAGGCGCAGCCCCTGCCCCGGCTGGCCGATGAGGTTCTCCCCAGGCAGGCGGCAGTTGGTGAACCTGGGCGCGCCGATGGGATGGGGCGCCAGCAGGTCCTGGCGGTGGGAGTCGTCAAAGCCGGGGGTGCCCTGCGCCACAATAAAGGCGGAGAGGCCCCGGCTGCCTGCGGCGGGGTCGGTCTTGGCAAAGACCACGTAAGTCTGGGCGTCCCCGGCCTGGCTGATAAACCGCTTCTCGCCATTGAGCACCCAGCCGTCGCCGTGGCGGGTGGCGCTGGTGGCCATGTTCAGCACGTCGGAGCCGCCGCCCGGCTCGGTGAGGGCAAAGGCGGCAATGGCTTCCCCCCTGGCGATGGGCGGCAGGTAGCGGGCCTTCTGCTGTGGTGTGCCGCCCAGGGTGATGGGGTAGCTGCCCAGGCCCTGCATGATGAAGTTGGTGTCGGCCTGGCCGGAGACGCGGGCCAGCTCCTCGCGGATGAGGCACAGGCGAATTACTTTGACGCCGTAGCCGCCGAACTCCTGGGGCACGCAGTAGCGCAGCAAGCCGCTGCGGGCCAGGATGGACATGAGGCCCCGGTGCACCCGGCCCGACTCGTCGGCTTCCGCGGCGATAGGGGCGATTTCATCCTGGGCCAGCTTCCTGACCCGTTTTTGCAGTTCCTGCTCCAGGGGGATGAAGGAGAAGTCCATGAGTACCTGCCTTCGCGCATCCTTCGACAAGCTCAGGATGAGCGGGTGTTTGTTAGCCTTCGAATGGACAAAGATTTCCGCTCATGGTTCGACAAGCTCACCATGAGCGGTATGTGCCAGCCATTTCAAGCTATCCCAATCCTGCCTAATCAGAGCATCCTTCTTGGCCCTAGACCAACCCTTAACCTGCCTCTCTCGTTCAAAGGCGTCTTGCCTGGATGAAAATTGTTCTGCAAATACCAACTGAACAGGCCTACGCGAAAAGGTGTACCCTTCTATTGCCCCTCTCTGGTGCGCAACCAGTCTGGCTTCCAGATTGTCAGTGTGGCCAGTGTAGTATGAGCCATCAGAGCATCGCAGAATGTATACGTAGAAAGCCATCCGAATTGCTCCTCACCCGCTCATGGTGAGCTTGTCGAACCATGAGCCGCCCTAACCATCCCACGGTTTCTACAGCCCCAACCTCCGCACCAGCTCCTCCGCCGTGACCACCGCGCCGCTCAGGCCGCGGGCGTCCTGGCCAGCCAGGAACACCGCCGCCTTCACCGTGTCCTCGGGGGTGGCCCAGCCGGAAAGGTCGGCGTCGGGGCGCTGGGCCTGGAAACCTTCGGTAAGCACCGGGCGCAGGGGCTTGAGGGCGTTCACCGCAATGTTGTAGCGGCCCAGCTCGGCGGAGAGGCCCCAGGTGAACCGCTCCAGCCCAGCCTTGGCCGTGCCGTAGGCCAAGCCGATGAGGGCCACGCCAGCCTCTTTGTCGGCCCCCAAGGTGGAGGAGAAGATGTTGTTAGCGGCGTGGGAGGAGATGTTGATGATGCTGCCCCCGCCCTGGGCAATCATGGCGGGCGCCACCGCCTGGCAGCAGATGAAGGGCGCCCGCAGGTCAATGTCCATGATAAGGTCCCATTCCTTGAGGGTGGCCTCCAGGAAGGGGCGGTAGCTGGCGACCCCGGCGTTGTTCACCAGCACATCAATGCGGCCAAAGGCGTCCAGTGCCTGTTGCGCCATGCCTCGGATGCTGTCCTCTTCCCGCACGTTGCAGCGCACCGCCAGAGCCTGGCCACCCAGGGCGGCAATCTCGGCGGCGGTGGCGTGGATGGTGCCCGGAGAACCAAGGCGTTCAGTTTCGGAACGGGCGGCCACCACCACCTTGGCCCCGGCCTGGGCAAGCCCCAGGGCAATGGCTTTGCCGATGCCCCGGCTGCTGCCGGTGACGATGGCTACTTTGCCCTGGAGGAACATATCCTATCCCCAGCGCTCACACCCAGTCACCTCATCCTCCATCACAAGGACTGAAAGAAAGGTTTTTTCTGGGGACACCCCAGACCCAGGCGGGGGCATGACCCCCTGCACCCCCTCTTCAGTCGCCCAGGATGCCGTGGTGGTGGCGAATGTGGGACACTTTATCCTCAGCCCGCATGAAGGAGATAAAGTCCTCCACCCGCATGGCAGGCATGGTTAATGTCTCCACTGTACCCCTGGAGCCAATCTCCATGGCGATGAAGCTCATGTTCCAGTTGTCCGGGGCCTGGATGATGGAGGCAAAGTCGTAGGGCCCCAGCAAGAACCATTGGGCCGTCACTTTGACCCCGTCCATCATGCTCTCAATCTCCCGGTTCAGCTCCTGGCAGCGCTCCGGGTGCTCCCGGAGGGACTTGCGACCCCGTTCGGTCAGCTTGGTCAGCATCAAGTAATAGGCCATTGCGCACCTCGTTAGAGTGGGGATCCACCCTGGGCATAAGCACTTTAGGGCCTGGGGGCCAGGTTGGTCAAGGGGTTTAATGGGTTTCCAGGATAATTACTATTCTGTGGGGAGAGTGGCAGAGCGGGATTACCCCCATCCTGGCCTTCCCTCTTGGTAATAGGGAAGGAGCAAGAGTTCCCTCCCCTTGGTAACGCTTGATGCACATTAACAAGTGAAGAGGGAGGAAAGTGCCGAGGAAGGTGTAAGCTAGCCTTACCCGACCAAAGGAGGCTGGCCATGGCCTTAGACCTCGACACCTTCCTGACGGCATTGTACACCATCGTTGACGACCTCCACGGTCAACACTGTGCCCCGCATAAACCCACCCGGCCGGGCCACCGCCCCGCATTGTCCGACAGCGAGGTGCTGACCCTTTGCCTTTGTGCCCAGTGGTCTGGTGCTTCGGAACGGACCTTCATCCGCTACGCCACCGCCCACTGGCGGGCCTACTTTCCCAGGCTGCTTAGCCAGAGCGCTTTTAACCGCCGCAGTCGCGACTTGGCCGGGGTGCTGGCACACCTGGTAAGCGTCGTCGCCCAAGAGCTGAAGGCTTATGCTGCCCCCTATCAGGTTTTTGATACCGTGCCGGTGCCTCTGATGCGCCGGTGCCGGGGCCAGCGCCACCGGCTCTTTGGGGACGTGGCCGCCATCGGCCGGGGCGGCAGCGACAAGGACTGGCACTATGGCTGCAAGCTCCTGGTAGCCGTGACCCACCAGGGGGTCATCACTGGCTTCCTGCTGGCTCCGGCCAGCACCGAAGACCACTGGGTAGCCGAAGCCTTTCTATGCTGGCGCGCCAACCCGTGGGCGGAGCCCCTTACCCCCCCAGGAATTGCCTAAGCCCTACCGGCGCAACGGTAAGCGGTACGTGGGGCCTACGGGCCCCCTGTGGCCCAGGTCAGGGGTTGGGCCGGCCAGTGGGGCGCCTTACCTTACGGACGATGGTTTCTTTGGGGTGTGGTGGGGCGCCCACTGGCGCCAGGATTATGGCGCTGCCCGGTTCACGCCCAAGGGTTTGGGGGGAGCTAACGCCATGACCCTCCGCAAGCAGCACGCGAGTCGGCGGCAAGTGGTGGAGACGATCAATGGGCACTTGGAGCAGGTCTTTGGATTGGCGTTCCCGGGCGCGCGCAGCACCTGGGGCCTGTTGACTCGCGTCGCTGCCAAGCTGGCCGCCCTGAACTTGGGCCTCTGGCTGAATCGGTACTTTGGCCGCCCCGATTTTGCCTTCGCCACCCTCTTCAGTTGATAAAGTGCTAATGTGCATCAAGCGTTTCTAAGGGGAGGGTTAGGGCGGGGTAGGGCTGTTGCATTCTCAGTGAATCCGTAGGGGCGCCCCGACTCGTCGGGGCGCGCTCTGGACAGGCCCATCAGCCACAGGGCAGACACATAGGTCTGCCCCTACATTCGAAGGCAATCGAAAGACTCTGGTTATGGTAGGACAGCCCCTATTGCCAGCCACCAGGGCCTGGTATACCATTGGGCCACTTATCCATCCTTCAATCTGGGAACAGTCATGAACCAGCCCATTCATCTGCGGATCAACGGCGCCGATTACCACCTGGAAGTGCCCACCAACCGCCTGCTGGTGGACTGCCTGCGCTATGACGTGGGCCTCACCGGCACCAAGGAGGGTTGCAGCGTGGGCGTTTGCGGCGCGTGCACGGTGCTGATTAACGGCCAGATGGCCGCCTCCTGCATCACCCTGGCGGTGGCGGCGGACGGGGCCGAGATAACCACCATTGAGGGGCTGGCCCAGGACGGGCGGCTGCACCCGGTGCAGCAGGCGTTTATTGACTACGGCGGCTTCCAGTGCGGCATTTGCACCCCCGGCCAGATTATGGCCGCCAAAGCCCTGCTGGACGTTAATCCCAACCCCACGGAGCAGGAAGTGCGGGAGTGGATGATGGGCAACCTCTGCCGCTGCACCGGCTACTACAAGATACTGGAGTCGGTGGTGAACGCGCTGAAGCCCGGCCAGGGGGCTAAGGCATGATGGAGTTTCAGTTCCACCAGCCCGCCAGCCTGGCGGAAGCCTTTGACCTGCTCAACACTTACGGCGATGACGCTCGCATCATGGCCGGCGGCACCGGCCTGGTGCTGCAAATGAAACAGCGGCTGGCCCAGCCCGGCCACGTCATAAGCCTGCGGCGCATCCCCGGCTTGAACAACATTGAAGCTGCCGCCGACTACCACGGGGCTATGCGCATTGGCGCGCTGTGCACCCACTGGCAGGTGGAGACCAGTTCTCTGGTGCAGCGGCAAACGCCCCTGCTGGCGCAGACGTACCGCCACGTAGCCACGCCGCGCATCCGGCAAATGGCTACCGTGGGCGGCGGCCTGGTCCACGGCGACCCCAACCAGGACCCGCCGCCATCCCTGATAGTCCTGGACGCCTCTGCGGTGATTGCCTCCGCCAGCGGCCAGCGCATTGTGCCGGTGGAAAAGCTGTTTGTGGACTATTTTGAGACCGACCTCCAGCCTGGCGAAATCCTCACCTCCGTACTGGCGCCCCGCGCGCCCGAAGGCGCAGGCACGGCGTACCTCAAATTCCTGCCTCGCACCGCCGACGACTACCCCACGGTCTCGGTGGCTGTGGTAGTTACGCCAGGGCCGCGCAATGTTTGCCGGGATGTGCGCATTGCCCTGGGCGCGGTGGACGTAAAGCCGGTGCGCGCCGCCCAAGCGGAAGACCTGCTTAAAGGCAAGCCCCTGACCAAAGCGAATATCCAGGCCTGCGCCGCAGCCGTGCCTGACTTGGTTGAGCCTCTAGACGACTACCGTGGCTCTGCAGATTACAAGCGGGAAATGGCGGCAGTGTTCACCCGCCGCGCCATAACCCAGGCGCTGGCCTCGGTGGGAAAAGGCTAAAGGCGAGCATAAGACTATCTATGCCATTGGCAGGCACGTTTTTGGAAATCCCCCAACCCCCTTTATAAAAGGGGGGCCACGAGCCTATCCTAATAACCGCAGAGAGCGCAAAGGACGCTGAGGGTTTGTGTTGGATTCCTTTCATCTCAGCGATCTCCGCGTACTCGGCGGTGAGTTTTTAGGATAGGCGCTAAGTACCTCCCGCCTTTGCAAAGGGGGACCTTGCCCGAAGAATCTCGTCACACCGGCTTTCGCCGGTGTCCAGGCCCTCTGCAGAGCTGCGGCCATATCTGGGTTCCGGCGAAAGCCGGAACGACGACCTGTCCATTAGCAATTTTCGGGCAAGGCTCATAGGGGCGAAAGGGGATTTATGAAGCTGGAAAACCGCTGCCTGGCGCCTGTCAGCCGGGACGCCGCTTGGGACATGGTGATGGACATACCCCGTGTGGCCCCCTGCATTCCCGGCCTGACCGAAATTGCTCCCGACGGCCCTAACCGATACCGCGCCGCCATGCAGGTCAAGGTAGGCCCCATGAGTTTCCACCTGGCTGGGACTATTCAAGTGCTGGCCCAAGACCGGGACAAAGGAGAGGCCCAATTTCTGGTGGATGCCCAGGAACGCCGGGTGGGCGGCTCCGTGAAGGCTAACCTGACGGTGCAACTGTCCGCCAAAACCCCAGAGCAAACTGAGATGATTATTCTCACAGACGCCGCCTTCCTGGGCCGCTTGGGAGAGCTGGGCCAGCCGGTCATCCGCCGCAAGGCGGGGTCCGCTGTCCAGGAGTTTGCCGACAACCTGGCTAAACTGGTAGCCCAGCCCAAGCCCTGACTAGAGTTTCACCCTGGCATCTACAGGGACAGGCACCATGTGCCTTATGTCTCCGGCCAGACGCATTTGCCGGGCTGTAATTCCACCATACCGCCCCCAATCTTTACCCATGCCCGGCCCTACGCATCGCCGTGCCGCCAGGCTGCATCATCACCACACACCCAGACCGCGTCTTTAAGCAGCGTCCCCGTATAGCTGCATGTGCCGCATCACCTTGACTTTCCAGGGGTGCTAACCCCCTGTTATTCCGCCTTAATCCCCCTGCCTTTGTTTATGCCCGCACCTTTACTGGCCTGTTAGCCACATCCTGGATTCAGGTGGCCGTCCTGTTTGAGCGGCCCTCACAGAAATCTACACTGGAAGTAGTCATGTGGTGACGGCATGTGACGAGTTCACAAGTCGGGGGGTGAATGTCGCTGACATATCTGGATGAACCTGATGCCAGCACCCGATAAACCTAGCGCAGAGAGTATTACCTGAGGAGGATCACATTATGACCAAGTTGGTCAACCAATTCCTGGGGTGCTTTAGCCCTCTGTGGCGCGACCAGAAAGGCATCACCGGTCTTGAAACAGCCATCGTGCTGATTGCCTTCGTGGTCGTGTCCTCGGTCTTTGCCTTCGCAGCCCTGTCCACCGGCTTGTTCACCACCGACCGCGCCAAGGAGACCATCCGCGCCGGTCTCAGCGAGGCCCGGGGCACCATGGAAGCCCGCGGTTCCCTGCTGGCCAACGTCACCAGCCCTGGCACTTCCGCCACCGTCACCCGGTTCCGATTCCAGGTGGCCAACGCCGCCGCCGGCGAACCCATTGACCTGACGCCCGGCCGCACCGTCATCAAGTACACCGACACCAACCAGACGGTCAACCTGGATACTACCGCGGAGTTCAGCGCCACCAACATCGGCAACGGCGACGGAGACTCGCTGCTGGAATCAGGCGAGGTGTTTGAGATTCTGGTCCCGCCCACCGGCACCACCCTGGAGTCCCTGCTTACCCCAGACCTGAGCGTGAACACTACCTTCACCCTGGAAATTATTCCGCCCACGGGCGCAACCCTGTACCTCCAGCGCACCACGCCCAGCTCCATGACGGCCGTGCACAACTTCGATTGGCGCTGGGGCATAACCGCGCAAGAACTGGCATAACATTCACCCACGCAGGCAAAGCTTAATTAGAAGTAGCGCGCCTGCTTGAACTGGCCCTGGCAGCGGAGCTCCTAGAGACGCCGTTGTCAGGGTCAGTTCTCCGATAGGCCACCACCAGGCAGAGCGAAATGGCGGAAAACGACAAGAGGATCGAGACATTAGAGGACGAGGTCAAGGTCCTCAAGGGCGAGGTCAAGCGCACGCTGGTTGACCTGCGCGCCCTGCTCATGCGTGAAGACTCGCCCCTTAATGATGGCGGTCTTTCCCGCCGTGGCCCTATCGCCCCCAAGGCAGCTCCTGAAGAGCCTCCCGCCAAAAAAGAGGTTATCAAGGAGTCTGACCAAAAGACTCAGCCTGTCAGGCCGGTGGCGGCGGCAGTTCCAGAACCCGCGCCTGCGCCAGCACCGCCCGCGCCTGTAAATGCTCCAGCTCCCAGCCCAGCGCCGGCCAATTTCCCAGCGGCTCCTTCTTTCACCGCCTCTGGCCCTGGCGTAGGGCCTGCTCCAGCGGCAATGCCGCCTGGCCAGCCTCCAGCCGCAGCCACACCGCCCTGGATGAATGCTGGCCCAACCATCGGCCCAGGGGTAGGGCCTAGCCCAACGGGCAATATGCCCCTATCCCAGCCTGGCATGATTCCGCCGCAGCCAGCCGCCGACTCCAAGCTGGCCGAGCAAGATCGCCGCATTGCTGAGCAGGAGCGAAAACTGGCCCAGCAAGAGCGGGATCTGGCCGAAAAGAAAAGGGAACAGGCACTGTCCCAACTAGAACCGGCTGTCAAGAACGCGCCTGCACCCAAGATTGCCAAGGCAGACGAGCCTGATGACGAAGAGGAGGATAGAACTCCAGTCCGTGACATCATCCGCAACAAGCCGGCTGCCAGCAAGAAGCCCATCCAGGTAGAAGAAGAGGATGACGAGGCTGAAGAAGAGGACCGTGAGCCGGATTCTCTCCTGTACGAGCAGCGCAACGGGCATTACAAGGGGCGCAATCTGCTGGAAGTTGCAGACCGCCGGAAGAAACCCGGCCTAAGCGCACACAACGGGCATCACAAGGCCAAGCGCCTGGTGGAGGCCGAAGACCAGCCCAGCACAGGCAGCCCAGTGTTTGAAGAGTACTGGGACTTGCTGTAGGAGGCTGATGCCGAGGCTGCCGCCGCACAGGCTTTGGCAGGTTCGCCTCTGGACGTGAACGTCATTTCCAGCTTGGTTAACTGGATTTCTTTGGCCAAGCAAAAACTGAGGGAGTCCCAACTGAAGGACTTGCTGGAACTGTACCTCCAGTCCGGCCACAGCCGCCCGGGTCTGCGGGAACTGCTGCTGCACCTGCAAGGCATTGTGGCTCCCGCGCCGGAAGCTGCCGGCTCGCCCACGTCGGAATGGATGGACTTGATGTTCCAGCTTCACGGCATACTCACTGGCGGGCTGCCCATTGGCAAAATCCCGCCCATTAACCTGGAAATTAGACCTACAGCAACCAATATGGAGCAGAGCAAGGCTGGCATCGGTCCAATACCGCGGCCCCTTAGGTAACCTATGGATAAAGCTATAACCACTGGCCTTCTGATTATTGCCAGCATCGTGGCCACCATGGCGCTGGTCAATGCCGTTATGCCTGCCATCGGCAAAAGCTCCGGGGCGCTGATTACTGCCAACAGTTCGGCTTCAGACCGTATCCGCACCGACATCGAGATTATCCACGTGGCCGGGTCTGCCGCCGGTGGCACTGAAGACCAGGTGCTGGTGTGGGTGAAGAATATCGGCTCCACAGACATCAAGCCGGTGGAATATAGCGATATCTTTTTGACCACTCCCAGCACAGTTAAACGGATTCCCTACGGCTCCGGCGCCGAATATTGGAGCTACACCATTGAGAATGGTTCTGCATGGACTGAGGGAGTCACAGTGAAGATGACGCTGCACCTGGCCAACGCCAGCTTGACCAGCGGAGCATACAGCATAAAGGTCACGGCATATAACTCGGTCAGTTCTGAAAAGGACTTCAGCGTGTGATCGGACGGCAAAGGAACAAAGGACCCCATGATATTGCCCATCTCACCCAAGGCAGATTCTTCCATCTCTGCCAGATTCTTGGTAGTTCCAGGCGGGTTGCCCAGCAGAAAGTCCGCCAGGGCCATAGCTGTTTCCGGCTGGTACACCATGAACATATGCCCATTGGCGCAGCCGGTAACCGCCAGATAAACCCCCAGGGTTACGGTCTCCCAGCCGCCAACCAGGTCCGGCGCGCTGCTTACCTGGACACGGCGTGCATCGAAAGAAGATACTTTCAGGTCCCGGCCCAGCATTTGCCCAAGGCCGGTGACAGCGTTTACGCTTCCCTTGCCAACCAACTGGCTGCACGCCTTCAGTTGCTCATCCAGAACGTTGCTGCCTACCATAGATTCTCCGCAAAAGTTATTCCAGAAACCCTCTTGTAAGGCCAGTGTGAAATCAGTCGCCAGTACCCTTTTTTGGTGCGGGCAAAAGCCACGCCACTAGTTAGGCCTGTCAGCCCGCGCTCCCACAGCTGCGGAATTTGCCTGGGCCCGGTTCAGGCTGCCTCCCCTGGCGAGGTAAGTATTGATCAGAGTCGGCACGTCCAGAATCAGCACAACCTGGCCATCGCCCAGGATGCTGACGCCCGCAACACCTTTAACCTGGCCCAGATAATTGCCCAGGGACTTGACCATCACCTCTTGCAACTCCATCAGGGCGTCCACCGCCAGGCCCACAAACCGTTCGCCTAGACGCACCACCACCACCTGCGAGGCAGTCTGCACGGGTGTAGCCGGCCTAGACTCGTTATCCACCACACTCTCTTGGGCATCTTTCAAAAAGGCGGCGCGCAGCCTTAGCAGGGGCACTATGGCATCCCGTACCCGGATAACCTCCTTGCCCTGGATGGAGCTGATTTCCGCCGGCTCCGCTTTTACCGCTTCCAGTACATAGACCAGCGGCACCGCGTAAATGGTTTGGCCCACCCGGAAGAGCAGGGCCTGAATGGTAGCCAGGGTCAGGGGCAGACGCAGAATGAATTTGGTGCCCTGGCCTACCTCAGTCTCCAGGTTGACGAAGCCGTTGATGGACTCAATGTTTGTCTTGACGATATCCATTCCGACGCCGCGTCCGGAAACGTCGGTGGTCTTCTCCGCCGTGGAGAACCCAGGCAGGAAGATAAGGTCCAGGGACTCGCTTTCAGTAAGGCGGGCGGCCGCCTCCGCAGTGAGAATTCCTTTTTTTATCGCCGACTGGCGGACCTTCTTAGCGTCAATGCCCCGCCCATCGTCCTCAACAGTGATGACAATGTAGCCGTGCTCCTGAAAAGCAGCCAGACGGATGGATCCGGACTCCGGCTTGCCGGCGGCACGGCGCTGTTCGGGAGTCTCCATGCCATGGTCCACGGAGTTGCGCAACATGTGGACCAGGGGGTCTCGGATGCGCTCTATAACGGTGCGGTCAATCTCAGTCTCCTGACCGGAGATGGAGAAGTCTACTTTCTTGCCCATTTTCTGGGCCAAGTCCCGCACCATGCGTGGAAAGCCGCTGAAGACCGTGCCGATGGGCAGCATCCGGGCCTTCATAATCTCTTCCTGGAGGTCATCCACCACTTTGACCACGTGGGAGGATGTCTCCCCCAGGGCATGGACCAGATCATCCTCTTTGTACCGGGACTCCAGCATCTTGCCAATCTGAAGGATGCGGGTGCGGTCAATAACCAGCTCGCCAATGGTGTTCATCAGGCGGTCCAAGCGCTCCACGTCTATGCGCACCATCTGAGCCTGCTGGAGAATAGCATTGCTGTAAAGAGCTTCAGATTGGTTATGCCTTGAGACTTAAAGTGGACTACGCCTTGGCTTTTGATATGGGGATGATCTTCATCCCCATGCCCGGCTCCACATCAAAACTAATAACGTTCCCCGTGCTTTGATTGGCATTGCGTATCTTCGCCACTTCCATTACCTTGACGAGGCGCTCTCCCACCTGTTCCATACGTAACACTAAGTGAGCGTCGCAAAGAGAGCGTACTCGGATCAGCATTCCATCATCAAAAGCATATGAATGGGTCACTGCTATTATGGTACGGCCTAAATCGCAGAGCTTTTTGCAGGCAGCGAAGAAATCAATGACTGCTCGGTCGTCACTGTGCGATACCAAGCCAGTCAATGAATCTACAACAATAAGTTTGAATTCGTCAGGCTGATTCTCAAAGTGTTGCTTAACAGAGATGAGCGCTTCACTGCTGTCTACTGTGTGGTCTGGCGTCATCATTGGATAGATGCGCATGCAGTCACACAAGAAGTAGTCAGTCACATCTAAGCTGAGGGAACCCATCTGTGAAAGCAGGCTTTTCACAGTATTTTCCGTAGTGTAATAGACCATGCGCAATCCCGCAGTGAGCGCTCCGAAGCTGAAGTGTTGACAAGCTACACTCTTGCCGGCATCGGACTGGCCTTCCAGCAATACCAGTGAACCCAATGGAATACCGCCGCCCAATTTCTTGTCTATCTCACTGCTTCCGGTGGATATCACTTGAACCTTAGGTGTAGTTTCAAGCACACCAGCACTCCGTGCCACAAACTTTCGTTGTTGCCGCAAGATGTAAGTCTATCTACATACTAGTGGGGAATGAGCCCTCCAGTAAGAGTGCCAACCCAAGGGTCAGCACCTGATTTCCCCCAGTCTCCAGTTTTAACTCGAATATGCTCCCCAAGCCACTCCTATGCACAAGTTCCATAGACTTAAAGGCTAAGGTTGCGACATACGGCTTTATGCCACTATCCTTTCCAGAGCGATACAGATGACACTACTTGTCTCAATGCATGTAGCCGCACCAAATCTATAGGCGTTTCATCACTCCTGTGAACTGCGCTAGTAATTTGGGCAGTGAATCCATCCCGATTTTTCTGGATGGTTAGTCGAGCGCCAAGTTCCCCGGCCAAAACGAATTTCATGAGCATCTCTTGGAGATTGGAGCCGAGGACTTGCGACATCTCAAAGACCGGGCAGAGGCCACCTACGCTAGTGCAATGTGGCCACTGTGCATCTGGCATCGAAGTCAAATTTCTTTCCTGCGACATCATTGCAAACTAACTCCTGATTTGCGAAGTTTCCGATAATCAATGGTGAACTACCTGACAGCCAATGAAATGGCACAGAATAGTCACAGCGTTAGACTATTCGACTATTGGAGTGGGCAAGAGGGTGCTGGCACCAGGGACAATAAGGGATTTCTCCCCGTTTACCCAAAAAGCCAGGCCTAATCAGGTTATTGCGGCACGGCCCTGTGCTAGAATGACCGCAGCTTGGAGGCCCCTCACCCCTGCCTTCCCCCTTAGCAAGGGGGAAGGAGCCATCCTACCCATTGGGGGAGAGGATTGAGGTGAGGAGAATAAAGGCAAGGGAGGAGCGTATGCCCTACGCCATTAACCACGTGCACATCCGGTCTGCGGACCCCCATGCCTCGGCGGCGTGGTACAAGAAGTTTTTCGGAGCGGAAATCGTCTCGGAGCGGGAGGTAATGCCCGGTACCATCACCATAGCCATGCAGTTGGAAGGGCCGGTCCGGCTCAACGTCTCGTCCCAGCCCAAAGGTTCGTCCAAAGAGCGGGCTTCCGCCACCCTGAACAAGCTTGGCCTGGAGCATTTTGGCTTTGCCGTGAAAGACCTGCAAGCGGAGATGGAGCGGCTGAAAAGGACGGGAATCAAGGTAGTGCTGCCACTTACAGACGTGCCCGGCGGGACGCGGCTGGCTTATATTGAGGGGCCGGACGACGTGCTGATAGAGCTGGTGCAGCGGCCTGCGGGGCAGTAGGGCAACCCCAACCTGGCCCTCTCCCCGGTAAGGGGAGGGAATGGCTTCTCCCCATTGTTAAGGGGGAGCGAGAGGGAGTCTAACCCAGAGCTAAGGCGGAATCTAAGCCTTGTTTCCTCTCAGAATGTGTCTAAAAAGGCTAGGTGCTCGTGGTTCGACAGGCTCACCATAAGCTTGTCGAAGGATGAGCGCTGGTAGTGCACAGCACTTTTTAAACACGCTCTCAGAGCCTGTGTGAGAAATGCGGTCTACCCAGCCCGCTCATCCTGAGCTTGTCGAAGGATGAGTAGCTTTTAGCCCGCTCATGGTTCGACAAGCTCACCACGAGCGGGAATTGTCACACACCCTCTCAGAGGAAGTACGGGCCGAGATTAGGAGATGGGGGGATTTCCTTTGAATTAAACTCCTAATCCCCAAATCCCGGCGAAGAATCTTACCAATGCGGGTTTCAACGTCGCTTTGGTCTAGCTGCCGGGGAGATGCACCACCGCCTCCACCTCCACCAGGTACTCGGGCCGCACCAGGGCGGCCACAATGACGGTGGAACTGGCGGGTGGGTTGTGGGGAAAGGTATCTCCCCGGACCTTGTTGAAGGCGGGGTAACTGGCGGCGTCGGTGAGGAAGGTGGTGATTTTCACCACGTCCTGCATGGTGGCGCCGGCGGCCTCCACAATGGTCTTGAGACGGGCCATGACCTGGCGGGTCTGGGCCTCGGCGTCGCCCACGCCCACCACGTTGCCGCGGTTGTCCTGGGACACCTGGCCGGAGACGAAGAGCAGTTCCCCCACCTGCACCGCCGGGGAAAAGGCGGGGTTAGCGGTAAGGCCCCTGGGCAGGATGGGTTTGCGGGTGGACATGGCTTGGCTCCTCAGTTGCCGGCCCCGGCGGCCGCAGGGGTATTGACTCGGGTGCGGGTGACAGAGGTGACGCCTTTGACCCCTTCCAGCTTGGCAAAGAGCTTGCCTACCTGATCCAGGCCGGTGGTGTGCAGGGTGAACTCAATGGTCACGGTGCCGTCCTCCTGCTCGGTGGTGACGAAGGAGGAGATGTTGACCCGCTCCCCGGAAATGCGGGAGGTAATGTCCTGCAAGAGGCCAACCCGGTCGTAGGACTTCATGCGCACCCGCACGGGGTACAGCTCTTGAGTCTCCCCCCAGGCCACCTGCACCATGCGCTCCGGCTCGTCCTCGTTCTTCAGGCTGGGGCAGTCCCGTTTGTGGACGGTAACGCCCCGGGCGCGGGTGACAAAGCCCACAATGGGGTCGCCTGGAATGGGATTGCAGCAACGGGCCATGCGCGTGAGCAGGTCGCCCACGCCCAGTACGGAGACGCCCGACTGGGGGCTGGACAGGGGCAAGGCCAGCTTGGGCAGCATGGGCGCCGGCTCAGGCCCATGTCCCGCTTCAGCCAGCCGCTGGGCTACCTGGCTCTCGGTGATGCCGCCTGAGCCAAGGTTAGCCAGGAATTCGTCCATGTTATCGTATCGGACCAGCTTGAGGATTTCCCTATCCTCCAGGATCAAACTAAGGCGGCGCAGCTCCCGCCGCAGAATATCCCGGCCCCGCTGAATGTTGGCGCCGCGGGCCTGACGGTTGAACCACTGGCGCACCCGCTGGAGGGCGCCAGCGGAGGTGACATAGCCCAGGTCCGGGTTGAGCCAGTCCGGGCTGGGGCCGCGCTCCACTTTGGAGGCCAGGATTTCCACTGTATCGCCGTTTTTCAGAGTGGTGTTCAGGGCCACCAGCCGCCCATTGACCTTGGCGCCGCTGCACCGATTGCCCAGCTCCGTGTGAATCTTGTAGGCGAAGTCCACAGGGGTAGAGCCGTTGGTCAGCTCCACAATGTGGCCCTTGGGCGTATAGACAAACACCTGGTCTTTAAAGATGTCCTGCTTTACCGACTCGATAAACTCGTCGGTGCCCACCGCCTCGCGCTGCCAGTCCAGCAGCTGGCGCAGCCAGGTCATCTTCTGCTCAAAGTGCTGGTCGCCAGCCCGGCCCTCCTTATAGCTCCAGTGGGCAGCCACGCCGTACTCCGCCACCTGGTGCATAACAGTGGTCTTGATTTGCACCTCCAGGGGCTTGCCTGCCTCGGCGTAAACGGTGGTGTGCAGGGCCTGGTACAGGTTTTCTTTGGGGGTGGCGATGTAGTCGTCAAACTGGCCGGGGATGGGCCGCCAGAGCTGGTGGACGATGCCCAGGGCCTTGTAGCAGTCCCCCAGATTGTCTACCAGAACCCGCAACGCAAAGAGGTCGTAGATGTCCCGCAGTTCCTTGCCCTGGGTGGCGTACTTCTTCATCTTGCGGGCAATGGAGTAGATGCTCTTGGGACGGCCCGTGACATCCGCCTGGAGATGGAATTTGTCCAGCTCCTCCTTGAGCCGGGCGGAGACCTGGGTTATGTAGGCTTCCCGCTCCACGCGGCGGCTGGCCAACATGCGGGAGATTTCCCGGTACTGGGCTTCGTCCAGGTGGCGGAAGGACAGGTCCTCCAGCCGCCACTTGATTTCCCAGATACCCAGCCGATGGGCCAGGGGAGCGTAGATGTCCAGGGTCTCCTGGGCAATGCGCTTGCGCTTCTCCGGAGCCAGGGCGTCCAGGGTCTGCATGTTGTGGAGCCGGTCGGCCAGCTTGATAAGCACCACGCGAATGTCCTGGGCCATGGCCACCAGCATCTTGCGCAGGCTCTCCGCCTGCAACTGGTGCGCCGGTTCAGCGGCAACGGCGCCGCCGCCGGGTTTGCCGGGGCGGACCAAGAGGCGCTCATCCATGCGGGTTAGCTTGGTGACCCCGTCCACCAGCTTGCCCACCTCAGGCCCAAAGCGGTCCGAAAGCTCCTTGATGGATATGCCGCAGTCCTCAGCTACATCATGGAGCAGGGCAGCCATAATGGTGTCGGAGTCCAGGCGCAAGTCCGCCAGGAAAAGGGCAGTCTGCAGGGGATGGACGATGTACGGCTCCCCCGACTTGCGCGTCTGGCCCTGGTGGCACAGGTCGGCGTAGGAATAGGCGCGTTCAATCTGCGCCGTCTGTTCCGGCGGCAGATACTGGACCACCTTACCAGTGAGCTTCTGGACTTCCTCAGCAGTTACCCCATGATAAGCCTATCCTGCACTCCAATATCGCAAAAGTTATATTGATTATCATTGATAATAATCTGTGGGGACATCAAGTGTCCAGCACACCATTATTTATCATCCCACCACAGTGCAAGTCATGGAATAGGCACCGGTGTGACCTTACCAACTTGACCAATCCTGAATATGAAGGGCTTAGGCGTAGATGACTCCAACTCTACAATACGGTCAAATGCCCTGGCAAAGCATTGCAATTTCTCCCAACGTTTAGCCTCAGACCCCCATAGATAAAAACACCCAACACTGTAAGGTTCTGATCCCTTTGCTGCTGTTAGCACTGTCATGGCAAGTCAATCAATTTGATGTATGCAATCATACCGGTCTACTCGGCTTTTTGGTGACTGGCGATGCCTTGCACAACGGGGATCCCTGTCCTCAATCAAGCGTCTGCATACTATCATTCACCTAGCCATCTGTCATCTCCGCCGCATCAAACTCCGCTACGTAGGGCTTGAGGTCCAGCACCGGCGAGCCATCCTGGGCGTCCAGCCCAGTCACCGTCAGCACGTTGCTCTCCAGGGCGGCAATGCGGGCCACGGTGGCCCCAATGCCGTTGGGCCGGTACTGGCTGCGCGTGGCAAAAACGCCCCGCAGGGGCCGGGAGGGATCGTGGCGGGGATGCAGTTGCAGTTCGTACCCTTGGACGCGGTGAAAGTGGAACAGCACCAGAATGAACTGCCCCGCCGCCAGACCCATCAAGCCCGGCGCCAGCTCCGGCCGCAGCACAATGCGCGAGGGATGCTGGCGCATCTCCTCCGAAGGCGCATATTCCCGGAACTGGTTCTCCACCCAACCTATGGGGTTGAAAGCCACTGGTTCCAACAAGACAGGTCGCACTCCCAAAGTTGCCTGCGCCAGAGCGGGCAATCTGGCCTACCCCAGCAATGCGGCGTCACTCCGCCAGGTTGCGGGATGTGCTGGGCTGCACCACAGTCATGGCTTCCTCTCCCGGAGTCGGCAGAGAGACCCTGACCAGAGGCCGCAATTCAGCGGCCACAGCGGGCCGGTGCCACTCCCGATGGAAATAATGGACCATGTCCCGCACCACCGCCACCACCGGCGGGCCCATAATCACGCCCCATAGCCCAGCCACCTGGCTGGCAATGACGATGATTACCATGACCATGATGGGGTGCAGGCGCAGGGCATTGCCTTCAATGCGAGGCACCAGGAACACGTTTTCCAGGGCCTGCACGCCCAGGTAGAGCGCAATCACCCAGGGGACTTTTTCCGGCGAGGTAGCCAGGGTGACAAGAATCCCCACCAGCGCTCCCAGCGTAGGGCCAAGCATGGGGATTAGCTCGGCAATGCCAGCCACCAAGCCCAGCATCATGGCAAATTCCACATCCATGAAAAACAGGCCCAGAAACACCACCAGACCCACTACCACTCCCAAGATTAGCTGGCTGCGCATGTAGGCCCCCACTACATGGGTCGTCATGGCAATAATCTGGTGCAAATGGGACTGTATGGATTCTGGGAAAATCCCGTACAGGCCGTGGGATAGGGATTCCTGGTCTTTCAGCAAGTAATACAGGAACATGGGCACAATAAGCAACCCCACCAGCAGGGCAAGAGTGCCGGACACCACCTGGCCCAGCATCCCCACCGCTTTGGTAACCTCTTTTGTAAGAATGTCCGCGGCCCCAGGCAGCGACTCTCCAATTTGATGGCGGATGTTCTCAGGAACTATCCGGGAATACTCCTCGTTCCAGGTCTCTGCGGTAAAGCGCATGCGGTCATAGAAATCAGGCATCGAGGTAATCAGGCGCTGGGTCTGCTGGTAGGCCGGGGGGATGATCAGGGCCAGGACGCCCACCAGGATGCCCAGGCCTGCGGCATAGATAATCAAGATGGCCAGGGTGCGGCACAGGGCCGGACGGCGTATCCGCCAGGGCATCCACGACTCCAGCCGGTGGACCAGTGGTTGCAGCACACAGGCCAGCAGTGCGCCAATGACAAAGGTTATGACCGTGGAGAACATCAGATATAGAGATATGGCTGAAATGACCACAATGGCGCCGCTGGCTACCAGCGCAATTCTGGCCCGTTTTACCTCTGGCGGCATTGGCGCCATAACGCCCCCTCTGCGGACACTGCATACTATTTTAGGCGTCGCCAGCGATGGTTTCCGTTGGCACAGAATGAGAGATTGGGCCAGAATATGCCCAGCGCGTGTTGCGTCAATAGAAACTGTTACCGAAGGGACTTGGTTGCCTCAGATGAAACTGTTACCGAACGTCCCTTGCTGGGCTGAGTGTCAGCCATGTC
>VGZV01000039.1 GCA_016872385.1 SAR202 cluster bacterium | reverse complement strand
CCGTTCAAGAACCGGCGGTTGTCGAAGGCCGGCCTGCCCACCTTACCCCGCTCCCCAGGCAAATGGGGTTCTAATAATTCCCAAACCCGATCTGAGATGTCATGGCGACGATGGGATGCTGTCATCCCGCCAGTTTACTGAATCTTCAGCCAAATCTCGTAGCAGTGTTACCCTCCTTATTTGACGACACTCTCTAGTGGTGGAAGACCAGGAAATAGAAAGGGAACTCATGACCCAGTACCTGCACACCAGCGGACACACCGTGGAGGTCGCAACCGATGGGAAAGATGGCCTGCGGAAGTTTCAGGACGGTAATTTTGACCTGGTGCTCACCGACCGCGCCATGCCGGAGATGAGCGGAGAACAACTGGCGGCCGCCATTAAACCCATGTCCCCCAATGTACGGGTGATTATGGTGACCGGCTTTGGCGACATGATGAACTCCACCAACGAACAGCCAGAGGGAGTTGACCTGGTGGTGAGCAAGCCAGTGGGCCTGGAAGAATTGCGCAGCGCCATGGCTAAAGTGTGCAGCGAATAGCTAGTGGGCACCGGCTCATTTCGGGTCTCATCATTCCAGCGAAAACCGGAATCCAGCAGGCTGCAAAACCTGGTGCGTATCTGGAAACCGGCTTTCGCCAGTGTGACGGATAGGCTTCTTTCCTACGGCCACCGCCAGCTGAACCACTACCAGCCAGTGTCTTGTGCTGTCTTTTCCACCAGAGCCGGGCAAAAATAAGGCTGGGGCAAGGCTGAGGCCGCCACCCCAGGCTTATTATTCAGTCAGGGAAGACTGTCCCGTCATCCCAACGTGACGAGCGCCCGCTTACCCAAACGTTACTTCCCGCCCCTGATCCGAGGATTGCCGCACCCCATCCAGGAACTGGTGCAAATTAACCGCCAGGTCAAAGTCCGGCAAATCACTTTTGCCGGAACGGATTGCCTGGGCAAACTTGTAGTACATCTGCCCCACGTTGTAAGGTTCCCCCTTGGGCATTCCTTCCAACACATAAACATGCCGGTCAGGCGCGGGCAGGTCCTTCAAGCGGCGCTCCCCGGCCTGGGCGCCTTGCAGCCGCACCTCTTTGAGCTGCGGCGAGTCCTCGGACGTGGCCACCAGTGTGCCCTTGCTGCCGTAAACCTCCATGCGATAGCCGCTGCCCATCCAGGGCACTGCGGCCACGTGCACCGAGGCCACTGCGCCAGAAGCCAGCTTGCCACTGACCAGGATATGGTCGGGCGCGGTCACATCCACCAACTTCTTGGTGTCTGTTTCCCGCCATTGCTTGGCCTGCGTGCTCACCACTGCCGACAGGCTGCTAAACTCGCCTACAACAAAGCGGAGGGCGTCCACGGTGTGGCCAAAGGCAATGGTCAGCGTGGTGGCGCCCAGGGCGTCGTCCTTCATCCAGGTACGGTCTGACCCGCGTTCAAGAATTCCGCCGCGGATTAGCGTCACCTGGCATGACATGACATCCCCAATGTAGCCGCTTTCAACTAATCCCTTCATGTGCATGATGGAAGGCGCTAACCGGGCTTGCAGCCCCACGGCGGTCTGGACCCCCTTGGCTTTGGCCAGGCTGGCCAGCTCTTGGGCCTCATCCAGGGTTGCTCCCAGGGGCCACTCGGTGTAAACGTGCTTTCCGGCGTTAATGGCGTCCTTGGTCACCTGATAGTGGCTGGGCACCCTCAGCACCACCGCCACGGCGTCCACTTCCGGACAGGCCAGCAGTTCCTGGTAAGAACCAAAGGCCATCCTTGCCCCAAACTTCTTTGCCGATTCTTCTGCGGTTTCCTGCCGGGTAGTAGCCACCGCTGTAAGTTCAAATTCCGGGCTGGCGCCAGCGGCGGGTAAATGGGACCTGGGCGCCCAGCCCCGGTGAATGTTGGCTCCAATAACGCCCAGCCTGATTTTATCCGATGCCATTCTTCGCCTCCTGTGCTATTGCCCACTTCAATTCTCACACACCCAACAGTCGCAGCGTGTTGCCTATGTTGACCACACTTTCAGGCAGCCAACCCCTGCCAGTAACGGCGGCCGTTCAACAATAGAATCTTGCCAAAACCAGGGGCCGGGAAATGCCCCGCCGCCACCAGAATTCCTTCCCGCTCCAGGCGCTCCATCAGGGCGCGCCGGGTGTCCCGCGCCTGGTTGGAGTCCATGTCCGCCCTGGACACCCAGTCTGTCTCCTGCACCTGCGCCGGGCTGTGGGCTGCATCTCCCAGAATCAGGGCTTTCTGGCCCTGCGAAGTCACCAAAATGCTCATATGCCCTGGGGTATGTCCCGGCGTAGGCACGGCGGTCAGTTCTGGGGTCAAAGCGTGTTCCCCGTCCATCAACTCCATCAGGCCCAGGGATTCCAGGGGCCAAACGCAGGATGGCGCATTGGGAAAGCGCTGCCGCACTTCTATGCGGTGGGAAGCCTCCCAGTCCTTGCGGCTCATCCAGTACCTGGCTTTTGGAAAGGTGGGGCTAAAACCGCTCCCTTGCTTCTGCAAGTTCCAGCCTACGTGGTCCCGGTGCAGGTGAGTCATCACCACCATGTCCACGTCCTGAGGCCGCACCCCCCGGGCCGCCAGGGACGCCAGCAGCTCGCCCCAGGGACTGTTCGGTGCATCGTCAGCAGTGGGTGGGCCCAGGCCGGTGTCCACCAAAACTGTCCTGCCCGCAGTGCGCACCACATAAGACGCCAGGTTAAACCGAACCTTTCCTTCACCCGTTAGGTGTTCCTCATGGGGATGCCACTGGGCGTCAGTCACCTGGGGAAAAAAGTTGCAGGCGTCAAACTCCAGATACCCGTCGGAAAAGGAGGTGATTTCAACATTGCCTACGCGCACGGTGGAATTTGGCATTGTCCCTCCCTCGGTTGCAAGATGAGAACTGGCTGATGCCGGTGCGTCCCAGCGTTGACAGCGCTTCGGCCAAGCGTTTTAATGGGTGAGGCGCTTTGGGGGTGTAGCTCAGTGGGAGAGCACCTGCTTTGCAAGCAGGGGGTCAGGGGTTCGAATCCCCTCACCTCCACCATGCCCGTTCACGTCCTACCTGAAATTAAAGCTGCGGCGGCCGTTGCCGCAGGGGCGCAGTATTGCTACGGTACGGATTTGCCGCCAAGGACTGGCCCATTCTAATACACGGCCACCGAAGCCACAACCAAGCAAGCTGCTTGTGCGCACCAGACACCATTCTTGACTGCGCCCACTGCCTGCCATAGCGTTGGAGACGCCGATAACCCTTGAGTGCCCAAATGCTATCATCCCAGGCAGGGCTCACCCTATGCGCTTGGCAATATATCAGCCCCTTCCGAAGGAACCAGCCCTTTCACTGTCCCCAGGCTGTCCTGCCTTCCCACGGACGGCTCTGCCTGCTCCATACCCAGGACACGCACAAAGACGCCGCCGCCTTTAGCCAGCTTCTGTCTGCCCACGTGGAACTCGCCCAGTCGGACCCAGCCCAGGACTGGATTGACCTGACCGGAGTCTATTTCCCGGCCAACGCCGATTTCAGCAGCCTCCGGTTCGGAAAGAACGTCTCTTTTGCTGCTGCCACCTTCGCCAGCGACGCCTCATTCGATTCGGCCCACTGTTCCGGCATCTTGTCCTTCCGGCACACAGTCTTTGCCGGAGCTGTCTCCTTCGCGGGCCTGAAGGCCGCCAACTATACGGACTTCTCCTCGGCCAGGTTTGCCGGGCACGCTAAATTCGGGTCAGCCGCTTTCTCCGGCACCGCCTACTTTGACGCCGCCAGCTTCAATGGCCCCACCGCCTTTGATGCCACCCACTTTGCCGATGAAGCCTATTTTATGTGGACCCAGGGAAACCACCGCATCAATTACCAAGGGGCCGTGTTCTCTGGAAACGCCTTCTTCGGCTTTGCCAAATTCCGGCAGGACGTCTCTTTTGACTCTGCCCAGTTTGCCAGCGCGGCGGACTTTGGCACGGCGGCCTTTTCCGGCAAGGTCACTTTGGACAAGGCGGTTTTCTCCGGCTACACCGATTTCTCTTCGGCCACCTTTCTTAAGCCCCCAGATTTTGCCGCCGCCCTTTTTTCCGGCGCCGCCTATTTCCCCCGCTAGCCGTGCGGGCTGGCCACGGCCCGCTTCAGCGGCGCCTATTCCTGCCACACCCCAGGATCGGCCGTCTGGTCCGCAACGTACATATTGTCCTGGTACCACCAGAAGTCTGCCTGCCGGTACACCAGGGGGTCGTACTCGTCCAGTTCATCGCCGCAGCCAAACTTCACCCGATTAACGTTGGCCAGTCCTCCCGGGTAAGTTTTGGTGCTTACCGTTGGCTGGCCTGGGACCAAGGGATTACCTTCCAGGTCGGTAACTATTAGCGTCCGGACGCTGTTGTCTGCCGAGGGAGCCTGGACCCGGATGGAAATCCACCTGCCGAAAACGATGGGGATGCCATTTTGGGAGCTGTCGCCGTACAACCGGAGCTTGCCAGCCCTGGTGAGCGTCACCAGGTATCCGCCCGAGGCCGTGCCCTGGGCGCCCATGATGTTGAGGTCATGGGTGGCGTTGGATGGCACCGGCTTGGGGAAGTAATAAAGGCCGCCAAACCAGCAGTTGCCTCCGGGGCAGGAGAAGTTCAGGAAAATGAACCCGTGATGCTCAAATTGGTTGTTCCCCGGAGCAAAAGCGGGGTAGGAGGGCAGGGGATAATGCTTCACCACCTTGCCTCTCCCCGCCGCCAGCGCCGGGTCCGGCAGCACTTGCAGTTCCGACTCATATACCAGGTTTGATTTGGGGTTACGGCTACATCCCCCCGTGTATCCTGATTCGTAGGTGGCTGGCGGCGATGGGAATGGATCGTACTGCGAGCCATCCGTCCCCGCTTTGACACACACGTCCTTATAAGTTTGCGGGGAGTCCGGGAAGGGCAAATAGGTGTCCAGGTTAGTCGCCATCACAAAGTTAATCTTACCGGCGCTGGGCGGCGGCTTGGGCGTAAGCGTAGGGGGCGGACGTCGGCGCGGGCATCGGCGTGGGGATGCGTGTGGCGGTTGGCTGCGCTGTGGGCGATGGCATGGGGGTCGCAGTAGCCGCACGGGTAGGCAGCGGAGTGCTTGTGGCGGGAGGCGTGCTCACTGGCGGCAAGGTGGGCGCAGAAGTTGCAGGGGGCGTGGGCAACGGCGTGGGAGCGGCCCCTGGAGTCCCGGCGGGCCCAGGAGGACGGGTAGGAGTGGCCGAAGGAGCGGGCACTAATGTGGCGGTGGGCATTGGCGCCGCTGTCGCGCTGGGAGAAGGCGTAATGCCCAGAGTCGGCGTCGCCGGAGGCAACGGGGTAGTGGCCGGGCTAGCTTTGCATCCCATTGCTGAGAGCGCCAACATTACCAGAATAGCGCCCAATACAACCAGCAGTTTGTTAAAATTCATAGCTTTCATGCCGCCCATTTTGCACCAAAACCACACCAGGGGGAAGAGCCTCCCAAAGTAGGGTATCAGTTTGCTTAAGGACTCAACTCGTCGCACTCCGACAAGTCGGGGTGCCCAGATAGGGACATGGCTGAAACGCACCACTGGGTTCCGGCTTGCGCCGGAACGACGATGGGCTAATTGATACACTACCCCTCCCAACGGCAAGTTGACATGGCCCAATGCCGCTCATAGAATTGAATTGCCGCCCACCCGCTTTAGCGGGGGACGAGCCAGGGCACACTAAGAGTGCCTAACAAGATGAAGGACGTCATTCTGAGGAGTCCCGATGACATCGGGACGACGAAGAATCTGGGGTGGGGCAAACTCCCACCACCCCAGACCCTGAGTCCTTCAGCCGAAGGACTTAGGGTGACAGCTTCGGCATTTTGTTAGGGGTTCTTAGTAACGAAAAATTGCCGGCGGGCCGCTGGGATCCTATGATGACCGAGACGGCCGGAACCACCAATAATTTAATGACCACAGCCCCGCACTGGCGGGGTTTTAGTTTTTGTCTTGTACTTCGCCGGGCGGAGCGGGGGGCGGGATGAACTCCACCATCACCGCCGTGGCCGGGTTAGAGGCGGGCCACCACACTGACCAGGCCAACGCCACCGGCTGCACCGTGTTCCTGTGCCGCCAGGGAGCCGTGGGCGGGGTGGATGTGCGCGGCGGCTCCCCAGGGACACGAGAGACCGACCTGCTGCGTCCCATGCATCGGGTGGACCGGGTCCACGCCATCGTCCTCAGCGGGGGCAGCGCCTTTGGCCTGGATGCCGCCTCGGGGGTAGTCAGTTACCTGGAATCCCAGGGCATCGGCGTCAAAGTCGGGCAGGCAGTGGTGCCTATAGTTTCCGCCGCCATCCTGTTCGACCTGGGCCTGGCTACTCCGGGCGTGCGCCCCGGTCCCGCCGAAGGCCGGGCGGCCTGCCTGGCCGCCGGCGCTCAGCCCATGTCCGAAGGCAGCGTGGGCGCAGGCACCGGCGCCACCGTGGGCAAAGCCCGGGGCCTGGCCAGGGCCACCAAGGGCGGCATTGGCTCGGCCAGCCTGGAACTGCCCGGCGGCCTGGTGGTGGCAGCGGCGGTGGCTGTCAACGCCTATGGCGGCGTGGTGGATCACCGGACCAACCAGATGGTAGCTGGACCCCGTCGGGCCGATGGCGCAGGGTTTGAAGACACCGTCGGCCTTTTTCTGCGCGGCGAAGCTGGCGTCCAAAGCCCGGCACTGACCAACACCACCATCGGCGTGGTGGCCACCAACGCCAGCATCAGCCGTGAAGAGGCCAACTTCCTTGCCCAGGCCAGCCACAACGGCCTCGCCCTGACCATCCGCCCATGCCATACCATCCGTGACGGCGATACCATGTTCGCCTTGGCCACCGGCCAAACGCCCGGTCCCGCGGATATTACCTCCCTAACCGTCGCGGCAGTAGAAGTTACCGCCCTGGCGGTGCTGCGCGCCATCCGGACTGCCGCCAGCCTGGGAGGAGTCCCTGCGGCTTCGGACCTGGATTATGTCTAGTCCCGCCATCGGATTTATTGGCATTGGCGCGCTGGCCCGGGGTCTGGCCCTGGCTTTGGCCCAGCACGGTTACCGCATTGCCGGAACATCCAGCCGCAGCGCCCAGTCCGCCCAGTGGTTGGCCCAGCAAATCCCCGGCTGCCGGGCATTTCCTGAAGCCCAGGCCCTGGCCGGTGCCTGCGACCTGGTGTTCATCACCACTCCCGATGTTGTTATAGGCCAGGTGGCGGCGTCGCTCCGCTGGCGGCCCGGCCAGCAGGTAGTGCACTGCTGCGGCGCGGCCTCGGTGGAGCTTTTGGAGCCTGCCGCAGCCCAGGGCGCAGCCACCGGGGCGCTCCACCCCTTCCAGACCTTCGCCGGACTGGATAGCCCAGCAGACGCCGCCGCCCGCTTGCAGGGCGTGACCTTTGCCGTGGCTGGCGCGGAACCTCTGGCGGCCTTGCTGTCCCAAATGGCCCGCGACCTGGGCGGACGGCCCATCTCCCTGTCCGATGGCGACCGCCCCCTGTACCACGCCTCGGCCATCCTGGCCTGCGGCTACCTGGCGGCCCTGCTCCAGTGCGCCGCCCGCATCTGGCAAGAGATGGGCTTTACCTCTCAGGAGGGCCTGGAAGCCTTGTATCCCCTGGCGCGCGCCACCCTGGAAAACATTGCCCGCCTGGGCATCGTCCCCAGCGTCACCGGCCCGGTGGTGCGCGGCGATGCCGCCACCGTGGCCGCCCACCTGGAGGCGCTGTCCCAACGGCTGCCGGAACTGGCCCCCGTATATGCGGCCCTGACTCAAGCGTCCCTGCCCATTGCCCAGGCGCGGGGCGTTGCCCCCGCTCCCATCGCGTATATAGCCCATCTGGTTGAAACTTACGCACAGCGAGGTTGAGGCCATGCGTCGGGTATCAGTGTGCGACATTGCCAACATGAAGGCCAAGGGTGAAAAGATTCCCATGGTCACCGCCTACGACTATCCCACGGCCCGCATGGCCGAGGCGGCGGGCATCCCCATGCTGCTGGTGGGAGACAGCCTGGGCATGGTGGTGCTGGGCTATGATTCCACCATCCCCGTGACCATGGAGGACATGCTGCACCACGTGAAGGCCGTGGCCCGGGGCGCCAGGCAATCCCTGATTGTGGGCGACCTGCCTTTTATGACCTACCACATTGACTCCTCCCAGGCCCTGACCAACGCCGGGCGCATGATTCAGGAGGGCGGCGCCCAGGCGGTGAAGCTAGAAGGCGGAAAATGCGTGGCGGAAACCGTTCACCGCATTGTGTCCTGCGGCATTCCCGTCATGGGCCACCTGGGCCTGACCCCCCAGTCCATCAACGCCTTTGGCGGGTACAAGGTGCAGGGCCGGGGCCGCCAGCAGGCGGAACAGCTGCTGCGGGACGCCCTGGCCCTGGAGCGGGCCGGAGCCTTTTCCGTGGTGCTGGAGCTGGTGCCCACGCCCCTGGCGCGGCTAGTCTCCCAGCGGCTGGCCATCCCCACCATTGGCATTGGCGCAGGTGCGGGCTGCGACGGCCAGGTGCAGGTGCTGCACGACATGCTGGGGCTGTTCACCGATTTTGTGCCCAAGCACGCCAAGCAGTACGCCCAGCTAGCCCAGACCGCCCAGAACGCCTTGGCCCAGTACGCCAAAGAGGTGCGGGAAGGCGCATTCCCCACGTCCAAGGAAAGCTTCAACATGGACGAGGCGGCGCTGGAGGGGTTGTAGGGGAGGGGAAGGCAAGCCGGAAAGGTTAACCAAGTTCCCTAATTCTGGTGACAAAGGACCGTTGCGTCCACAAACAGGCTGTACCATAATCCAGCCCAACATGGTCACCAAACATTCGAGGAGACACTGCAATGGGGCTGGATGTAGGCGTTGTAAATATCACGTATTTAGAATACCCAAATGAACCAGTTTACGACTTCTTGTGTGCCCTGGCGGGAGGGGAATTGGGTGAGGATTGGGGAGGCGGCTGGGGTGGGAATGCCCTGGTAGAATTCAGGAAATATAGCTTGCTCCAAAAGGCTGGCAACTGGGCGGAGGATAAAGGGTTAGCGACGCAAGAACGGGAGCTTCTGCGCCAATGGATTGAGGATTTACCGTGGCGGAACGACGACATTATGCTGTTTCTGAGCCGGTGAGGAAACCACGGACATCAGAACGTGTAATGACTCCAGGCCATAGGAAAGTGGATATGCTTAAGCTGGACACGGTCATCACTGGTGATTGTCTTGATGTCCTGAATGCGCTTCCTGACGGCTCAGTAGACCTAATTTTCACATCTCCCCCTTACGCTGACCGAAGGGCCAAAGTGTACGGCGGTGTACGGCCAGAAGAGTATGTGGAGTGGTTTTTGCCGATCGCCGACCAAATGTATAGGGTATTGGGAGACAAAGGTTCATTTGTCCTGAACATCAAGGAGATAGCTCTCAACGGCGAGCGGCAAACATACGTGATTGAGATCATCCTTGAAATGAAGCGACGAGGATGGTTGTGGACGGAAGAATATATTTGGCACAAGAAAAACTGTTACCCAGGGAAATGGCCCAATCGCTTCCGTGACGCGTGGGAGCGTTGTCTACACTTCACCAAACAGAAGGGATTCGCCATGTACCAAGAACAGGTCATGGTGCCTATGGGGGAGTGGCGGCACGCCAGGTTAAGAAACCTGAGCGAAACCGACCAACGGCGAGACACATCCAAAGTACGAAGTGGTTTCGGCAAAAAGGTATCCAACTGGATCGGACGTGAAAAGGCTTACCCCACAAACGTCCTTCATATAGCTACGGAATGCGGTAACAAAGGACATAGTGCTGCTTTCCCAGTTTTGCTCCCGGTATGGTTTATCCAATTGTTTACTGTCGAAGGTGACGTTGTTCTTGACCCCTTCCTTGGTTCGGGGACTACGGCTGTAGCGTGCAAGCAACTTGGCCGCCATTATATTGGGATTGATTCCAACCCTGAGTTTTGCGCCCTCGCAGAACATCGTCTGAAAAATACGGACATACTAAAGAGGTTTGCCAATGGTGCCGGACGAACTCGAACAACTAATCGCGAGTTGTCTCGCCAACTTTTACCAGCGAAGGATCGAGGGACTCACCAACTTGAACTTGGGGACTATATTAAGCAAGAAGAATCCTTACTTATTTCGGGCTAGCGGCATTGCCTATGCACCTGAATTGATTAACGAGCTGTTAGCCGCACACATTTCTTCCTCAGACGAAAGCATTTTTGGCAGTTCATTCTTTGAACCCGTATTCCGTGCAGTTTCCGGAGCTCGAACTGCCGCAGCCAAAGGCACCGATTTTGTAATTGAGACCGATGATACCTTCACAATCATCTCCTTAAAAAGCGGGCCGAACGCATTGAACTCCAGCCAGGTCGCAGGTCAAAACCGTGAGTTTGAGAATATTGAGCGTTCGTTACGAGCGACACTCCGAAATCTTAGGAAAGCGTTTATACCCATCATGGGTTGTGGATACGGCAGGGCAAATTCTGAGGCAACCTCTGCCAGGAAATACGCCAAGCTGGCTGGACAGTCTTTTTGGGAGCATATAACTGGCGACGCAGATTTCTACATCAAATTGGTTAGGTTAATGCGAGACGACCCGGCCAGGCACCGACTGGACTTTGAAGCAGCCTGGAACCGTGCCGCGAATAGATTCCTACGCGACTTCCTACCGGAGTTTTGTGACGACACTGGCAATATCCTCTGGGAGAAGTTAGTCCAGTTCAATAGTGGTAGGGACCGCCCGGAGGGAATGCAAGGTGGTCGCCGACGACGTAGCGCCAAATAGGGACAGTTGTGGGACTACTTTGGCTGTGCTGGAACTCACGCAGAATTTCTTGCCATCATAGACCAAGTAGCACCCAAGTAACCTGCTCACCGGGAGTCCACATGATTCGTGAATATCTGGCGACCGCCATGCGGCTAGCCACCTACGAAATCCTGGCCGATGACTGCACTTATTACGGAGAGATACCGGGCTTTGCCGGCGTCTACTCAAACGCTCCTCATTTGGAGGAATGCCGCAGCCTCCTGGAAGAGGTGCTGGAGGAGTGGTTGCTGCTGCGGTTGTCCCGCAGGCTTCCTGTGCCAGTAATAGGGGTGCCGTGACCTATATGGCTTCTGAGAATCAGCGTTAAATGCGCATCCTCCACTTCTCTGACCTGCACATCGGCGTGGAGAACTACGGCCGGATTGACCCCCACACCGGCCTGTCCACTCGCCTGGGAGATTTTCTGGCCGCCCTGGACCAGGTGGTGGAGTTCGCCCTGTCCCGCCCGGTGGACCTGGTGCTGCTGGCCGGCGACGCCTACAAGGGCCGGGACCCCTCCCAAACCCACCAGCGGGAGTTCGCCAAGCGCCTGGCCCGCCTCTCCGCCGCGGGCATCCCCGCCTTTTTGCTGGTGGGCAACCACGACCTGCCTGCTTCCGCCACCCGCGCCAACGCCGTGGAGATTTTCTCAACTTTACAGGTGCCCCAGGTGTACGTGGGGGACCGCCTCACCACCTACGTAGTTGCCACCCCGGCTGGGCCGCTGCAAGTGCTGGCGGTGCCCTGGCCCCGCCGCAGCGTGTTGTTGAGCCGTGACGAGACCCGCGGCCTGTCCATTGAGCAGGTGCGGCTGGAGGTGGAGCGCCGCATGACTGAGGCCATTCAGCAGCAGGCCCAGGCCTTGCCCGCAGACATCCCTGCCATCCTCACCGGCCACGCCACCGTCAACGGCGCAACGGTGGGCACTGAGCGCTCCATGATGCTGGGCCAGGACCACATTCTGCCCATCAGCGCCTTGCAGCCGCCCCAGGTGGAGTACGCCGCCCTGGGACACATTCACAAGCACCAGGTGCTGCGAGACTCCCCAGGCCAGGCTATGGTGGTCTATTCCGGCAGCCTCCAGCGGGTGGACTTCAGCGAGGAAGGCGACCAGAAGGGCTTCTGCGTCATCGAGCTGGACCCTGCGGCGCCCCAAGGGCATCGGCTGAAAGACTTCCAGTTCCACCCGGTGCAGGCCCGGCCCTTTGTGACCATTGACGTGCGGGTGCCCGAAGCCGAGGCTGACCCCACCGACTACGTGCTGCGGGCCATCGCCCGCCGGGACGTGACAGATGCAGTGGTCAGGGTGCGCGTGTCTTTGCCTGCAGGCGCGGAAGCCCAATTCCGGGAGCAGCCCGTGCGCGAAGTCCTCAAGCCCGCCCACTACATCGCCGCCGTCAGCCGGGAAGTGGCCGGCGAGCGCCGCACCCGCCTGGGCGCCCAGGTTGCCCAGGGGCTTCAGCCCATGCAAGCCCTGGACCTGTACTTGCAGACCAGGTCGGTCAGCCCGGAGCGCCGGGAAAAAATGCTGCGCTACGCCCGCCAGCTGGCCGAGGAACTGGGCGAGCCGGTGGAGGGACTGGGCTGACGGACTGCCTCACCGGCAGGCGTCCCGCACCGCCTGGGAAATTACCGCCAGCCGCGGCGTGTTGGTGCGGCTAGCTCGGAAGCCGTTGGTTATGTAAGCCACTGCCAGCCCCAGTTCCGGGTCGGCCCAGCCGATGGACGTGCCTGCCCCGGCGTGGCCAAAGGTCCGCACCGTCACCGAGCCGTTGCCGCCGGTGCGGGGGTCCTCCAGGCTCAACCCCAGACCACGGCGCACATAGTACTCCAGCGTCTGGTCGGGGCCTTCAACCTGGAGGCGCGTCACCTCCGCCACCGTTTCCGGGCGCAGCACCCGCTTCCCCTCCAGGCTGCCGCCCGCCGCCAGCATGGCGTAAAAACGGGCCAGGTCTCGGGCAGTGGCGATGCCGCCGCCGGAGGGCTGCACGGCCTGGTGCACCTGGGGCCGGTTATAGTTGTGCACCATGCCAGGGCGGTCGCAATCGTCCATAGCATGCAGGCGGGAAACCCGGTCTTCCAGGTCCGCAGGCAAGCCCAGGTACGTATCGTGCATCCCCAGGGGACCAGTCACCTCTTCCCGCAGGAACTGGTCAATGGTCCGCCCATCAATGCGCCGCACCAGCTCCGCAATCACCCAGCCAAAGTTGCGGGGATGGTAAGCAATGACCTTGCCCGGTTCGTAGATGGGCGCAACTTCCTCCAGCGCTCTGGCAATGGCCTCCCAGTCCTGCCACTTGTCCCAAGTCAGCTCCTCCGGTGTCTCCGGAAATCCGCCGCAGTGGGTCAAAATATGCCGGATAGTCACTCCGGCCTTGCCGTTGCGGGCGAACCCCGGCCAGTGGCAGGCCACCGGGTCGTCCCACTGGAGACGGCCCCGCTCCCACAAAATGTGCAAACAAATGGCCGCCAAAGGCTTGGTGGCAGAGTAAAGCACGAACATCGTGTCGGGCTGCACAGGCCGATCCGTTTTGGCGTTGGCCTGTCCTGCCTGCAGGTCCAGCGCCAGACGGCCGTGCCAGTACACTGCCAGCGCGGCGCCGGGGTGAAGCCCGGCATCTATCTGCTGGTCAAAGACCTTCCGAACCCGTTCCAGGGCCCGGGAGTCCATATTCTGCGAATGGACAGAGGCTGGCATCCCTGGTCCTCCCAAAGCAGCCGAGTTGGGGTGATTTTACCAGATGCACAAAAGCCGGAAATGCGTCAGAATTGACGCAGTAAAACCAGCGATTCAGATTCATCGCCGTTGACAAAGGCCCGCCTGGTTCCTAGAATCGGGTCAGGAGCAAAAAGTAATGACCACCGTTAAACAGCTTTACTCATTGCAAGAGTTGGACCAGGCGCTGGACCGAGTCCTGGCGCAGAAAGCGGAAGTGGAGCAGGAACTGGACTCCCGCCTGGAACTGGAGCAGGTAGAGACTGCGCTCAAATCAGAGCGGGAAGGGCTGGAGGAAGCCCAGCGGCAGCGTCAAGCCCTGCAGCTGGAAGTGGGGAGCATGCGGGAGCGTTCCGGCCAGTTGGACGCCCGCCTGTATGGAGGGGACATCACCAACCCCAGGGAACTGCCCAGCCTGGATGAAGAATCCAAGCGCGCTAAGGAGCAGTTGCAGCAGCAGGAAACGGCTCTTCAGGCGTTGTCGGACCGTGCCCAGGCGCACCAGGCCAAATGCACTGCCCTGGAACAGGAACTGGCCACCGCCCAGACCGCCTGGCAGCAGCGTCAGGACCAGCTCAAGGGCATGCTGGACAAGCTTGCAACCGAGCAAGCAAACCTCGCCGCCGGCCGCGCCCGTATGGCCGCCGGCCTAGCCCCGGCAGAACTCCACAACTACGAGACCCTGCGCCGCCGCAAGGGCGGCCAGGCAGTTTCCAAGGTGGAACGAGGCCTCTGCCAGGCCTGCCGCATGTCCCTGCCCACCCAGCACCTGCAGCGCGTGCGCAGCGGGCGGCAGACGGTTTTTTGCAGCAGCTGCGGCCGGATGCTTTTCCTGGGTTAGCAACAAAGTTATCGTATGGTCTGAAGGGCACGGTATGCCGTGCCCTTACCTTTTGGCGGCATGGCAGGGGCGTTGCATACCGGCCCATATTTAGGGGGGTATCCCGACCCGTCAGGACTGCGCCCTGGCGTAACAACAAGGCGCGCCAAGGGGCGTCCCTACCAACTGACTGATTGAGACTGGAAAGACCCTGGCCGGCAGAGCAGGGCTGATTCATTCTCTATGAAGGGCCTTGCCCAAAAAGTATGGATTTCCATAGTCAGTAACGTTTTGCGGCCAATTATTGTCACCCTGAGTCCCGATTGCATCGGCACTCAGAATGACATTTTGGGCAAAGCCCTCTATGAAGGTAGGGGCAGACACGTAGGTCTGCCCGCTGTGTCAGGGATATCCTCAAGTGCGCACACTCAGGTGCGCCCCTACGGCTATGGTAAAAATAAATCAGCCCTGTACCAACCCGGAACTTTGCTTGACCCCTCTAAAGGCGTATGCTACAGTGCAAATGGGAGGCAGCCAGGTAGTCCGGGCGGCCGCCGCTTTGGCTTGTCCTTCAAGGACGCAATAAGCCGGGGAGGAGGAAAGTCCGGGCTCCACCGGACAGGGTGCTGGGTAACTCCCAGGCTCCGCGACCAGCTGCGAAAGCACGTTGGCCTGCGGGGACGGAAAGTGGCACAGAAACATACCGTCCCGATTCTGTCGGGATAAGGGTGAAATCGGGCGGCAAGAGCGCCCGGCTAGCTGCGGCAACGCAGCAGCGGCTAAACCCCACCTGGAGCAAGGCCAAATAGGGGGACAAAGGGCGTCCGGCCCGTCCCCGGGTTGGCCGCTTGACCCCAGCGGCAACGCTGCCCCGGCCAGACCGGGGCCCGGAGTTCCGGCGCAACCGGGACATCGGGAGGGCTAGATAGATGGTCGCCATCCCGCTTATATCGGGATACAGAACCCGGCTTACAGGAATGCCCGGTTGCCTCCCAAGTTCCCCAATTCAATCCTCTTCCGGCATCCGAGAAGTGCGCTCAGTGGCAGACATTCGGTGAACTGGCGCGTTCTCTGCGTTTTGGCCGCCGCAGGCTTCACTTAGAATGTGTCTAAAAAGTGCTGTGCACTACCAGCGCTCACCCTTCGACAAGTTCAGGGTGAGCGTCCTTCGGCTGAAGGACCGCTCGTGGTGAGCCTGTCGAACCACGAGCGCCTAGCCTTTTTAGACACCCTCTTAGAGCATATCCTAACAACCGCAGACAGCGCAAAGAACGCGGAGAGTTTAGATTGGTTTCCTATTATCTCAGCAGTCTCCGCGTGCTCACCAGTGAGTCTTTAGGATAGGCGCTTCCTGGCGGTTCAAGCCTCACGTCGCGGTGGCTTAACCTTGGCAGCTAATTGTCACATGGCCCCGGCTGGATGCGGACGCGTCAGGCCGGCAATGTTCCCCTGCAGGCCAAGTGCCGACGCATCATATACGTCCCTCTCGCTCAGGCACATCCGCGTTCCTGGCGGCCATTGCTGCCCGGCGTGCGCCGCCCAGCAACCCGCCCACGTTATAGTGAAAGACTTTCCAGCACACTACCAGCGCCAGCAAGTAAACAAAGCCCCCCAGGGCTACCATTCCCACCAACTCGCCAAGCCGTGCTTGCGGATGAAAGGTTATATCCAGGGCCACGATGGCGCCTGCCGCCGCCAGCGCGCTTAGCCCGGGGAACAGCAGCACCCTAACCACATCCATGCTTGTTGTCCCTACCATGCGGTTGGCGATGACGAAGCCCGCCACATCCACAATGCTGGAACTTATCAGCAGCGCCGCCGCCGCGCCCACCATCCCCCACCATATAGTCATGGGGATAGCCATTGCCGCCAGCAGGATCAACTTGGCAAACATCAATTTGGTCCCAATTTCAGGCCTGCCCATGCCCATAAAAAACGGCCCGATGGTGGTGGAGACCGAGCGGATCATGCCGTTGGCAATAAGCAACTGGAAAGCCGCCACCATGGGGAGCCACTTATCCCCCAGGACCACTTTGGTGACATCGTAAGCCAAGGGAATCAATATAGCGCCAATGGGAAAGGAAAGCAGGGCGATGATGCTCAGCGCCCGCAAAAAAGCAGGCCGCCACACTTCCCGGCGGCTCTGCAGCATGGCCCAGGTAGGAAACAACACCTGATTGGTAATTACGGTAAGTTCGGTAGTGGCCATCTCCGCCAGGTTGTGGGCCATGCGGTAAAGGCCCAAAGCCGCCACTCCCGCAAACCGGCTGACCAGCACATCGCTGAGATTGCGCACGGCGTAGTTCAAAATGTAAGAAGCAAAAACCCACTTGCCAAAGTGGAACAGCGCCATTGCCTTTTCCCGTTCCAGCCTGGGCCGGGGGCGGTAAGGGTGCAGCACGTAGGACGCGCCCACCCGCACCGCAGTGGCCGCCAGGCTGCTTATGACCAGCGCCCACACATTGCGCATAATTAGCACCAGGACAATGCCCAGGACCACGTCCACCACCGAGTAGCTTATTTCGTACAGGAAACGCCGCTGCATCTCCAGTTCTTTGTCAAAATAAACGATGGCGATGTTCACCAGGCCGTTCAGGAACAGCGCCAGGGCCATCGCCCGCACCAATTCCGTCGCTTCTGAAGCTCCCAAGAGGGCGGCCACCCACGGGGCTGCCAATGCCAGGGCAATGCCAAGCACCGCCCCCCGGATGACTTCTACGGTCCAGGCGGTATCCAGGTGCGACTTGATATCATCCTGTCGCTGGATGAGCGCGTTGCGGAACCCGGTGTAAGTGAAAACGTCCACCAGCGCCAGCAGCAGCAGGGCAACTCCGAACAAACCAAAGTCATGGGGGGCCAGCAGCCGCGCCAGAATTATGGTCTTGATGGCGGAAAAGCCCCGCAGGCTGGCCCGCAGGATGAAAATCCACAAGCCCGCCCGCAAAATCCGGCGTCCCGTGTTCTGCTCGGGACGCCACAGCCACCGCAATTTACCCAGCAAGTGTTACCGTCTCCTAGTGACTTTCATTCGGGGAAAAGACAGGGAACAAACCCAACCAGCAGGCGCCGCCCCTGGGCAGCTTACTCACCAAGTGTCCAGCCGGAGAGATCGTGACCCTTACGCGGGGTCAGTACGGAATCATAGTGTTCAAACTGGCATTGCCATTCAGCGCGCGGAACGTCGCCGCAGGGGAAAGCATGGGCATTCCCTTTGCTGAAGATGCCTATATCACCATGCACACTGCTCATTTTATCAACCATATTGCATTGTACGCCAACAGGGGCGCATAGGACTGGAGAATTTTGTGAGGTTTGGCATGAATTGCCGGGATGGAAATGGGGGAAAGGCGTTGGTTGATGGAAGGCGGCGGAACTACAAAAATTGACGCGCCGCCCTGGGGTCTTTAGACTCCTGCAAGACGCCACAATAAGGAGAACGCATTATGTCCGGCAAGATTCGCCTGGGTTTTGTGGGAGCCAACGTCAACTCAAACTGGGCATCCCAGTCCCATTTTCCCGCGCTAAGGGCCAGCCCAGATGTGGAGCTTACCGCAGTCTGCACCACCCGGCCGGAGAGTGCCGAAGAAGCGCGCCAGGCCTTTGGCGCAAAGCTGGCATTCCATGATTTCCGGGCCATGGCAGCCTGCCCGGAGATAGACGCGGTGGCCGTAGTAGTGCGGGTGCCATCTCACTATGGCCCAACCCGGGCCGCCATTGAAGCCGGCAAGCATGTTTATACCGAATGGCCGCTGGGCCGCACCACCGCAGAGGCCGAAGAACTGGCAGCGCTGGCTCACGCCAAAGGAGTGCAGACCGCCGTTGGCCTGCAATCGCGGGTCAGCCCGGCGTTGCTATACGTCAAGGAATTGGTTGAAACCGGCTATGTGGGCGAGGTGCTGTCTTGCCACGTCGCCACCATGCGCGACGGCACATTGGAACGCCCCTCCAGCCGCACCTGGCAGCGTGATATCAACATGGGCGCGAACACCTTGACCATTGCCAACGGCCACGTGATTGACGCCTTGCGCTTTGTGGCCGGCGATTTCACCCGGGTGGCGTGCATGGTGACGACCCAGGCCAAGCAATGGTACCAGACCGATACCGAGCAACTGGTGGACGTCACCTCCCCAGACAATGTGCGCGTCTCCGGACAGCTCAAGAGCGGCGCCGCGGCCTCGGTCCACGTGGGCGCGGTCCCCTGGGCCGGCAGCGGCTACCGCATGGAGATTTACGGACGCGAAGGCTCGCTGGTAGTCACCGGCAATGTTTCGTGCCAGCGCGGCGAGATGCTGCGCGTGCAAGGCGCCCAGCGGAGCCACAAGCTGAAGGAATTGACCATACCGGAAAAGTACGTCTATGTACCCGCCGGCTTCCCCCAAGGCGATCCCTTCAACGTGGGGCAGATGTACGCCTTGTTCGCAGAGGCAATCCGTACCGGCCAGAATCGCCTGCCGACTTTCGATACCGCGGTGGGCTTGCACCGGTTCATTGACACCATCAAGAAAGCCTCGGACACGGGCAGAGAACTGAAGGTGGGCTGAGGGAACATGTTACAGAACCGGGCACGGGTTGGTTAGCGGACTTTCGCCCCGCTCACCCTTCGACAAGCTCACAGTGAGCGGTTTTTCTCCGCTCGTGGTGAGCTTGTCGAACTATGAGCAGTCGCTTTTGACACAGGCCCCTAGACAGTTACCGGTACGTGGGCCTTCAGGAAACGCCGGGCGTGCTCGGTAACCTGGTCAATGTGCTGCTGGGAATCCTTCCACGGGTAAATTGTCACCTCAGACTTGGGGGCCAAACTCGCCACTTCCATGGCAACCTTGTACGGGTGCGCGGGCACGTCGTCGGGCGCAATCAGCAATGGAGTCTGGTTAGACCGCACAAAGTCGCGGGTGACCGTGTAGGTAAAGTCGGACCGTTTGGTGTACATGTTGGTTAAGAACTGATGGACCATGTCCATGTTAATATCCGGGCGCCTCTTGCAGATTTCAGGCCCCCAGCCTTTCATGTTGTTCTGGTAAGATAGGTCTGGCATTTCCGGCCTGAACCCGCTGGGCTGCATCATCGCCGCCGCCGTCACGCGCCCCTGGGCCAGACGGATAAGGTTGAGGATCATCGGCCCGCCGATGCAGAAGCCAATAACCCCGAACTTGCGGATGCCCAGGTGGTCCATCAGTCCCAACTGGTCGTAAGTGAAGCTGTCCCAGGGATTGGCAATATCCAGGGGGCCGGTGGACTGGCCGGTGTTGGTGTTGCGCAAGTCAGCAACAATGCACCGAAAGTCGTTCTTGAACTTTTCCATTGGGTTGAAGGGACAATTGTTTCGCAGGGAATGTAAAGAGGAGTTCAGTCCACCTCCCGGTATAACCAGCAGGGGGAACCCGGAACCGGCCTCCTCATAATAAATTCGGGCGGAACCCCTATTGTAGAAGGGCATGGCGAACCTCCTCCATCAGCAAGATTTGGCGGATGCTCTGGAAGTCTTGCCGGTCATCCCCGCCATGCCGTTGATAACTTGCTCCAGCGGCATGTTCACGGGGCGGACGATGCTTTATCTTCCAGGTGAGGCCCCGACTCTACCGCAAGATTGCCAGCCTGGTCAAGGCGGCGGATACAGAGAGCCTCATGCCCCAAGGCCGCCACAAATTCCTGAAAACTCGTCCGCTATGGACTGGATTAAGAACGAGGAGTAAATTAGACTCCTCTCTATGTCTTGGCAGGATCAAACTGCATAAACCTGAACCTGGCGCGATACAATGGCGATTGCACAACCTCAGGCCACCCCTTCAGAAACCCTTTCGGGGCGCATCTACAATTTCCTTGAGTATCCGGCAACAACCCCTGCCAAGCTTTTCCAGGCGCTCATCTACCTCTTAATCATTGTTTCCATTGCCATAACAGTGGTGGAGTTCTGGAATCAGTCTCTCTACAACCGGCACGCGGTGCTGTTCCAGTACGCTGACTACTTGATCCTTGGCGTATTTACCGCCGAGTATGTGGCCAAGCTGGCCGCCGCGCCCAAGCGGCTCAGGTTCCTGGTCCGGCCCATGTCCATTGTGGATTTCCTGGCCATCGCACCGGCCCTGGTCTCCCTTGCCCTTCCATTGGTGGCAAATACCACCCAGCTCCGTATCCTGCGGTTTCTCCGGCTACTGCGCGCCGCCCGGACGTTGCGGGTCCTGCGCTTGCTGCGGATTGAGTTTTTTGGCAAGTTCCTCCGCTACAACAACACCGTGCTGCAGGCGATCACGCCAATCCTGGTCCTGTGTGCCTTGTTGAAAGCTGGTGTTTGGGTCCTGGAATGGCTGGGTTTCTGGTTCTCTGACGTGAATCTAGGCGAACTCTTTGCCATTATCGGCTTTGCCCTGGGCATCATCCTGGCCCAAAAGGTGGCGGCAACCTACGACAAGTTTCTGCAGGTCGAAGAAGAGGTGGTCAGGCTCACGGCAACCCTGTACGCCCTGGCCGACATAGTTGAGCGCGTCCAACCTGGCAAGGCTGATCCAGTTATCCGCCAGTGGGCCGCGGCCTTTCAAGCTGCGCTACACAATCCAAAGGCCGATATGTTGGATATGCAAGAAGCTAACCGCAAATTGCACAACCTCTTGGCCGAGTGCGAGTCTGGCCCGGCCGAATTAGCGATGAAGTACGCCAGCCTGATGGAATCCGTGGGCCACCTGCTGTATAAGAAAAACCAGCGCACACCCAGGCCATATGACTCGCTGCTCCAGCAGGCCACCGTGACATACCTGATTATGCTGGTTAGCTTCATACCCGGCTGGACAGGGATGCTCTCGGTGATTGTGGCGGCCTACGTGCTCTACGGCATGTACAATCTCACCCAGGACCTGGACTCCATATTGGGCGGAGAGTTCAGGCTGATTAGCATAAATACCGCCGCCTTGCAGCGCTTTGCGGCCGCCAAGGATGCCGAAGAAGGGCCGGTAATCAGCGCGGCCGGCCAGTAACACCGCCAGCCGGGGCCGCCCCCGCCCCTAGGCCGCTAACCCACAGCGTTGCCGCTGCTAGGGAGTGTGCGGGGAAATAGTCTATCAGTGAGCAGTTCGTCACTCCGGCGGAAGCCGGAATCCAGTAGAACACATAAACCATGTAAGCATCTGGGCACCTCGACTTGTCGGAGTGCGACGAGTCGAGTCCTGCGGTAAACTGATACACTATCCCAATGGCAAGGTAAATGCATCTTATTCGTGCACAGACGAATATGCCCCTGGCCCCCCTTTATGAAAGAGGGTTGGGGGGCCTTCGCCAATGAAGAGCTTCAGGCTTGTCCCGCTGTTCATAAGATTCGGATATGAGGTGCGATGGCCCTGATTCCGATGGGACACCACATTGCATTCCACCATGCCCCGTGTTAATCTTGGGCCGCTCCCCAAGCCGGCAGCGGTAATCAATTTGGCGCCCAGAGGATGGAGAGGATATGGTCAGGACCAACAAGACCAAGGCCAAGATTCTGGAAGGGCAAGTGGTCATCGGCGCAGGCGTAAACTTCTACGCTCCAATCCTGGTGGAATTGTACGGGGCTATGGGCTTTGACTGGGTGTGGATTGACTGCGAGCACGGCTCCTCCAACGACACCGAGACGGAAAACATGGTGCGGGCTGCTGAGCTTTACGACATTACCCCCATTGTCCGTGTGCCCAACGCCGAGCCTTCCACCATCCTGCGCTTCCTGGACAGGGGCGCCCAGGGCCTTATAGTCCCGCATATCTCTAACAAAGCACAGGCCCAGGCCGTGGTTCACGCCGCCAAATACTACCCCATGGGCGAGCGCAGCAGCGCCACCGGCGGGCGCACCAACCGCCTGGGCAGCGGCCTCTCGCCCAAAGAATATTACGAGGCCGCCAACCGCGAGACCCTGATTATTACCATGTCCGAAACGCCGGAAGCCGTGGAAAACGCCCGGGCCATCGCCTCGGTGCCCGGCATAGACGGCGTGCTGGTGGGCAGCAGCGACCTGACCCAGTCCATGGGCATGGCCAGCCAGGCCCAGGTGGACGCCGCCATCAGCAAGATAATCCAGGGCACTCGCGCCGAGGGCAAGGCCGTGGGCGTGGCGGGCGCAGGCATGACGGTGAACAACATCGCCCGGTTCAAAGAGTTTGCCAACCGGGGCGTGCAAATCCTCTCCGCCAACGCCGGGGACTTCATCCGGCAAAGCGGCGGGGATTTTCTCAAGGCCCTGCGGCAATAGTCAGACAAGGTAGACTTGAAAATTGCCATTCTTCGGTCGTCCCTGCGTTGTCGGGACGACCGAAGAATCTGGGGAGGGGTTAGCCCCACCGCTCCATCCTTCAGCGGAAGGATTCGCTTCGCTCAGAAAGACACCGAATGGTATTTCGAGTAAGCATTAATACAACATGGGATACCGAGAAGACGCCTGCGCCGCCGTAGTTCAGGGGCTGGAAGCCATCGGCATTCAGTTCTTCATTCACATCCCCGACACTTTCGGCGCGCCGGTTATCACCCACTTTGAACAGCAGCCCGGCGTGCGCACTTTCCCCGTAGCGCGGGAGGAAGAGGCCATCGGCATCGCTTCCGGCCTGGCCATGACCGGCAAAAAGGGCGTGCTGTTCTGCCAGGACGTGGGCCTGGGCAACTCCATGGTAGCCCTCACCACCTTTGCCATGGCCTACCACGTGCCCATGCTGGTGCTGGCCATCCGCCGCGGCGGGTTTGGCGAGTTCAACGCTGCGGTGCACACCTACTCCGAGACCGCCCCGGACATGGTGGAGGCCATGCGCCTCAAAGCCTTTACCCTGGACTACAAGGTGCCACTGGACCAGTGGCCCCGGGCCATCCAGCAAGCCTACGACTACGCTCACATGACCCACCGGCCCATCATTGTATTTCTCAACATCAAGGAGTGACCGCAGCCCATGGTGGCCCGCATTGACGCCCTGCGCCTCATTGCCCAGGAGTTCCCCCAGGAGCCGGTGGTGTTTACCTGCGGCTCCACCAGCCGGGAAATGGCCTCCGCCGACCGGCGGGACAACCACCTCTATGTAGTGGACGCCATGGGCCTGGTCAGCTCCATTGTCCTGGGCCTTAGCCTGGGGCTGGGAGACGACGCGCAGGGCAAAGTGGTGGGTGTGGAAGGCGACGGCGGGATGCTAATGAACCTCAACGCCCTGAGCAGCATCGGCTACTTGCAGCCCGCCAACCTGCTGCTCATTGTGCTGGACAACCAGGCCTACGCCTCCACCGGCGGCCAGCACACCTTTACCGACCGCCTGGACCTGGCGGACATTGCCGACTCCTGCCACTTCCGCACCTGGCGGACGGACGAGCTGGAGGGGCTGAAGCAAGCCATTGCCGAGGCGCGCCAGGCCCCCGGCCCCTGCTTTATCCGCATGCGCATTGACCCCGGCAACACCCCCGTGCCTCTGCTGCAAGACGACCCAGTGACCCTGGGACATACATTCACCCGGTGGCTGGCATCCAACCGTTGCTGATTTCGCCGCCTGCCGTTATTATGTTGGGGAAACGTCTCATGCCCAGGAGCCAGCGCCCGCATAATGTACCTGGACCTGCACAGCCACTCGGTGTCCTCTGATGACTCCCGCGCCACCGTGGAGCAGTACCTCAAGTGGATTCAGGTGCTGCGCAAGCGCGGCCACACCGTGGACGGCATTGTCCTCACCGAGCACCGCAAGTTCGACGCCGACAAGGACTACTCAGCCTTAGCCGCCCAGTATGGCGTCATGGTGCTGAAAGGCTCCGAGTTGGACACCCGCTACGGCCACTTCCTGGTCTATGGCGTGACCCCTGCCCTGACCAGCGAGCTTAACTTCGCCGACGTGCGCATGGACGCCCGCGCCCTGATGCAGGCCGCCCGCCACCACGGGGCCATCGCCCTGCCCGCCCATCCGGGCCGGTTCGGCATTGGACTGGTGGAGTACCTGGCCCAGGGGGAGCAGTTCGACGGCCTGGGCATTGTGGAGCGGCTCAACGGCGGCAGCCGCCCCGGGGAGAACGAACGGGCCGAGGAGCTTTGCCAGCAGCGCGGCTACCTGGGCACCGGCGGCAGCGACGCTCACCTGGCCAGCCACATCGCCACCTGCCTGACCAAATTTGAGGCCCCCATCCGCAGGGAGTCCGACCTGGTGCAGGCCCTGCTGTCCGGCCAGTTCCGCCCGGTGCGCCTGGCAGAGACTTCCCAGGCCAGCGCCGGCGGATAACCAGATAAAAGCATGTTTAAAAAGTACCCGCTCATGGTTCGACAAGCCCCGACCTGGTCGGGATCCCGATACGTCGGGACTCACCACGAGCGGTCCTTCAGCCGAAGGACGCTCACCCTGAGCTTTTCGAAGGGTGAGCATGAAAGTATAAAAGACCTTTTTGAACACCCTCTAACAAGGAGATAACACCATGGTTCTCAAGCTGGAATACGACCGCTCCCTGCATGGCAAGGAGCACGAAGCCGGCCCCTTCACCATTACCCCGGAACTGGTGCAGGCCTTCAACCGCAGCATCGGCGAGACCAACCCCCTGTGCACCGACGTCAAGGCGGCCAAGGCGGCGGGCTATGGCAACATTGTGGCCCCGCCCACCCTGTGCACCATCTTCGTCCGCCGGGTGGAACTGCCGGACATCCGCCTGCAATTTGGCCGCCTGCGCTTTCACGCCGGGCAGCGGGTGCAGCCCCGGCTGCCGGTGGTGGCGGGCGACACCCTGACCGCTTCCTCCCACCTCAAAGAGGTCTATCCCAAGACCGGGCGCAGCGGCACCATGGTGTTCATTGTCTGGGAGACCACCTTCCGCAACCAGGACGGCCAGGTGGTGGCCGACGTTCAGGAGTCCTTCGCAGTCCGAGAGTAGTTCACCGCAGAGAGCGCGGAGACCGCCGAGTTAGCAAATCTGCATTCTTAGGCTCCGCATCCTCAGCGGTCTCAGCGGTTAAACGGAAAGGGTTTAAGGAGCATGGCATGGCTGGCAGCAAAACGCCCTATTTTGAGGACATAGAACTGGGCGACGAGATCGGCCCCCTGGATACTTCGGCCCCCGATGCCGGAGTGGTGGACTTCTGCTCCGTGTGGGGCAACCCTATGCCCAACCGGTTCACTGACCAGGTGACCGCAGAGTCCGTGCGCCTGCCCTTCCCCATTGTGCCCGGCATTATGAGCATGGCTATGATGGCCCAGCTCCTCACCAACTGGGCAGGCCCCAACGCCATCCGCGACCTGGACCTGGTCTTCCGCCAGTCCATCCCCCACAATCAGCCGCTAAAAGTCACCGCCACCATCACCGATACCCGCCAGGAAAACGGCGAAAACCTGGTGGAGTGCGACATCCTCATGACCAGCGCCAGCGGAGACCGGTACGTGGGCGGCAAGGCCATTGTGGCCCTGCCCAGCAAGGCCGGTTAGCCAGCGCCTCGACTCTCTGTCAGAGCTCGTGCTAATAAGGCAGTCAATACTTCCAGGCTCACCCTTCGACAAGCTCAAGGCCTGCCCTGAGCCAGCCAAAGGGATGAACAGTTTTTCTCCGCTCGTGGTGAGCGGCTTTTTCCGATCGTGGTGAGCTTGTCGAACCATGAGCGGGAAAAAGCCGCTCACCCTTGTATCTTGCCAGCGGGAGATTAGAATCAAGCGAAGGTTTCATCAGAGGCGGGGTAGACCGATTCACCCTGGGTTGGAAGACCGTAGCTCAGCATGGTCGCCCCGTCTCTA
>VGZV01000038.1 GCA_016872385.1 SAR202 cluster bacterium | reverse complement strand
CCGTTCAAGAACCGGCGGTTGTCGAAGGCCGGCCTGCCCACCTTACCCCGCTCCCCAGGCAAATGGGGTTCTAATAATTCCCAAACCCGATCTGAGATGTCATGGCGACGATGGGATGCTGTCATCCCGCCAGTTTACTGAATCTTCAGCCAAATCTCGTAGCAGTGTTACCCTCCTTATTTGACGACACTCTCTAGTGCTATTTAGCCTTGCACTGGTTGCTAAACTTGGCTATCAGCCCGCTCATGGTTCGACAAGCCCCGACCTGGTCGGGATCCCGATACGTCGGGACTCACCACGAGCGGTTTAGACTTCAATGCGAGGGTCTGTGAGTGGTTTGTTGCCAGGACCCCCCAACCCCCTTTGCAAAAGGGGCTTTGCCCGAAAATTGCCAAGGCACAACTCGTCGTTCCTGCGAATGCCGGAACCCAGATATGGCCGAACGCCGTGGAAGTCCTGGACACCGGCTTGCGCCGGTGCGACGATGATTTTTTTTCGGGCAAAGCGCCAAGGGGACAAGGGGGATTTGGTTACGGCCAAGCCGTCTACAAGGGCAGTAAAGCCCTTCACCTCAGTAGTAGCCAGCCCCGCCGTTGACGTGCAAGGTCTGGCCGGTGATGTAGTTTCCGTCCGGCCCAACCAGGAACATGCACGCTGCGGCCAGTTCTTCCGGCATACCCTGGCGTCCCAGGGGGATACCCGAGGCGCTGGGGCGGCCCGTGGTGTACCACTCCGGGTGGGCGCGGCTGGTGTCAATGCTGCCGGGGGAGACCACGTTGACCGTAATGTTGTGGGGCGCGTATTCCGAAGCCAGGGCGCGGGCCATGCCCACCAGGCCCATCTTGGCGGCGGAGACGTGGGCGCGCTCTGCGCCGCCGCGGAAAGCGCCTTCGCCGGTGAAGAACAGGATGCGGCCAAACTGGTTGTCCATCATGGACTGCACCACGGCGCGGGTGCAGTAGAATGCGCCGTCCAGCACCACGCCGCGCACCTCCTCCCAGTCCTGCAGAGTCAACTCGTGAAAGGGCTTGTGGGGACGGACGGCGGCGTTATTAATCAGAATGTCTATCTTGCCGAACTCGGACATGGCCATGTTGACCATGCTATCCACCTGCTCCTTCACCGCCACGTCGGCCAGCACGGGCAGGGCGCGGACTCCCAGGGCGCGGGCTTCCGCCGCGGTGTCCTCCGCCTCCTGGCGGTTGCTGCGGGCGTTGACCACCACGTCAGCGCCCTCGCTGGCCAGCCGGAGTACCGTGGCGCGGCCTATATTCCGGCCAGAGCCAGTGACCAGGGCTACCTTGCCATCCAGCTTACCCATTGCCAAACCTCCCGAAAGCTCAATGTTTTGGGATTATAGCACGTTGATTTCTGGGCGGGACTGTGCCACCATTGCCACCAACTTTTGGCAGGGCGGATGGCTATACTCATGTGGGCGTTGCTGGCGTTGATGAGCGCAGCGGGGTTTGGCGTGGTCAGTGCGGTGGACAAGCGGGTGCTGACCAGGCACTTGCCCGGTGTTTCTGAACTGGTGCTCTGGGGCGCGCTGACCATTGCGGTGTACGTACCGGCGGCCCTGGCCGTTACTGGGCTGCCGCCGGGCGCCACCTGGGAGCTGCTGGCCGCAGCCCTTGGGTCCGGGTTGAGCCTGGGCGCAGGCCTTGCTCTGACCTTTGCCGGGCTGCGCCGGGAAGACGCCGCCCGCGCCCTGGCGGTGGTGCAAATCTACCCGGTGTTTGTGGCGCTGCTGGCCGTGGCCTTGCTGGGAGAGCGCCTGAGTGTGCTTCAGTGGGCGGCCATGAGCCTGGTGGTGATGGGAGCAATCCTGGTGTCGCTGAAGGGCGCTCCCAGCCTGGCGGGGTTGCTGCCCAGGGGCGGAACCCCGTACCTGGTCCTGGCCGGCTTCTTCACCGCTCTGGCTTACCTGCTTGCCAAGCTCGCCCTGGCGGGACTGCCGGTGTGGCACACCTTTGCGGTGCAGCAACTGGGGGTGATGGCAGTATTCCTGCTGTTTGCCCGCCCCAAGGTGTGGCGGCGACTGGGCGCAGCCCTGCGGCGGCGCAATACCCTGTTGCTGCTATTGCTGGGAGAAGGGGTGATCCCCATTGCCTGCGCGGTGCTGGGCATAACCGCCACCAGCCTGGGCCCGGTCTCCCTGGTTACGGCAGTGCTGGCCACCAGGCCGCTGTTTGTCTTTGTCGTCAGCATGGCGCTGCGGCCCACTCCCTGGAACATCACTGACGAGCCAGTGACGCGGCTGGGCATGGCGCTCAAGGCAGTGTCCATCGGCATGATTGTACTGGGCGTGGCGGCGCTGGCGCTGCTGTGAATTTTATGCCAGGTGGAAAAACCTGAACCCCTGGATAAGCCAGGTGGGGGCCGGCTCCATTAGCCGCAGCACCAGGCGGGCTGCAGGGCCGACCGCCATGCCAATGGCCGCACCAGCCAGCACGTCGCTGGGGTAATAGACCCCGTTGGCTACTCGCGCCAGCACCCACAGCGCCGCCAGCAGGAACATGGCAAGGCCTGCCTTGCGGTTTCCTGTGAACGCGCCGCTGGCAATGGCAAAAGAAATTGCTGCTGGATTGGCGGGGAAGGAGGAGTCGGTGGGTTCATACAGCAGGTTGGCTACCTCCAGGTGGGCAAAGGGCCGCTCCCGGAACCAGAAGTGGTTGCAGATTACGATGACCAGGGCGGCAAAACCCAGGGAAAGGGCAGCCCGCAATACGGCCCGCTGGCGATGTTCCCGGTGGCGCTGGGTCTCGCCGGAGAACCAAAGCCCCAGCAGGCCCAGGGCCTGGGATACCGGAACGAAATAGTCACTGCCCAGCACGTACATGGCGGCGTCCAGGGGGCCGAATATCCCCACAGCCTGGTTCAGCCACAGGACGATACGGGCATCCAGGGAGAACAGGAGGTCTGTCACCGCCGCCACAGACCCCGGAGTCTCCAGTACAGCAGCCGTGGATAATGGCTCGTTCTCAGCCCCTCCACTCCTTCAGGCAGTGACACTGCGCCCTGGCCCAACTGCCGCTGCGCGAACGCTGCCGCCACTGCTGTGGTTATAAAGGCGGCGGCTACCCCGGCGCAGAAACCGTAAAACTGCTGGGTGCCGTTGAGGCCGCTCAGGTAGTCCGGTACGTTACGCGGCGCAGAAAGAAAAAACCAGGTGAAGGCTCCGCCCAGCAAGGATATGCCCAGGATGAGGCACAGGCCGCGCCGCCCCAGAAGCATGAGCCCCTGCAAGCCGTTGGCGGCGGCGGCGACTTGCAGCGTCCCCAGGGCTGCGACATAGACCAGAGCGATGTAGTCTAGGATAAAAGGGTCGTCCACGGGTCACCCTTGGGGGGAGTGGCCGGGCGCGGGCAAGGGTTTACGCCGCACGCTGAGGAAGTGGCTGACGCCCACCAGAATGGGCAGGCCAAAGGCGCAGGCAATTTGCGGGGCGCTGTAGCCCAGCGGCCAAGTGAGCAGCGGCAAGGGGATGAACAGGCAGGCCAGGGCTTTGGTGGCGTTGCGGGTAAGCAGCAATGCCACAATACCCAAAAGGCTGAGGGGCACCGCCAGGGCCGGGAACAGCGCCAGCAAAGCTCCAGCGGCGGTGGCGGCGCCTCTGCCGCCGCGGAAGCGGAGATACACGGGCCAATTGTGTCCGGCTATGGCGGACGCCGCTGCAGCCATACCCCAGTAGGGCCACAGTGTGCCAGCCAAAATCCAAGCCAGTGCAATGGCCACCGCTCCTTTTGCCAAGTCAACCAGGAACACTATCATGCCCGCAGTCCGGCCTACGGTGCGGAACACGTTGGCCGCCCCGGAGTTGAGGTCTCCAATCCGGCGGATGTCCTTGCGGGCCACCCAACGAGTGACCAAATAGGCCGAGGGAGTGCTGCCCAGAAGGTATGCTCCCAAAACAATGGCTATCCAAGGCAGTGCTTCGGCGAGCAATCAGCAGCCCCGTTCTGGCGTCGGCCCCGGCGTAGTGGAAATGTTAAGAGCCTGGGTCAAAAGTGACCGCTCATGGTTCGACAGGCTCACCACGAGCGGTCCTTCAGCCGAAGGACGCTCACCCTGAGCGTGTCGAAGGGTGAGCGTCTGGTGAGCAAGGCACTTTATTAGACACCCACTAAGACTTAGACGCGGGCCAGCTTGGGCGAGGCGGGCGTGCACCAATGCAGGTACTTGGGGTTTCGTCCCACCACCACGTCGAAGTACATCTTCTGGAGCTTGGTGGAGACTGGGCCGGGCTTTCCGTCGCCAATGGGGCGGTGGTCCAGTTCGATTACCGGCGTCAGGTGCGCGGCGGTGCCCGTGAGCATCACCTCGTCGGCCAGATAAAGCTCGCTGCGGTCAATGGTCCGTTCAACAACTTCCATTCCCAGCTCGTTCTGGGCCAGGTGCATCACTGTCTCCCGGGTAATGCCGGGCAGGGCATTGTCCTCCAGCACCGGCGTAATCAGGCGGCCATCGGAGACCATGAACAGGTTCTCCCCGGAGCCTTCGGAAACGTGGCCGTCCTGGTTCAGCAAAATAGCTTCATCATAGCCGCCCAGGGTTGCCTCGGTCTTGGCCAGGATGCTATTGACATAAATGCCGGCAATTTTCAGGCGCGCCGGAATCATGGGATCGTCCACCCGCCTCCAAGAGGAGGTGCAGCAGCGCAGGCGGTCCGATCCCAGGTAGTTGCCAAAGGGCACCGTCACCAGAGTGAAGTCGCTGACCAGGTCCTGGAGGCGCAGGTTAGCCACCATCTCGGCGCTCTTGTATGCCAGCGGGCGAATGTAAATGTCCTGGCAATGACCGTTGCGCTCCACCAACTCCACAGTGATGCGGCACAGGTCGTCCAGGGTGTAAGGGATGTTCAGCATTAACAGGCGGCAGCCCCGCAGCAGGCGCTGGTAGTGCTCCCGCAGCCGGAAGATGTAAACGGTTTCCTTTTCCTGGTTCCAGTTGCCGCGAATCCCCTCAAACACGCCGGTGCCATAGTGCAGGGCGTGGGTCATGACACTGACCTTGGCCTCCTGCAGGGGCACGTACTGGCCCTTGAAGAAGGCGTAATGCGCTTGGCTGCTGGCGGCGGATTTTGAGGTAGTCACGGCATCCTCTTTCGCAACAAGTTGGCTTCAATTATAATCAGGCACTCACTGTAAACACAAGTTGTATCTATTGCTGGCCTGGGGATCAGCGAAGTGCCTGCTTCAGCTTATCGTATCTTTGCCGCGGCCTGTCTGGCCGTGCTGGCTGTGCTGCTGGTGGCCGGAGCAGTGGCGCTGCTGGTGCGCCAGGGCCGCAATGCCCCAATACAGGTGTTGCCGCCTGGCGCTGCTGCCGGGGGGCGCGGTGCCCTTGGCCGCCCAGCCTACCCAGGGAGAGGCCGAGGTGGTGGTTTACGTAACCGGGGCGGTGCAGCGGCCTGGTGTCTATACCCTCCAGCCCGGCGACCGCCTGGCCGACGCCCTGGCTGCCGCGGGAGGCCCAGCGCCAGGCGCTGACCTGACTGCCGTCAATCTGGCGCGGCGGGTCCAGGACGAAGGCTATTACTACATCCCCAGGCCGGGCGAGAAGCCGCCTATGGCGGCAGACCCTTTGGCGCCGGAACAAGCCCAAGGGGCGGTGACGCCTGCCGCCCAGGGCTTGGTTGACATCAACACAGCCTCGGCGTCGGCCCTGGAACAGCTACCCGGCATCGGCCCAGTGCGGGCGCAGGCCATTGTGGACTACCGCGCCATCAATGGCGCCTTCGCCTCGGCGGAGCAAGTCACCAACGTCCCAGGCATTGGGCCGTCCACCTACGAGAAAATCCGGCACCTGATTACCGTGGGCGGAACCCCGTAGCGGGAGCACAGGCAAGACTTCCATGCCGCTGGCCCTGCTAATTGTTGCCTGGATGGTGGGGTTGCTGCTCAGCGCCGTCCAGGATGTCCCGCCCCTGCCTCTTTTGCTAACGGCCCTGTCGTTGGCGCTGCTGGCGATTGCGTCGAGGCTGCTGCGCTGGAAGATGCTGCCGGGCCTGTTGTTGGCGTTGCTGTTGCTAGGGTTTTGGCGCGGTGAGTGGGCTGAATCCCACCGCCAGGACCTGCTCTTTCTAGAGGGACAGCCCGTTGCCCTGCGCGGCTGGGTCTCCAGCGACCCGGAATCCGCAAGACAGCGGGCCGAGTTTGTTCTGACGGTCACTGACGTCGGCCAGGATAATGACTGGCAGCCGGTACGGGGGAAGGCCCTGGTCTATGCCTTTCCTCCAGACGACATGGTGGCGGTGCGCGGCGCTCCCTACTTTCGCTATGGGGACATGCTGGAAGTCCGGGGAGATCTGGCTGCGCCCCAGCCTTTTCAGGGCTTCGACTACCCCGCCTTTCTGGCGAACCAGGGCATATCTTCCATCATGCGCCCCAGCCAAGTGCACTGGATTTCCCAGGGCAGGGGCCATCCCATATTGGCGGCCGTGTTTGATCTGCGGCGGCGGATGGCTGAGAGCCTGGCCACGGCCTTGCCCTCGCCGGAATCCGCCCTGGCCCAGGCCTTGCTGCTGGGCGTGACCTCGGAGATGCCTGACCAGGCGGCGGAGGATTTCCGGCGCACCGGCACCGCCCATCTACTGGCTATATCGGGCCTGCAAGTCGCCATGCTGCTGGGGCTGGCGCTGGCAGCATCAGCGTGGCTCATGGGCAAGCGGTGCCAACTCTATCTGCTGCCGCCCCTGGCGCTGGTGTGGGGCTATGCGGCCATCAGCGGTCTGGAAATTCCGGTGGTGCGGGCTGCCATCATGGGCACATTCTACCTGGCGGCATTGGCGTTGGGACGCCCGCGCAGCGTGCTGCCCGCCCTGGCCCTGGGCGCGGCGGTCATGACGGTGGTTAATCCCCTTGCGGCGCGGCAGGTGTCCTTCCAGCTTAGCTTTGCGGCGGTGGCGGGTATCGCCCTGGCGGGGCCTTGGCAGGCGCGCTTTGCCCAGGCTTTCCTGGAACCTGCTGACCAGGGGGCAGCATGGCCGCGGCGCTGGGCCATGCGCTGCCTCTTGCTGGCGGGGACTGCGGTGGTGGTCTCCCTGGCAGCTACCCTGGCTACTTTTCCCATTGTGGCAGCCAGCTTCCATCAGGTGCCTTTGTGGGGGATTCCAGCCACCATTTTGTCTCTGCCGGTGCGGGCCGCCATTCTGATTGGATCGGCAGTCACAGCCCTGGCTGGGCTGCTCCATCCGGTGCTGGGACAGGCCCTGGGCTGGGCTGCCTGGCCGCCGCTGGCCTACCAACTGGCGGTGGCGGCGGTCACTCCCGGCCATGCCGTTACCGGCAGCTGGGTGGGGCCGCTCCTGATGGCAGCCTGGTTTGGGTTGCTGGGCGGAACGTTGCTTTGGCCCGGGGGCCTGGGCCGGATGTGGCGCTGGCTGGGGCAAGGGGGACCGCCAGCGGGAAGCCTGGCTGCCGCGAGCGTAAGCTGGCGTGTGATGGCGGCGGCCGGTTTTGTTCTGGCGGCGCTGGCGCTGCTGGTCTGGGCGCGGGTCTGGTTTGCGCCCGATGGCCGCCTGCACGTCTATTTCTTTGACGTGGGCCAGGGCGACAGTATTCTGGTGATTACGCCCCAGGGCCGCCAGGTGTTAGTAGATGGCGGTCCGGATGCCCAAAGCGCGGTGACGGCCCTGGGCGGACCCTTACTGCCCTGGGACCGCAGCCTGGACCTGGTGGTGCTGACCCACCTGGATGCAGACCACAGCCTGGGCCTTCTGGAAGTGCTGGCCCGCTACGACGTGGGGCTGGTGCTGGCGGGGACGCCTGACCCGGAAAGCCCTATGTACCCCCGGTGGGATGCGGCCCTGGTGCAGGAGTCCCTGCAACCCCAGCAAGTTGCCGCGGGCTACCGCATACTTCTGGACTCCGGCGTGGCGCTGGAGGTGCTTAACCCCCCTAACCCGCCGTGGCAGGGCACTCAGGCCGACCGCAACAACAACGGGGTGGCGCTGCGCTTGACCTACGCCGACTTCAGCATCCTGCTGGCTGCGGATATTGAGGCCGAAGCAGAGGCGGCGCTGGTCAGGAGTTTCCCACAAGCCCTGGATTCCGACGTGCTGAAGGTGGCCCACCACGGCAGCAGGAGTTCCACCACTCCAGATTTCCTCCAGAAAGTCAGTCCGGCATTGGCGGTGGTCTCAGTGGGAAAGGACAATCGCTACGGCCACCCGCACCCCGAGGTGTTGGCGCGGCTGGACGCCTACCTGGGCAAGGACAGGGTCTATCGCACTGACCAGCAAGGCGTCATCGAAGTAATCAGCGACGGCAAGGGGCTGTGGGTAAAGACTCATCGTCGCAGGTGAGGGTCTGGCCGGATGGTACAGCGGGTCGTGTATACTACTATCCCATGCATTGAAACCTGGTCTATTCGGTCATTTACGCCTTGCCTGGGTCCTCTGCCACAAGGGGGGCCTTGTTCCAAATGTCATTCTGAGTCCCGATTGCATCGGGACGAAGAATCTAAATTTCCGGAATTTTAGACCCTTCGTCCTTCAGCCGAAGGACTCAGGGTGACAAGAATTGGATGAAAATCGTATCCTCCCAGCGAAATCATTACTTTTGAAACAAGGCCCACAAGGGGAGAGGAAGTACTGTCCGCCCTCTCCCTGCATGGGAGAGCGTTGGGGTGGAGGAGATAGGCTGTTAGCCAGCACTCTTCTCAAGGAGCACTGAAGTTGCCAAGACCCGATGGGCGACGGTGGGATGAGCCAAGGCCCGTTGCCATAACCCCTGGTTACCTGCGTTTTGCTGAAGGTTCGGCGCTAATTGAGACGGGCCTAACCCGCGTACTATGCTCGGCGAGTCTGGAGGAGCGGGTGCCGCCTTTTTTGCGGGGCCAGGGACAGGGCTGGGTGACCGCGGAATACGCTATGCTGCCCAGGGCCACGCTTACCCGCACCACCAGGGAGCGGGACGAAGGCCACCCCAGCGGGCGTTCTCAGGAGATTCAGCGCCTCATTGGCCGCGCCTTGCGGGCCGTGACCGACCTGCCGTCCCTGGGAGAGCGCACGGTGATTATTGACTGCGACGTGATTCAGGCGGATGGCGGCACCCGCACCGCCGCCATCACCGGGGCCTACGTAGCGCTCCACCAGGCCCTGTCCACCCTGGTGCGCCACGGGGCGCTGCCCCGGGTTCCCCTGCGCTGCGCGGTGGCCGCCACCAGTGTGGGGCTTTTGGATGGAGAGCTTATCCTGGACCTGTGTTACCGGGAAGACTCCCGCGCCCAGGTGGATTTTAACGTAGTGCTCACCGACCAGGGAGATATGGTGGAGCTGCAAGGGGCCACAGAAGGCGCGCCCTTCCCCCAGGAGCGGGTAGCCCAAATTCTGGCCTTGGCGGCCCAGGGTGTTGGGCCGCTTTTCCAGGCGCAGAAAGAGGCCATCCGCCGCGGCTCTTTGCCAGGAGTCCAGGGCTGAGGATGTGGTCAGATAAGGTGGTTAGCCCAATGGAGTTTTTGCGGCCTCGGTTATGGCCTGCCTGGGTGTTCCTGCTGCTGGGAGCTGCCCTCGCCCTGGGTGCGGCAGGATGTTTTCTGGCCCCTCCGCCGCCAAGAAACGCCACTCCCGTACCCAATACCCAGGCGCCCACGGCTACTATCCCGCCTTCTCCCACCTTGGCGCCGCCGCCAACCGTTGTTGCGGCGCCCGCCCCCACGCCAGCCGTTCCAGTTGGCGTTGCCGGGCTGCTGGGAGTGGCCGATACCGTGGAGCGGGTGCGGCCTGCGGTGGTGTCCATTGTGTCCGAAGTGGTGGTCCAGGACTTTTTTGGCGTTAGCCGGGGGTATGGCAGCGGCAGCGGGGTAATTTTTGACCCCAGTGGTCTGGTGCTGACCAACCACCATGTGGTGGAAGGGGCGATTAACATAACTGTGACATTGGATGACGGACGCCATTTTGCCGCCCAGCTGGTGGGAGATGACCCTCTTTCCGATCTGGCGGTGCTGCGCTTGCCGGGCAACGGTTATCCCTTTGTGCCACTGGGGAAGAACGTGCCGGTGCGGGTGGGGGAATGGGTGATTGCCATTGGCAACGCCTTGGCTTTGCCCGGCGGCCCCACCGTAACCGTGGGCGTGATATCGGCCCTGGGGAGGACCCTGGAGGAGACCCAAGACGTTACGTTGTATGACCTGATTCAGACCGATGCGGTGATTAACCCCGGCAACAGCGGCGGGCCGCTGCTAAATTTGCAGGGCCAACTGGTGGGCATCAATACGGCGGTGCTGCGGGGCGGCAATGGCTCCGGCCCGCCCATAGAAGGTATCGGGTTCGCCATCAACATGGAAAATGCGACATTCGTCTCCGACCAGTTGATTACCCAGGGCCGGGTGCGCTGGCCTTGGCTGGGCGCTCTGCTGGCCGACCTGGCGCCGGAGACCGCCGCCCAGGTAGGGTTGCCGGTGCGGGAGGGAGTGGTGATTCGCGGCGTGGTGACCGGCGGGCCTTCCGACCAGGCGGGAATCCGCCCGGGGGATATCCTCCTTTTCTTGAACGGGCGCAAAGTGACCAGCGTTAGCGACCTGACCCGCACCTTGCGGCAAGGGCTGCGCCCTGGCCAGCAGGTGGAAGTGGAGCTCTTTCGCAGCAGGGCCACCCGCAAAGTTACGCTGACGCTGGGAGAGCTGCCGCGATAGACAGGGTTGATTTACTGCCGGGCGCGCGGAGTTAGAAGGTGTGTGGCAATTCCACACAAACTTTTAGCTCTGCGTTCTCTCCGGCCTCTGCGGTGAAATTCCAGAGGGTCTTTTAGCCCGCCTCAACCCCGTCCCGGTCCAGCAGCTCCACCGGCAAGCCCAGCTCTCGCAGGCCCGGCTCCACCACCTCGCGGTCGCTCACCACCAGCAGCCGCAGCTCGTCAGGGTTGATGTGCTCCGAGGCGATCCGCCGCGCCTCCGCCAGAGTCACGCCGGCCAGCTGGGCGCTCACTGTGCGGAAATAGTCGTTGGGCAGGCCGTGGAGCACCATGTGCACCAGCTGGCCCAGCACCTGGGCGGGCTGCTCAAAGCTGGCGGGGAAGCTGCGCAGCAAGCCCTGCTTGGACGCCTCCAGCTCTTCGGCGCTGATGGGCCGGTGCCCGTGGATGTCCTGGAACTCGTGCAAGGTCTCCCGCACCGATTCCCTGGTCACGGCGCTTTGCACGCTGCCCCCAGCCGCCAGCAGGGACGGCCCCTGGTACCACTGGACCCCCGAGTGGTAGCCGTAGCTGTACCCCTTGTTCTGGCGCAGGTTCTGGTTGAGGCGCGCTGAGAATTGGCCGCCGAAGGCATAGTTGACCAGGGTTAACCCGTAATAGTCGGCGTGTTTACGGGTAGCGGTGAAGTGACCCGCCCTGATGACCGATTGGGCCGAGCCGGGCCGGTCCACCAGGTAGATGGTTGACGCTGGGAAAGCCTTTAAGGCCCCGCCTGCCGGGGGCTGGATTGCCTGCGGGGAAGTGCGCCAGCCGCCCAAGGCCGCTTCCGCCTGGGCCAGCACCTCGGCCAGGCTGATGTCGCCCACCACCAACAATGTGGCAGAGGCGGCGGAGTAGTGCCCGCGGAAATGGCGTTCCAGGGCTTGCCGGGTCAGGGCCTCGGTAGCGGCTTCTGTTCCGAACACCGGGTGTCCGTAAGGAGTTGCCTGTCCGAATATAAGCCCAGGCATGATACGTTCCGCTACGGCGTTGGCGTCATCTTTGGCGCGGCGCAAATCGGTCAGGTGTTCCCGGCGCACCCTGTCCAGCTCGTGCTGGGGGAAGGACGGGTCCTGGACTATTTCGGCCATCAGGGAAAGGGCCGTGGGCCAATGCTTGGTCAGCGTCTCCGTGGACAGGAGGGTGTACTCCCGGCGGGTGTCAGTGTTCAGGCGCGCGCCGATGAACTCAAAGGCCCCGGCAATCTCCTGGCTGGTGCGTTGGGAGGTGCCTTCCGACAGCATCTGGGCGGTAAAGTTGGCCAGCCCCGGCTGATCTGCCGGGTCGGTGGTGGCTCCGGCTCCCAGCAGCAAGCCGAAGGAGACGATGGGCAAACCCCGCTTCTCCACCACCACCACGTTCAGTCCATTGAGCAGTCTGCCCCGGCGCGGCAGGGGCGGAGTAAATTCCGGCTCCTTGGCGGCGGGAGGCATCACCGTGCGGTCCACCCCTGTTACCAACGGCTTCAGCGCCGCTTCGGGCAGGACCCGCAGGCGGACTTGCCGGGTGTCCAGCACTTTTTGCCCCACCCGCACCAGGTCGTATTGCTGCACCTTCAAGTAGGCATCAATGCTGGTGTTGATTTTGCCTGGGTCGCCGGTGAAGACGTTAAAGTGATTCAGCTGTTCGGCCCGGCCGCTGAACCCGCCCACGCGGGCCAGGGCACGATAGTGCTGGGCTTCGATGCGGTTCTTGGCGCGGGAAATCTCTTCATCGGTGGGAGGTTCCTGCTGGAGGCGCGCCAGTTCTGACTCGATGGCGGCCTCCACCTCGGCCAGGGAGCGGTCGGCGGCGGCGGTGGCTTCAATGGTGAACTCGCCGGCAATCTCCGCCGAGTAGTAACGCACATGAACGGTCTGGGCCACTTGCTTTTCGTACACCAGGGACCGGTGGAGCCGGGAAGCCAGGCCGTCGGAAAGTACGGCGCTGAGGATTTCCAAGGGCGCTTCATCAGGGTCCTGCTCCGGCGGGGCGGGCCAGGAAATATACACCCTGGGCAGCAGCACCTTGTCCCGCATGGTCAGTTCAACGCGGCCTGCCAGGCCGGAGTCGAACTTGCCGATGCGACGCACCGGCGGGCCAGGCGGCAAGTCGCCGAAGTACTTGTTCACCAGGTCCAAGGCGTGGCCGCGGTCAAAGTCGCCGGCAATGGCCAGGCTGCCGTTGGAGGGGGAATAGAACCGGCGGAAGAAGTTTTTCACGTCTTCCAGATTGGCAGCGTCCAGGTCTTCCTGGGAGCCAATGGTCATCCAGTGGTAAGGGTGGGGCAGGGGAAACAGGGCTTCTTGAAGCTGCCAGTGGGCCATGCCGTAGGGACGGTTTTCGTAGGTCTGGCGGCGCTCGTTCTTCACCACGTCCCGCTGCACGTCAAACCGCCGCTGGTCCAGGGCGTCCAGCAGAAACCCCATGCGGTCCGCCTCCAGCCACAGGGCCAATTCCAGGTAGTTGGAGGGCACGTCCTCCCAGTAGTTGGTGCGGTCCATGGTGGTGGAGCCGTTGAGGTTGGCCCCGGCCTTTTGCAGAGGCTCAAAGTGGCTGCGGTTGTGGTGCTTGGAGCCTTCAAACATTACATGCTCAAACAGATGGGCAAAACCGGTGCGGCCCGGCTCCTCGTCCTTGGATCCCACGTGGTACCAGACGTTGACCGCCACCAGGGGGGTAGTGTGGTCCTGGTGCAGAATTACGTCCAGGCCGTTGGAGAGAGTGACTTTCTCAAAAGCGATGCTGACCATTTGGCGTGTCCTTTCTCAGCCCAATGCTGGCGCTTCCGGGGCGTCGGGGCTTAAGGGATAATTATACCCCAGTGGAGGGGCGGCTGAATTGCCGCATTGACCGCCTTGCCGCTTCAAGTTTTGCTTAAAGTAAGAAAGTAAGTTCACACAGAGGGTTCTGCCATGACCGTAACACAAATCGGCCCCAAGCATCAGATAACCATACCCCAGGAGGTATTTGAGCAACTGGGGCTGGAACCTGGAGACTTTCTGGAGGTGCAGGTGCGGGAAGAAGCTCTTTACCTGGTGCCGCAGAAGCTGGTGCCGCGGGAGCAAGCCTGGTTCTGGAGCAAGGAGTCGCAGGAACGGGAGCAGGAGGCGGATGCGGCCATTGCCCAAGGCGAACTGTCTGGCCCCTTTGAGTCAGTGGACGACTTGATGCGCCATCTCAAGGCCCAATGAGGTTTCAAACTGCCCGGCCCTTTGACCGGAACTTTGGGGAAGCGCCACCAGACATCCAGGGACGTGTGGAGAAGCAACTTGCCCTGCTGTTGGCCAACCCGCGGCACCCCTCTCTGGGATTGAAGCGGATTCGTGGCGCCAATGACGTGTGGGAGCTGCGGGTTAGCCGGAGCTACCGCATTACCCTCCAGATTGCTGGGGACACGTATATTCTTCGCCGCTTGGTCCCCCACGATGTTTTGCGGCAACCATAGCAACCCATTGGACTCTCAGTGTGTCCCCCAGGGTTGTTGTTCTTGGAAGGTGATAGGAAGTGGTTGTAGGGGCCCAAACCTCTAAGAGCCTGTGTGAGAAATGCCGTCTACCCAGCCCGCTCATCCTGAGCTTGTCGAAGGATGAGGACGGGAATTGTCACACACCCTCTAAGAATGTGTCTAAAAAGTGCTGTGCACTACCAGCGCTCACCCTTCGACAAGCTCAGGGTGAGCGTCCTTCGGCTGAAGGACCGCTCGTGGTGAGCCTGTCGAACCACGAGCACCTAGCCTTTTTAGACACCCTCTAAGAGACCTGCATGTCCCGATTGATTTCGGGACATGCAAAGATACGACGTTACCTTCTGGATGGTTGCTTAAACGTTGGTGCTACGGTCTGCGATGGGCCGGTTAGCCTGGTGGGCGGCAATAGTCTCCACATCCCACAGCCGGGAAAAGGTCAAGGCCCGGGGGCAATGGCCGTAGGCTTCTTCCACTTCAATCACAATGCCTTGCAGGTACAACCCCCGATCGTCCGGGTCGTAGATGCAAACTTCCACATTCTGCTGCTCCAGTTCCTGTTTTGAGAGGAACTGCACCCGGCCGTTGACCCGCACTGTGTCGGTGATTCCAGGTATGAAAAACACCAGGCCCACGTGGGGATTGGCGTCCATGTTTGCGTAGGACTGGAACAGCCGGTTGCCCGCCACGTCGGGCAGCAACAGGCGCCGGTCATCCAGGACCTGGATAAAACCGGGCTTGCCCCCCTTGGGGGAGGCGTCGCAGTTGCCCTGGGCGTCGCTGGTGGCCATGACGGCAAAGGGAGAGTGACGGATAAACTCCTGGACAAAGGGAGTCAGAGAAGGCTTGACCTTGGTGGCGGCGCGTCCGGTGGGCTCGCCGAAGGTCTTCCGGAACCGGTTAGACGTGGCGCGCTGAGTTGTGGCCATGGTGCCTCCTTATATGAATGGGCTTATGCCAGATTGGTAGGACAAATTGTGTACATTCTACCGGGCTGAGGGGATTCCGGCAACAAAGTGTGCCTCTGGGGTTCATCCGGATAGCGCCAGATATACCGGTGGTGTTGCCTCGGTTTGTCAGTGTATACCCCCCGGCCACATGGGTGGTCAGACCATGCCACTTTGCTTTACCTAATCCTAACATTATTGAAACGTTTGCGGTGGCGCCGGGCTATTCCGGCAGGGCGCCCCAACTTTGCCGCCATGCTTGCGCAGCGTTTCCGGGGCGGGAAGCACGCAAGGCAACTGCGGCTAATAATTTGGAGCTAGGTGGCGATGTTCTGGTTTAAAGGTTGCCCCCGCTGTTCCGGCGATGTTTACGAAGACCAAGACCAGTACGGCCCCTTTATCACCTGTGTACAGTGCGGGTTCAGCAAAGACATTATGGAGAAACTGGATTCACCAGCGCAAATCAGCGTGGAGCCGGTGGCCGCGCCGGTGGTCCCCAAGGTGGAGGGAGGGAAGCGGCGGCGGTTGTCCCACGGCGGGCGGCACCTGACCCGCTCTTACGGGCGCAGGGACGGTCCTTTTCCACCCTTTGCCGCCTGAGGCAATAAGCAGCGCAATTGAGTAGTGTATTCGTTTGCTTAAGGACTCAACTCGTCGCACCCCGACAAGTCAGGATGCCCAGATAGGGACATGGCTGAAACGCACCACTGGGTTCCGGCTTGCGCCGGAACGACGAAGGGCTAATTGATACACTACCCGCAATTGGCATCCAACCGACCTCCACCCAGTGCGGGCGGAGGTCGCCTATTTTCATCGCGGGCACAGCGCCTCACGAAACAGGCACTGCCATCTCCGCAAGCGCCTGGCAGAGTCTTTCCCTCCGGCCTTGCCCCAAAAGTATAGCTTTTGACAGCCGGTAACGCCTTGCATCCAATTCTTGCCACCCTGAGTCCTTCGGCTGAAGGACGAAAAATGACATTTTGGGCGAAGCCGTTCCCTCCAGCCTATGGCCCCCCAGCGGGCCTTCAGGGCAAGCCATATTTCGCCTTGTGGTACAATGGGCGCACCTTAGCTGGGGGCCGCGGCTCCCAATGTTGTTCCCATACCAAACCAATCCCATGCCGAGGAGGACGCTGCCCATGACGCCGCTGGATGGGGTGCGCGTGCTGGACCTTACCCGGGCCCTGGCTGGCCCGTTCTGTACCCTGATGCTGGGCGATTACGGTGCAGACGTCATCAAGATTGAGATACCTGGCACCGGGGATGACACCCGCCAGTGGGGGCCGCCCTTCATTGGCAGCGAGAGCGCCTACTTCCTTTCCATCAACCGCAATAAACGCAGCCTTACGCTGAACTTCAAGGAGCCGCAGGCCCAGGAGATTTTCCTGAAGCTGGCCCGCACTGCCGACGTGGTGGTGGAGAATTTTACTCCCGGCGTCACTGCCCGGCTGGGCCTGGACTACGAGGCAGTGAAAGGCGTCAATCCCCGCATTGTTTATTGCTCCGTTTCAGGTTTCGGGCAGGACGGCCCCTACCGCACCAGGCCCGCCTATGACCAGATTGTGCAGGGCCTGAGCGGCGTTATGAGCGTAACGGGGGAAGCCAAGGGCGACCCGGTTAAAGTAGGCGTGGCCATCGCCGATATTGGTTCAGGCATGTGGGCGGCCTTTGCCATTATGACCGCCCTTTACCACAGGGAGCGCCACGGCCAGGGGCAGTACATTGACGTGGCTATGCTGGACGCCCAGGTAGCCTGGCTGACCTACCAGGCCGGTAACTTCTTTGGCACTGGGCGCCCCCCCGGACGGCTGGGCACCGTCCACTCCAACTTGGTGCCCTACCAGGCCTTTATGTGCCAGGACGGCAAGTACATCAACGTGGCGGTTGGCTCCGAGCGGTTGTGGGAGCGGTTTTGCCAGGGCATTGGGCGGGAGGACCTGCGGGACAGGCCGGAGTACGCCCGCAACGGCGACCGGTCCAAGAACCGCGCCAAGCTGATTCCCTTGCTGCAAGAGGTCTTCCTGACCCAGCCAGTGGCCCATTGGGTGGAAGCTCTCCAGGCGGTCAGCGTGCCCTGCGGCCCTATCAACGACCTGGCGGACGTATTTGCCGATCCCCAGATACTGCACCGCCAGATGGTCACAGAGATTTCCCATCCCACCTTGGGCAGTGTGAAGCAGACTGGCCTGCCCATCAAGTTCGCCGAGACGCCCGGGGAGATGCGCCGCCATCCACCGCTGCTGGGGGAGCACAACTCCGAAATTCTGCTGGAGTTGGGCTACTCCCAGGCGCAGATTAAGCAAATGGTGGAAAAGGGCGTGCTGTGACGGGCTGCTGAGGGACGCAGTTTGGAGAAGGTTTCCAGAAAGTGCCGTCATGTCCTTGCGGACTAAGTAGAGCACCCGCTTCGCCGCAACAGGATTACTTCGTACCGATTACATTGGGATGAAGTAATGACCATACAGACGCCCGGTGAGGCGGCATTCAAAAACACCGCTCATGGTGAGCGTGTCGAACCATGAGCGGGGCTGGCCGTCGTCCTTCGACTGGCTCAGGACGAGCGGCCAAACGGGCCGGTGGAACTTTGAAAAGGCCTGGTAACTTCAGCCGTGGGCCAGGCGCTTAACTGACCTTCTGGTAGATTTGCAGCCTGTGGCGGCCGCTTTCCGCCACCAGGATATGGCCCTGGTCGTCCGTCTCAATGCCCACGGGCTGGTAAAAACGCTGCTCCGCCGCCATGCTGCGCGCCTTGGCCCGCAGGTCCAACATGCTTTCCGGGTTGGAAGCCAGCCGGTCCCGGCCCCACTTGGACATGCCAGCGTCGCCCAGGAACTGGGTAATGTAGCGGCCCTGGCCGTCAAACACCTGCACCCGGTCGTTGCCGCTGTCCACCACGTAAATCAACCCTTCCCGGTCCACGGCCACGCCGGTGGGACGGTTGAACTGCCCGTCGCCGCTGCCGGAAGCGCCCAGCCGCATCAAGAACTGGCCGTTGGGGTCAAACTCTTGTATCCGGTCGTTGCGCCAGTCGGCCACGTACACGTTGCCCTGGCGGTCCAGGGTGATGCCCCAGGGCGTGTTGAACTGGCCTTCCCCCGTGCCCAGCCCGCCCCACTTGCCCAGGAACCGGCCTTCTGGAGTGAATTTCTGGATGCGGTGATTGAAGCTGTCCGCCACCAGCAGGTTGTTGTCCCGGTCAAAGACAATGCCCGCGGGCCGCTCCCACTGGCCGTCTTCGTCACCCAGGGCGCCCCACTGGAAGAGAAAGTTGCCCTCGGGGTCGAAGGTGGAGATGCGGTGAAGGTACTCGTCGGTGACAAAGACATTGCCCTGGCGGTCCACCGCAATGGCGTTGGGCCACACGAACTGCCCGTCCGCCGTGCCGTTGCTGCCGAACTTGCCAAGATAGTCCTCGGTGATGTTACAGCGCACCACCCACTTGCCGTCCTCCTGGAACTCGTAGGAGTTGTTCAGCACGTACAGCAGACCGCCGGGGGCAACGGCCACGTCCACCGGATGGCGGAAACCTACCTGCCCGCCGGCGGCGGCATTGCCAATGGTGTGGCTGTATTTGAAAGCGGGTTTAGCGGTGGTTTGGGTGGTCATGTCGTCATCCTGTTGGAAGAGGATTTCGGTAGTGCAAGGGCGGGTTCCAAACCCGCCTTAGAGCTTGTGTGGGAGTTACCATGACATTGTTCGCTCATCTTGAGCTTGTCGAAGGGTGGCGAACCATAACCCGCTCATGGTTTGACTGGCTCACCACGAGCGGGAATAGTCACACATCCTATACAGATTTTCACGTAAGCTGGAACTCCGGCACCGCCACAATCAGCTGCAAGAGCCGGGCCACCCGCTGGTCAAACAGTTTGCGGTCCTCAGCCGTCCCGCAGCGAATGGGGCCGCCGTGCGCCACGTGTTCGATGAGTTCGGCCCGGCGGGACTCCGGAATCCGCACCGGCCCAGCCAGGTCCAGGCACCGGTCCACCAGGGCCGTGGGAGTCAGCGTGGGCCCCCAGGCCGCCAGCCGCTCGGCAATGCGCTGCACGCCCGGCTTGCTGGGGTCGCCCACCTGGTCGGAGGCGAAGTTGACCCGCTCCACCAGCGCGCCGCTGTCAATCCATTCCTTGCCGGTGTGCCAGCCTTCCACCGTGGGCGGGTTGAGAATCTCCTGGCCCATGTAGTTGCAGGCGGCGGCAATGGGGTGGATGTAGGGTTTGGGCGAGGTAAAGTCTCCGGACAAGCGCATCACCCCGGCCACCAGTTCCGCGGGGCTTTTGACCTTGGCGTAGCGGACGCTTTCGGCCTTGAAGAAGTCCGAGTTGAGCAAAGCCCGCAGCATGGCGCGGATATCATAATTGGACTCGAAGTAGGCCTGCTCCAGGGCAGCAATGGCCGCCGGGTCCCTGGGTGGTGTGTTCTGCCAGGCGGGCACCTGGGGTTCATCGGCCACAAAGAAGTTGTAGAGGTGCCGGGAGATGAACCGGGCGGTGGCGGGCTGCTTGCAGATGATGTCCACCACATCCTCGCCGTTCCAGCGGCCGGTCTCGCCCAGGAAGGTCTTTTCGCTATCGTCGTGGTCGTCAGGCTGGTACTCAAAGGTGTTGAAGTGTTCCCCGTAGGGGTAGCGGGGCAGGCCGGTAATCATAGTCCAGCCGGTGAAGGCGCGGGCGGCCACTTTCACATCTTCTTCCGAGTAGTTAGGCTGTCCGTCCATGCCCACGCCCATAGTGAACAGCTCCAGGAGCTCGCGGCCCCAGTTCTCGTTGGGGGCGTCTTTGTGGTTGGTGTTGTTATCCAGCCAGAAAATCATGGCAGGGTCCCGGGCCAGTTCCACCAGCAAGGTGCGGAAGCTGCCCATGCCGTACTTCCGCAGCATTTGAATCTGGCGGTTCATCTGGGGGGCGTTGTCCACCTTGGAGAAGCCGGTGGCGAACACGCTGTGCCAGAACAGCGCCATTTTTTCTTCCAGGGGGCGTTTGGTGCTAATCATGCGGTAAATCCAGTAGCATTGGTAGCCCTGGACGCCGGTGCCGGTGCGGAAGTAGGGGATGTACCGGTAGATCAGGTCATCGTCAAAGGGGGGCTGCTGTTCGGGGTGCAGCAACTCCTCCACGGTGGACGCATAGCCCTGGGCCAGGTACGTTTCCAACTGGTCGCGGTTTGCGCCAAAGCCCGCCCGCCGCATCAAGTGAGCCAGAAGCTCCATCTCGTTCCTGGACGCCATAGACGCCTCCTGAATACGCTTTAGGACGCAGTAGGTACATACTATTCCTTTCTTTTCCCCTTGAAAAGAGGTTGCTCGGCCCTGCGATGGGCGCCCTGGGAACGGAATCCGTTACCCGCTTGAATCGCCAGGGCTTTTCAATTCTCCAAGGGCGTAGGGTAATAGTCATTGCGAGCGAAGCGAAGCAATCTCTGCCCCAGGGTGGGATTGCTTCATCCCGATGAAATCGGGAGTCGTAATGACGACTGTAAGGCCCTGCCTGAACCGCGGCCTGCAATTGACATAACATAAATTAGCGTAGTTGGTGTGTGGGGTCGCCTTTGCCCAAAACGTCGTTCTGAGTCCCGATGCAATCGGGACGAAGAATCTAAAATCCTGGAAATTTAGACCCTTCGTCCTTCAGCCGAAGGACTCGGGGTGACAAGAATTGTATGCAAAATGTTACTGACTATTGAGATTCATACTTTTGGGGCAAAGCCGTGTGGGGTCAGTGTTTTGGCCGCTGGCAGTTCCACTGGTGGGACTAATCTGTGGTAAACTACGTGCCAAGAAACCCGGCCTGCCTGGGTGGCTGCCCCGCAGGCTGGGTAAGTGCAAAGCTTAGGAGAGGAACATGGTTTCAGCGACGTCTAACGACATTGCCTTGATGGCCCACCTCATGCGCCGGGCAGGTTTTGGCGCTAGCCGGGATGAGCTGGAAGCCTTTGTTAAGCAGGGATATGAGGCCACCGTGGAGCAGCTGCTCCATCCAGAGGACGAAGGGTATCTGAACCAGGACATCGTGCAGCGGTACTACATTGATATTGACGACATGCGGATGTCGGATGCCGCCAACGCCTGGTGGCTGTACCGAATGATTAACACCCGCAGCCCGCTGCAGGAGAAGATGACGCTGTTCTGGCATGGGCTTTTTGCCACCGCCTATGAGAAAATCCAGAACGGCCGCGCCACCTCTGGCCAGATTGAAATGTTCCGGAAGCACTGCCTGGGCAGCTTCCGCACCATGCTGCTGGAGTTGTCCCGGGACCCGGCCATGATCTTGTGGCTGGACAACAATACCAACCACAAGGGCGCTCCCAACGAGAACTGGGGCCGCGAGCTCCTGGAGTTGTTCTCCATGGGCGTGGGCAACTACTCGGAAGACGATGTCAAGAACTGCGCCCGCGCCTTTACCGGCTGGACTATTGCTAACGCGGTGCCGCGTTACCCCTGGGGCGCTTTCCCCCTGGAGTTTGAGTACCGCTCCGACGACCACGACGACAGCGAGAAGACTTTCCTGGGCCATGTAGGCCGGTTCAATGGCGAAGATGTCATTGACATAATCATTGAACAACCCGCCACCGGCCGATTTGTGGCCCGCAAGCTGTACCAGTTCTTTGTGTCCGACGACCCGGCCCCGGAGGAAGCCGTCCAGATTCTGTCCGACGCCTACTTCCAGTCCAAGTACGACATTGCCGCCGTGATGCGGGTGCTCCTCAACTCGGACTTCTTCAAGCAGGCGCGCTTCGCCAAGGTCAAGAGTCCCTCGGAGCTGGTGGCTGGCATCATGCGCATGGTGGGCGACTACCGGGAGCCCAAGCCGGGGCTGGTGGAAGTTACCTGGGAGTCCAAGTTCATGGGCCAGGAGCTTCTGAACCCCCCCACGGTGGAAGGCTGGCACACCGGCAAGGAGTGGATTGACAGCGGCGCGCTGGTGGGCCGGGTCAACTTTGCCGCCGACCAGGTAGGCAAGCTGGACCAGCCCGGCGTCCAGGCCTTCATCCGCCGGGTGCAGGCCCAGGGCAAGGAAATGACCCCGGAACAGCTGGTGGATACCTGCCTGGACTTGATTGGCCCTCTGGAAGTGACTCCCAAGACTCACGCCGCGCTGGTGAACCACGCGGTCCTGGGCGGCAAGGTCAAGTGGGGGACTGCCAAGGAAAAAGAGGCCTCGGACCACCGCGTGGCGGAGATGTTGCAACTCATCGTCTCCACCAGGGAGTTCCAGTTCGCCTAAATCGCATCTGGTTCGCTAGACTTCAAGAGGATGGTGAGCATGGCGACTCTCAAGACTCGCGCACGAAAATACGAATACAGCCACACCATTGGCATTGACGACTTTGCCGGGCGGGCTTTCCGCTGCGCCGTGGACCTGACCATTGGCCCCGGCGGCACCCTTTACGTGCTCCAGCGGGGCACGCCGCTGCACCGCAATGTTTCGGTCAAGATTTGCAACCTGGGAGAAGAGTTCTTCGGGGACTTCGGGACCTACGGCAGCGAGCCAGGCCAGTGGGTCTGGCCCGCCTCCATTGTGCTGGACTCCCAGGGCCAGCTTTTTGTCAGTGATGAATGGAACCACACCATATCGGTCTTTGACACCAAGGGCGCCTTCCTGCGCCAGTGGGGGGAGCAGGGCAGCGCGGCCGGCCAGTTGAACCGGCCTGCCGGCCTGGCCCTGGATGGGGAAGAAAACCTGCTGGTGGTGGACGGCGGCAACCATCGGATTCAGAAATTCACCAGGGATGGTCAGTACTTGTCTGGCTGGGGTTCCTTTGGCGCGGGCCCAGGGGAGTTCAACATGCCCTGGGGTGTGGCGGTGAACGGCGCTGGAGAAATCTACGTCAGTGACTGGCGCAACGACCGAGTCCAGAAGTTCGCGCCCAATGGCAGCTTCCTGCTGGAATGGGGCGCTTCCGGCAGCGGCGAGGGCCAATTTAACCGGCCCGCGGGCATTGCCATTGACCAGGAAGGGGACGTGTACGTGGTGGACTGGCACAACCACCGAGTCCAGGTGTTTGATGCCAACGGCCAGTTCTTGAACCAGTTGGCGGGCGACGCCGCTATGTCCACCTGGGGCGAGCAACTGTTGGCGGCCAACCCGCTGATGCTAGCGGGCCGGGATGTAGCCAAGGACCTCAGCCTGGAAAAAAGGTTCTTCATCCCCCGGGGCATCAAAGTGGACCAGGACAACCGGGTTGTGGTGGTGGACTCGGGGAAGGGGCGGCTCCAGATTTACCAGAAGGTATCCAAGTAACTCTAAAGATGTTTTAGGGAGGTAGCAAATGACTACCACGGCCCCGCGGAGCAACCAGTCCAAGAAGTACAACGTAGTGGGGACCCGCCCGGTGCGCCATGACGGCGTGGATAAGGTGACGGGCCGCGCCCGCTATGCGGCGGATATTGACCTGCCCGGTATGCTGCATGGCAAGGTGCTGCGCAGCCCCCATGCCCATGCCCGCATCCGTTCCATTGACACCAGCAAGGCGGAAGCCCTGCCCGGCGTGCGGGCCGTGGTGACTTCCAAGGACTTCCCCATCATCCGGGACAAGTCCATTGACTTTGGCGAGACCATGGGCAACGCCCGGATGATTGCGGAGAACATGCTGGCCCATAGCAAGGCCCTTTACGTAGGCCATGCCGTGGCCGCGGTGGCGGCCGACAGCCCCAACATCGCCGAAGAGGCCCTCAAGCTCATCAAGGTGGACTACGAGGCGCTCAAGCCGGTATTCAGCGCCAAAGAAGCCATGCAGCCTGATGCGCCCCGGCTTCACGACGCCATGACCACCCGCTTCCGCGTGGAGCACATCGGCTCGGGCAAGGACACCGGCAAAGCGGGCAACGTGGCGGCCCACGTGCAGTTCCAGCGCGGCGACATCGCCCAGGGCTTCCGCGAGGCTTCCGTAGTGGTGGAGCGGGAGTTCCAGACCCAGACAGTGCACCAGGGCTATATCGAGCCCCATGCTTCCACTGCCATGTGGTCCCAGGACGGCCATTTGACCATCTGGACCAGCACCCAGGGGCCTTTCGCCATCCGCACCTTGACGGCGGCCATCGTGGGCCTCTCCGAAAGCAAAGTGCGGGTTATCCCCATGGAGATCGGCGGCGGGTTCGGTGCCAAACTGGTCACTTACCTGGACCCGGTGGCGGCCATCCTTTCCCGCAAGACCAGCAAGCCCGTCAAGATTGTCATGTCCCGCAAGGAAGTGTTTGAGGGCACCGGCCCCACCTCCGCCACCAACATTCGCTGCAAGATTGGCGTGGACTCCCGCGGCAAGATTACTGCCGCTGAAATGGAAATGGCTTACGAGGCGGGGGCCTTCCCCGGATCGCCCGTGGGCGGCGGCGCATTGACCGCCCTGGGGCCGTACAAGATTGATAACCTGCTGGTCAACGGCTACGATGTGGTGGTCAACAAGCAGAAAGTGCAGGCCTACCGCGCCCCCGGCCAGCCCCAGTCGGCGCTGGCGGTGGAGTCGGTGATGGACGAGCTGGCGGAAAAGCTGCGCATAGACCCCCTGGAGCTTCGCCTGCGCAACGTGGTGCAGGAAGGGGACCGGATGCCCAACGGCGTGGTTTACCCGCGCATTGGCTGCAAGGAAGTGGAGGAGGCCATGAAGGCCCACCCGCATTACAAGACGCCTTTGACCGGCCCCAACCGCGGCCGGGGCGTCTCGGTGGGCCACCGCTTCAACGCCGGCAACATGTCCTCGGCCACCATTGCGGTGAACAGCGACGGCACCATCAGCGTGATTACCGGTTCGGTGGACATCGGCGGCTCCCGCACCGCCATCGCCATGCAGGCGGCGGAAGTGCTGGGCCTGAAGGCGGAAGATGTCAATCCATCCGTGGCGGACACCGACAGCGTTGGCTACACGGGCAACACCGCGGGCAGCCGCACCGCCTATGACACTGGCCTGGCGGCCATTGGGGCGGCGGAAGAGATAAAGAAACAGATGATTGCCCGGGTGTCCAAAATCTGGGAAGTCCAGCCCGGCGACGTGGAGTACAAAGATGGGGTGATGGTGTGCACCAAGAACCCCAACGACCGCATGACTTTCAAGGACCTGGCTGGACGCTTGATGCGCACCGGCGGCCCCATCACCGCGTCCGTATCGGCGGTCAGCACCGGCGTCGGCTCCACTTTTGGCGGCAACATTGTGGACGTGGAGGTGGACCCGGATACCGGCAAAGTGACCATCCTGCGCTATACCGCCTTCATTGACGCTGGCACCGCAGTGCATCCCAGCTACGTGGAAGGCCAGGTGCAGGGTTCCACGGCCCAGGGCGTAGGCTGGGCGCTGAACGAGGAGTATTTCTACACCAAGGACGGCGCCATGGCCAACTCCAGCTTCCTGGACTACCGTATGCCCACCACTCTGGACTTGCCCATGGTGGACACTGTGCTGGTAGAAGTGCCCAACCCCCGCCATCCCTACGGCCTGCGGGGCGTTGGCGAAATTCCCATCACGCCGGTGCTGGCGGCGGTGGCCAATGCGGTCTCCCATGCCACCGGCGTTCGCATGACCAAGCTGCCCATGTCTCCTGGCGCCATACTTGAGACGGTGGAAGCCAGCAAGGCCAAAAAATAAAGGCTGGACCGGCGAATAGGCCGGGCCGCAGCAGGCAAATGACGAGCGGCCCTCGTTTAACGGGGGCCGCTGGCGTTTTATTACTTGCTAATTGGGGGCATGCCAAGGTCAGGAGACCGGCGGGATGCTAGCCTCGGCCGGCTTCTTGTAGCGGTAGCCAAAACCGCGTACCGTGACAATCCCTGCTCCGCCGGACCCGCCGTTTTGCAGCTTCTTGCGCAGGTTGCTGATGTGCCACTTAACCAGGTCAAAAGTATCGTAGTCGCGGCCCCAAACGTTGGTCAGCAAGTATTCCACTGAAAGGGCTTCTCCAGGGCGCTGCACCAACAGGCAGAGCAGCGCGTACTCAATGGGCGTCAGCTCCCTGATCACTCCGTTTACATATACTTCCCGGCGGCTGTAATCCACGGTAAGGTACGCATCGGAATAGCTGGTCGGCAAACTGTCCGGCGTGGGCCAGCGGGCGCGCCGCAAGCAGGCCTGGACCCGGACCACCAGTTCCCGTCCGCTGACCGGCTTGGTTACGTAGTCGTCCGCGCCGGCGGTAAAGGCATTGACCTTTTCGTTAATCTGGTCCAAGCCGGTCAACACCAGGATAGGTATGTGGGACACTTCACGAATGCGCCGGCACAGCTCAAATCCATCCATATAGGGCATTTTCAGTTCAATGACCGCGATGTCTGGACGCGCGAGGAAGAACTCCCGCAGCCCGGCGACTCCATCGGTGGCTAATGTAACTTCAAAGCCTGAATCTCCGAATAGCTGCCGCAGGAACCCTAACACCGCAGTATCGTCGTCAACAACCAGGACCTTGGACATGTTCCCTCGTGAATGGCTGGCGGATACCATCTAAACGTCAGGCTCTCCCAAAGCTGCAATATGTTAGGAAACCGTGGACACAATAACACCCTCGCCAACGTATTGCAATACGTTGCGAAGCCAGTTCCTAAGAGGGTGTGTGACAATTCCCGCTCGTGGTGAGTCCCGACGTATCGGGATCCCGACCAGGTCGGGGCTTGTCGAACCATGAGCGAGCTAAAAGCT
>VGZV01000037.1 GCA_016872385.1 SAR202 cluster bacterium | reverse complement strand
CTTCTCCCGGCGGCTGGCCCGCCTATACCTTTCCTGTACCGCCGTCACGTACTCTTCCACGCTGCCTCGGGTCATCATGTCTACCTCCCCTTCGGTAACACGCATTTTGAGGCAACGTATCCTCCTTCGGTAACTTTTATTGTGAGTCAATTCGGAATGTTGACTTGGGGCGGCCATTCCTGCTAGAGTCATCCAAATACGGCACAGCCAAAAGAGGTATTAGGGATGGGACAGCACCTTTTTAAGGAACTGCAGCGGGCCTACGGCTTCGATGAAGTGGCCATTGTTCCTGGAGAGGTCACCATTAACCCAGACATGACCTCTACCAAGCTCAGCGTGGGCGGCATCAGCTTTGAGATACCGGTCATGGCTTCGGCCATGGACGGGGCGGTATCGCCCAGGTTTGCGGGGCTGATGCACGAGATGGGCGGCTTGGGCGTGCTGAACGCCGAGGGGCTTTACAGCCGCTACGACGACCCTTACTCGGTCTTGGAAGAGATTATCTCCATGCCCCAGGCCGAGGTGACCCAGTACCTCCAGAAGGTATATACCACGCCCATCCGGGAGGACTTAATTGCCCGGCGGGTGCAGGAAATCAAACAGGCTGGGGCCGTGTGCGCCATTTCTTTCACGCCGCAAAACGCCAAGCGCATGTCGCCCGTTGCGGTGGAAGCCGGCGCGGATATTGTGGTAGTCCAGTCCACCGTGACTACTGCCCGCCATATGTCGCGCAGCTACCGCGGGCTGGTGTTTTCCGAGCTAATCAAGTCCCTTGAAGTGCCGGTAGTAGTGGGCAACTGCGTCACCTACAATGTGGCCACGGAGTTAATGGAGACCGGCATAGACGGAATTCTGGTGGGGGTTGGCCCGGGCGCGGCCTGCACCACCCGCGAAGTGGTGGGGGTGGGCGTGCCTCAAGTTACGGCCACCCTGGAGTGCGCCGCCGCGCGAGAGGACTATTACCGGCGGACCGGGCGGTACGTGTCGGTGATTACCGACGGCGGCATCCGCACCGGCGGGGATTTGTGCAAGGCCATTGCCAGCGGCGCAGACGGCGTCATGTTGGGCACCCCCTTTGCCCAGGCGGCGGAAGCCCCAGGCCGGGGCTTTAACTGGGGCATGGCCAACGCCCACCCGGAACTGCCGCGAGGCACCCGCATTAAAGTGGGCACCAAGGGCACCCTCCGCCAGATACTGTATGGCCCCACCTCGGTGACGGACGGCACCCAGAACCTGGTGAGCGCCTTGAAGGTCTCTATGGGCATGTGCGGCGCTTACACCATCCGGGACTTCCACAAGGCCGAAATGGTCATCGCCCCGGCTATCAAGACTGAGGGCAAGTTCTTCCAGATGTCGGGTTAGGAAGGCTGGCCACAGGCAGCTTCCAGGGGAATACCTTCCGGGAATGGGTAGCCGAAGCTCCCCCAAGGGTAGGCGGGCGAGGCAGGTAGCCATCCACCGGCAGCCATTCCGACACCATCCCAGCTAGCCCCGGCTTCCGGGGAACTGGCGCGGTTGCTTGGCAGGCCAAGATTCCCTGAACTTCGGCGCCCCAGCCTGGGCTTTTCCTGCTAGCCGTCCTGTGACAGTGTTTCTAAATTCCCTCCACGCTGCATGATTTCCCCTTGGAACCGTCCGCACTCCTGGGCTTATACTGCTGGCCTGCGTTGGCGCAAGGTAAGAGTAGGGAATTGGTGATGAAAAGTTCTTATTTGGTGCACCGGCATTGATGGCACCGAAGGGTGGAACTAACCAGGCCTTGGCTCCGTCTGGGTTATGGCAGGGCGGGAGTGGGCAGCGCCAGCGGGCCGTGGGACGGCAGTATTACTTACTAAATGGAGGACTAATTCAGAGTCAGAGCAGCATCGTATAAATAGGGTGTGGATGGAGTGATTATGGTTGGCATTATTTGCCATTATCCGGCCAGCGTTGAACTTGGCCGGTTCACCTGATAAGTTAACTTCAAAAGGGAGAGGACGTTATGACGCAACTAGATTCAATAACTGGGGCTGAGACGCAGGCACAGGCCCCCGTGGGCTGCCGCCACTATTGGGTAATCCAGCCTGCCACCGGCTCGGTAAGCCAGGGCGTGTGCCAGACCTGCGGGCAGGTCAAGGAGTTCAAGAACTACGTGGAGGCTACCACCTGGGGCGACGACCGGGCGCCGGTCCGGGGCAGGCGCGGCCAGTCAATGGAGCCTGAGGGAGAGGAATTCCTGGAGGGCGAAGCAGCCTAGCCAGTCAGACAGCTTGTTTCGGCAGGGGCGGGCGCTGAGCCTGCCCCTTTTTGTTTGGCTTTGGTATGACGTGATTTTGCGGTCATAGCCGGGGCAAGAATAAATTCGCCCTGGGGGCTTGCCAAGGGGCTGGAGTTTATAATACTCTGCCTGTGAGGTGCTCATGTCCGCTTCGCCCGCCTCCGTGGGGTCTGCCAACCCCTTCACCCATCTCCACGTCCATACCGAGTACAGCCTGCTGGATGGCATCAGCCGCATCCCGGACCTGGTGGAACAGACCAAGGCCCTGGGCATGAACTCGCTGGCTATCACCGACCACGGCGGCATGTACGGCGTGGTGGACTTCTACGCCGCCTGCAAAGAGGCGGGCATCAAGCCCATTATTGGCTGCGAGGTCTATGTGGCCAAAGGCAGCCGCCTGGACAAGTCCGCCGCCGAACGCAGCCCCAATCACCTGGTGCTGCTAGCCCAGGACAACACCGGCTACCAGAACCTGATGCAGCTGGTGACTCAGGCCCATGTGGAGGGCTTCCACTACCGCCCCCGCATTGACAAGGCGCTGCTGGAGCAGAACCGCCAGGGCCTCATATGCCTCTCCGGTTGTCTTTCGGCAGAGGTGCCCAGCCTAATTGCCGACGGCAACATGGGGGAGGCCGCCCGGGCCGCCCGCTGGTACCGGGAGGTATTTGGCCAGAACTATTTCCTGGAGTTGCAGCACCACAACCACCTGCCCAAGCTGGCCGAGGTTAACAAGGGGCTGCTGGCCCTGGGCGAGGAACTGGGGATCTCGCTGGTGGTGACCAACGACGCCCACTACGTCCGGCAGAACGATTCCCGCTTGCAGGACGTTTACATCTGCATTCAGACCAGCACCACCGTCAACGACCCCAAGCGCCTGAAGATGGACGACGACTCTTACTACATCAAGAGTCCCCAGGAGATGGCGCAGCTCTTCCCGGAACTGCCGGACGCCCTGGCCAACACCCAGCGCATCGCCGAGATGTGCAACGTCACCCTGGGCTTCGGCCAGACCCACCTGCCCCGGTTCCCCACCCCTGACGGGCTGGATGCCGACACCTACTTGGAAAAGCTGTGTTGGCAGGGCTTCAAAGCCAGGTATCCCCGGCCTACGCCCGCCGCTGAGCAGCGCCTGAAGTACGAACTGGAGGTTATCAAGCACACCCGTTTCGCCAACTACTTCCTGGTGGTGTGGGATATTATCGCCTTCGTGCGTCGGAAGGGCATCCTGTTCGGCGTGCGGGGCAGCGCCGCTGCCAGCGTGGCCCTGTACTGCCTGGGCATTACCGACGTGGACCCCCTGGAGTACCGCCTGGTGTTCGAGCGGTTCCTGAACATGGAACGTAAGGAAATGCCCGATATTGACATGGATTTCCAGGACGACCGGCGGGACGAGGTGCTGCACTACGTCATTGAACGGTACGGCAACGACCGGGTGGCGCAGATTATCACCTTTGGCACCCTGGGGGCCAAGGCAGCCCTGCGGGACGTGGGCCGCAGCCTGGGCATGAGCTACGGCGACGTGGACAAGGTGGCGCGCATGGTGCCTTTCAAGGCGCGCACCCTGGAGGACGCCCTGCAGGCCAACCCGGAGTTCCAGTCGCTATATCAGGAAGATGAGGCCGTCCACAAGCTGGTGGACAACGCCCAGGGTCTGGAGGGCATCGTCCACCACGTTAGCACCCACGCCGCTGGAGTGCTTATCGCCGATGAGCCGCTGACCCGCACCTTGCCCTTGCAGCGCCCGGCCCGGGGCGATGAGTCCAGCCCGGTGCTGATGACCCAGTACGCCATGGACCCGGTGGCCAAGCTGGGCCTGCTGAAAATGGACTTCCTGGGGCTGACCAACCTGACCATTCTGGACCGGGTCATCAAGCTGCTGGACCAGAGCCGGGGCATTCGCATTGACCTGGGCCGCCTGCCCCTGGACGACAAGCCAACCTTTGAGCTGCTGGCTTCTGGCAAGACCACCGACCTGTTCCAGCTGGAAAGCGCGGGGATGCGGCGCTACATTAAAGAGCTGAAGCCCTCCAACCTGGGGGACATCGCCGCCATGATTGCGTTGTACCGGCCCGGCCCCATGGAGCACATTGACACCTTCATCAAGGCCAAGCACGGGGAGCAGGAGATCAAGTACCCCCATCCCAGCCTAAAAGCGCTGCTGGACGAGACCTACGGCGTAATTGTGTACCAGGACCAGGTGCTGCTCATTCTCCAGCAGTTTGCCGGGTATTCCCTGGGCGCTGCGGACACTGTGCGCAAGGCCATGGGCAAGAAAATCCCCACCCTGATGGCCCAGGAACGGCAGAAGTTTGTGGACGGGGCCAAGGGCAAGGGGTTTGACGAAGCCCTGGGCACGGCGGTGTTTAACCTTATAGAACCCTTTGCTGGGTACGCTTTCAACAAGGCTCACAGCGTCAGCTACGCCCTGATTTCCTACTGGACAGCCTACTTCAAGGCCCACTACCCTCAGGAATATATGGCGTCGGTGCTCAACTCCCGGCTGGACCACCCGGACAAGGTGGTCAGCTCCATCAACGAGTGCTTCCGGCTGGGCATTCCGGTGCTGCTGCCGGATGTCAACCGGTCTGGGGTGTTCTTCACCCTGGACAAGGACAGTGGCGGCAAACCGGCCTTGCGTTACGGCCTGGCGGCGGTGAAAAATGTGGGTGAGGGAGCGGTGAGTCCTATGGTGGAGGAGCGGCAGAAAAACGGGCCATACCAGTCCATAGATGACTTTTGCCGCCGCGCCTCCGCCGCGTCAGGAGGCCCGAACCGGCGCACCCTGGAAAGCCTGGTGAAGGCGGGGGCCTTTGACAGCCTGGCCCCGCGCAAGGCGATGCTGGATGCCCTGGACCGGGTGGTGGCCACTGCCCAACTGGAAGCCAGGATGCGCAATTCCGGCCAGACCAGCCTGTTTGGCGGCCTGGGCCCGGAGAACCAGCCGGCATCCACAGGGATAGCCCTCAGCAACGTGGACGCAGCCCCCGAAGACAAAGCCGCCTGGGAAAAGGAGCTGCTGGGGGTGCCCTTGTCCTACAACCCGGCGTGGGCGCTGGCTTCCGCCGAACCGGGACTGTCGTTCAATGCCCGGGACCAGTTGGATGAAGAGATGCAGGGCCAGCAGGTGTCGCTGCTGGGGTACATCTCAGGCGTCACCGAGCGGGCCACCCGGGAGCAAAGGAAGTTCCTGGTGGTGAACCTGGAACTGCTGGGCGGCCCGGTGGAGGTAATCGTCTGGCCAGACGTGCTGGAGCGCACCCAGGGCATGTGGGACGAAGGCAAGCTGGTGCGGGTGGCGGGCAAGCTGCGCAGCCGGGGCGACCAGCTTTCCATCGCCTGCGAGCAGGTGCAAGACTACCAGTTGGACCAAGCCCCTTCCGCCAGGCGTCCCGCCAATGGGGCCGCATCCACGGCCCCGGCGCCCCGCAGCGCCAACGGAAATGGCGGCAGCCGGCCCGCCCGGGCCAAACCCAACGGCAATGGCAACAATGGCAGCTACAGCGCAGGACGCCCGCGAGTGTTGTCTCTGGGCATCACCGAATCGGGGGACGCCTCCAGCGACGCCCACCGGCTGCGGGAGGCCGTGCGGGTGATGCTGGAGTACCCAGGCCAGGATAAGGTGAACCTGGAAATCCGCACCGGCGGCCGCCTGGTGGTCATGGACCTGCCCGTGGTGAGCACCGGCTATTGCGAGGAGCTGCAAAAGCGCCTGGAGGAACTGCTGGGGCCAGGCATGGTGCAGGTGCGGACGGACTCTGGCCCGGAGCCGGAGGATGTGCCGTTTTAGGAGTTTGTGTGGCTCTGTTGAAGAAAGCGGGGGTGCAGCCCCCACCGTCCTTCACAGGAAGGATGGGGCGTCCCCAGCAATACCCTTTCTTCCCCATTTCCCGCAAAGCGGGAGAGGGGGAACGGAGGAGTGAGGGCTATGCCGAGGGGCGCCTTGCCTGTTCAGGTGGGCTTTGCCCAAAATGTCATTCTCAGTTCCGATGCAATCTGGACTCAGGGTGACAATAATTGTATGCAAAACGTTACTAACTATCGAAATCCATACTTTTTGGGCAAGGCCGTTCAGGTGATTGATTTCAGCAGAGCTAGTTTGTGTCAAAAGTGGACCGAGCATGGTTCGACAAGCTCACCATGAGCGGAAAAAGCCGCTCACCACTAGCGAGGAAAAACCGCTTATCCCTTCGGCTGGCCCAGGGCAAGCGTTGAGCCTGGCGAAGGGTGGGAATGGATGTATTAGCGATCTTTTAACACAGGTTCTCAGGGATACCAAGGAATAGGTCTCTTTTCTGCCTATCCAGATGGGTGATATCAGTAAAGGTGAAGTAGTCAAAAATCCCCCCAGGCACCCTTTATAAAGGGGGCCAGGGGGGATTTCTCCAGTAGAGGCTTTTGAATGGCGCAAGAACTTGGCCGCATTATTCTGCCGGGCAGGGAACAATACCTGGGCAAGCGCATCCTTTTGCTGGTGCCGCTGCTGTACGGCCCCGGCGCAGAAGTCCCGGAGGGACAGGCCATCCTGGACCGCTACTGGAGCCAGGTGCTGTCCCAACTGGTGTCCCTGGAGCTGCGCCTGGGGCCCGTGAAGCATATTTACCACGAAAGTTTGACGGAAGGCGGCCTGCCTGCCCTGGCCCAGCTGGAGGAGTCGGGCTTTCCCACGGTGGCCGCGGTGCGGCGCAAAGTGGAATCGGGGGCGTTCCTGGAGGCCACGGAAAATGGCGAGCGGCTGCTGGAGACCATTGATTTGCAGCGCTGCCTGATGTTGCCCCTGGCCAGCGAGCCGGTGGCCCGCCGCCTCTACGAGTGGTTTGCCCAGAGCTTGCAGGCCCGCTACCAGCACATCGCCAGCGTGGTGGACCAGACCCTGCGGCCCGGCGAAGTGGGGGTGATGTTCATCAGCGAGCGGCACCAGGTGCAGTTTCCCCAGGGCATGGAGGTGTTTTTTGTGGCGCCGCCGGCCCTGGACGAGTACCACCACTGGCTGGAGGAGTGGCTGAAGGAGCAGCAGGCCCTGGCCCAGGCGGAGATGGAGGCGGAGGCTCAGGGACAGGCCTGAGGGCAAGCGTGGGTAGTGCATCAATTTGCTCAGGAACCTAACTCGTCACACCCACGAAGGCCGGTGTCCAGATTCGAGAACAAATAACGCGCCTTACTGGATTCCGGCTGCTGCCGGAATGACGAACAGCTAATTGATATACTACCCACAGACGGCAAGCTGGCAAGGCCGGTCATTTTGCGGTATATACATGGAACTACGCCTTACTGTGAGTTGAGCCTATGCTGCCCCGGCTGGCATCAGTGTTAAGAATCCCGCGAAGCCCGGCGACCCCGCTCCGTCCATCGCCGCGGCGCTTCAGGTGGCTGCGACTGCCCTGGGTCTCCCTTTCCATCGTAACGGTGCTGGTGGTCTGCGCTGCCTTCGCCCCGTGGCTTGCGCCCCATGACCCGCGGCAAATTGACATGAACGTCGTCAAGATGGCGCCCTGGGAGGACATGCGCTACCCCCTGGGCACTGACATCTTGGGCCGGGACATGTTGAGCCGCCTGATTTACGGCGCGCGCACCAGTATATTCATGGCCCTGGTGGCCCTGGGTTCTGGCGCGCTGACGGGAACACTGCTGGGCCTGATTGCGGGCTACCGGGGCGGGTGGGTTGACGCGGTAATCATGCGGGCCACGGATGCCTCCCTGGGCTTCCCCACGATTCTGGTGGCGATGGTGGCGTTTGTCTTGCTGGGGGCAGGCATGGAGGTCATTGTGCTGGCGGTGGGCTTGAACGTGTGGGACCGGTTCTCCCGCATGGTCCGGGGAGACGTGCTGTACGTCAAGCAGCTGGACTACGTGACCATGGCCAGGATTGGCGGCGTCTCCGCGCCGATGATTGTATGGCGTCACATCTTCCCCAACGTGGTCAACACCTTCTTGGTAATTACCAGCTTGCAGGTGGGCCAGGTCATTCTGCTGGAGGCTTCCTTGAGCTTCCTGGGCCTGGGGCTGGCCCCCGGCGCCCCGGCATGGGGCATTATGGTGGCCGAGGGGCGGGCGGTCATCCTGGACGTGTGGTGGCTGTCCCTGTTGCCGGGCATTGCCATTACCACGGTGGTGCTGGCCCTGAACTTTTTTGGCGACTGGATGCGGGACTCCCTGGACCCCAAGCTGCGGCGGGTGTAGGGGGGGAAGGGGGTGGGTAGCTATAGGTCGGAGAACTGCTGATGGTTACTCCCTAACTCAAAGTAATCTTGATCACCTAAGAGTTGGGCACAGAGTCAATGCGTAGCTATTACTTTACTTTCGCATACCTATTGCTCTGATTGGGAGGCGGCGTGAGGGATGAACCCGCTAGATGGCGCATATCAACGGCTTGATAGGGTGGGCGAACACCTGGCAGATTTGCGTCGAAGGGGTGCGGCTGTCGGTGAGGTGGTAATTGATAACACAGCCGTGCAGCACGTAGTAATAAAGGTCTTGAACCCAGATGGTTCCCCTTATTCCGTTATTGTCTCCCTCACGGCTTCCAGGACTGCTGCCTCGAAGGTGCCTTTCATCATTAGCACCATTGTCGGCGAAACCATCTATAATTTGCGTGCCGCTTTGGACTACCTTGTGTATGAACTGGCCCAACTAGACGCTGGTAAGATCGTAAAGAAGACACAGTTTCCTATTGAAGATACAAAGAATGGCTTCCATGGAAGGAGAAACACCTACCTCAGAGGCGTCAGTGACGCTCACATAGAACAAATTAAGCTCTTGCAGCCGTTCAATGGATGCAACTGGACTGGCACCTTGAGAGATGTCTCCAATCCCGACAAACACCAGCACCTTACCTATGCTACCGCCAAATTCAGTTCTTCTCTGCCTCCAGGTCGCGCAGAAACGATTATTGCCGGTGAGACTATGGGCATGAAGGGCGACCTCGCCGTTTACATAGCGTTCAGCGATGGTACTCCTATCATAGACACTCTTGAGCAACTGAAACTGAAGGTTGCCGATACGCTTGATGAGTTCAAGCCTGACTTTAAGTGAATCAGCTAATTGTTTCTCACTGATAGTTAGTCCACTTTGATTTGGGATGGACGCCCCGCCCCTCCGATGCTATATTGACGATAATCGTCAGGGCACCCAGGCATGACCCCCATCCTGGCCTTCCCCCTGCTGAGGGGGAAGGGATGTTCTCCTCCTGGCCAGAGGGGAGAAATGCTCTCCCCTTTAATAAGGGGGAGAGTTGGAGAGGGGGTAGTCCACCGGGTGCCTGCATCCAGGGAGACCACGCTATGACTACCACCCACGCCCCCGCGGAGATGCCCCGGGCTTATGAGGCCGCCGCTGTGGAGCAGCGCATTTACCAGCAGTGGCTTGAAGCGGGCTACTTCACGCCCAAAATCCCCCCAACCCCCCTTTCCCAAAGGGGAGCTATGGGGGATGTGAAGTCCTTCTGCATTGTCATGCCGCCGCCCAACGTCACCGGCGAGCTGCACCTGGGCCACGCCCTGACCGCTTCCCTGGAGGACGCCTTGACCCGCTGGCACCGCATGATGGGCGATTCGGCCCTGTGGCTGCCCGGCAAGGACCATGCGGGGATCGCCACCCAGTGGGTGGTGGAGCGGCTGCTGGCCAGCGAGGGCACCAACCGCCACGCCCTGGGCCGGGAGAAGTTCCTGGAGCGGGTGTGGGAGTGGGTGGGTAAGTACGGCGACACCATTGACCGCCAGCACCAGCGGCTAGGCGCCTCCTGCGACTGGTCGCGGCTGCGGTTCACCCTGGACCCCGGCCCCAGCAAGGCGGTGCGCACCACCTTTGTCAACCTGTACCGCAAGGGGTTGATTTACCGTCACGAGCGCATTATCAACTGGTGCCCCCGGTGCGCCACTGCCCTTTCTGACCTGGAGGTGAACTACCAGGAGCAGGATGGCAAGCTCTACCACATCCGCTACCCCCTGGCTGGGGAAAATCCCCCCTGGGAAAGGGAAATCCCCCCTGGCTCCCCTTTACCAAAGGGGGGATTGGGGAATTTCATCACCGTGGCTACCACCCGGCCTGAGACCATGCTGGGCGACACCGGCGTGGCGGTGCATCCAGAGGACCCGCGCCACCGGCATCTGGTGGGGCGCCAGGCCATGCTGCCCATCATGGAGCGGGCTATCCCCATTGTGGGCGATGCGGCCATCGAGCAGGGCTTTGGCACCGGCGCGCTTAAGGTCACGCCGGGCCATGACCAGGTGGACTTTGAAATCGGAGAGCGCCACGGCCTGGAAATCGTCAACATAATCGGCTTTGATGGCAACATGACCGCCGCCGCGGGCAAGTACGCCGGCATGGAGCGGTTCGCTGCCCGCAAGGCCGTTGTTGAGGAACTGGCCGGGCTGGGGCTGCTGGAAAAGGAAGAGGACTACCGGCACTCGGTGGGCCGCTGCCAGCGCTGCGACACCGTGGTGGAACCCCTAATCAGCCTCCAGTGGTTCGTCAAAGTGGGCAAGCACGACCAGCCGGACAGTATTGCCGGACGTGCCCACGCCGCTGTCGCCCAGGGACAAATCAACATTGTGCCCGACCGGTTCAGCCGGGTGTATCTCAACTGGCTGGAGAACATCCGGGACTGGTGCATCAGCCGCCAGCTCTGGTGGGGGCACCGCATCCCGGTGTGGTACTGCCAGGACTGCCAGGGTCTCACCGTGGCGGTGGAAGACCCCGCCAACTGCGCCGCCTGCGGCTCGGCGCGGCTGCAGCAGGACCCGGACGTGCTGGACACCTGGTTCAGCTCGGCCCTGTGGCCCCACTCCACCCTGGGCTGGCCGGAGAACACGGAAGACCTGAAATACTTTTACCCCACCTCGGTGCTGGAAACGGGCTACGACATCCTGTTCTTCTGGGTGGCCCGCATGATTATGATGGGCCTGGAAAACACAGGACAGGCGCCCTTCCGCACCGTGTACCTCCACGGCCTAATCCGGGATGCCCAGGGCGCCAAGATGAGCAAGACCCGGGGCAACACCCTGGATCCCCTGGCGCTGATTGACCAGTACGGCACCGACGCCCTGCGGTTTGCCCTGACCACTGGCACCGCGCCGGGCAACGACCTGCGCCTGGGCGAGGGCAAGCTGGAATCGGCGCGCAACTTCGCCAACAAGGTGTGGAATGCCGCCCGGTTTGTCATCACCAGCCTGGAAGGGGCCTCAGGGTTGGAAGGCTGGTACGACCTGGCTGGGCCCCGGCACCGGGAGGAACGCTGGATTCTCAGCCGCCTGGACCGCACGGTGGCCGAAGTGACTCGCTCCCTGGAGGCCTTTGAACTGGGCGAGGCCCAGCAGAAGCTCTACGACTTTATTTGGAGCGACTTCTGCGACTGGTACATTGAGATGGCCAAGCTGCGGCTGCGTTCGGGAGAGGGGCCCTCGCCTCTGCCGGCGCTGGCCCACGTGCTGGAGCGCACCCTGCGGCTGCTGCACCCCTTCATGCCCTTCATCACCGAAGAGATCTGGCAGAACCTGCGGGCGCGCCTGCCCCAGGAGGGCGGCCCTTCGGCAGGCTCAGGGCAGCGCCTGCCGGAGTCCATAATGGTAGCCCCCTACCCGCAGCCGGAGACTTTCCGGCAGGACCGCCAGGCCGAGGAGGAGATGGGGCTGGTGATGCAGGCGGTGCGGGCGGTGCGCAACACCCGCGCCCAGCTGCGCATACCGGCCCAGCAGGCCCTGGAGGGCGTGGTGGAGGCCAATGGCCTGCAGGCGGCTATGCAGGAAGAGTCGGCGGTAATCCGCAGCCTGGCCCGGACCGACCCGCTGAAGATTGTGGCGGGCGGGCAAGGCGACGCTGACCCGCGGCGGGGCGTAACCCTGGTGGTGACGCCCCTGGTGGTGCGGCTGCCGCTGGAAGGGGTGGTGGACCTGGCGGCGGAGACCAAGCGGCTGCGGCAGGAGCTGGAGGGCTGCGTCAAGAACCTGAACCGGGTGCAAGCCCTGGTGGGCAAAGCCGATTTCCGGGCCAAGGCCAAGCCGGAAGTGGTGGAGCGGGAAGAGGAGCGGCTGCGCACCCTGGCTGACCAGAAGCAACGCCTGGAGGAGATTTTGGGGCAGTTGGGCGGGTAGGCTGGGCGCTTCGTGGTTCGACAAGCTCACCACGAGCGGGTGGGAGAGGTTGCTCCGCTCATCCTGAGCTTGTCGAAGGATGAGCACCGGAGGTCGGCAGCACGCCTTGGGAGAAGAGAAATCCTCTCTAGCCTTCCTTATGCAAAGGGGAATTAGGAGGATTTCCTCGCGCCAGCCTTTTTGAAGGCAGGAATCACGTGCTTGCCGAACATCTCGATGGACTTCATCACCTGCTGGTGGCCGATGGTCTCCGTAGCCATCAGGAACTGCACCTGGTCCACGCCGGTGGCCTCGTGCAGTTTTACTGCCTTAATGCAGCTTTCCGGGTCGCCGGCCACAATCACGCCCCGGTCGGCCAGGGTATCGGCGTCGAATTCTTCCCAAATCTTGTGGGCGATGGCGCTGCCCCCGGACAGGTCAAATTGTGTTACAGCCGCCTCGGTGCGGCCTTCCACGTTGATGTAGCGGGAGAAGTTCTGCGCCAGGTGCTCCGGAATGCCGCCCCATTGCTCCAGCAGCTTCTGGTAAACGTCCTTCTGGTCTTGCACGTAGGGGCGGCCCGGCCCAAAGAAGGTCTTTAGCGACCTGGCGCATAGCTCTCGCGCCTGCCGGTTGTCCTCGCCGCAGTAGCCGAAGCACGAGCTTAGCCACTGGTTGTTGACGAAGGCGCCCACGGGCTGGGCGTCCTGGATGGTCTGCCGGTAGGCCTGGATGTGGGGCTCCAGCACCGAGGGAGCGTTCACCCCCAGCGCCATTACGCCGATGCCCTTCTGGGCCGCCAGTTGGTAAGTGGCAGGCTGCAAGGCGGCCACCCAAATGGGCGGGTGAGGCTTCTGGTAGGGCTTGGGCAGCACCTGGCGGGGCGGCACCTTCCAGAAACGCCCGTCCCACTGGAACATATCCGAGGTCCAGATTTGGGGGATCATGGTCAGGGACTCTTCCCACATGGCGCGGGTGTCCCGAGGGTCAATGCCCATGCCGGTCTGCTCGTAAGGGGCGGAGCGCCCGGTGCCAAAGTCCACGCGGCCGTGGGACATCACGTCCACCATAGCCACCCGCTCGGCCACCCGGATGGGGTGGTGGTAGGGCAGGATGACCACGCCAAAGCCCAGGCGGATGCGCTTGGTCAGGCGGCTCAAAGCGCCGAAGATGACCTCTGGGCAGGGCGACCCGGAGAAGGTGGTGAGGAAGTGGTGCTCCACGAACCACACGGCGTCAAAGCCCATCTCGTCGGCCAGGATGCACTGCTCCAGGGTCTCCTCCACCACCGCCTGGTCGTCCAGGGTGGGGCGTTGCATCTCGTAAGCCAGGCTGAACTGCATGACTCACCCTCCAGAAATTAGCACAATCTTACGCTGCACCGGAGAGGAGGCGTAGGGGCCGCTCTCCGACATGTAGCAGTCAATCTCCGAGCGGACGCCGAACTCCGGCAGGTAAATCCCCGGCTCAATGGAAAAGCCGATGCCGGGAATGATGCGGCGGGTATCGTGGGTTTCAAACCCGTCCAGGTTCACCGCCTCGCCGTGGACTTCGTAGCTGATGCTGTGGCCCAGCCGGTGGGTGAAGTAGCTGCCGTAGCCCCGCTGGGCAATGTATTCCCGGGCCACGGCGTCGGCCTGCCAGCCCTGTACGGCCACTCCCTTCTTGTGTGCCTCTTGCAAGTGTTTCAGAGCGGCGTCGCGCGCTCCTATGACGATGTTGAAAACGTCCTGGTTCTCCTGGGGAACTTGCCTTCCCACATAAGCCACCCAGGTGATGTCGGCATAGACGCTGCCGGGGGCGGTCTCCCTGGCCCATAAGTCTATGAGCACCCAGTCGCCGGAGCGGATGACGCTGCTGCCCTGGGCGGCTGGTTCGTAGTGGGGGTCGGCGCTGTGGGCGTTGGTGGCCACGATGGGGCCATCGGTGGTGGTCAGGCCCTCCTCCTGGAAGCGGCGGCGGATGAACTGGGCGACGTCGTATTCTGTAGGCCCCTGGGCCAGGGTTTGGCCGATGCGCTGGAAGGCCTGGTTGACGATAAGCCCCAGCTTTTCCGCGGCCCGTTTGTGCCCGCTTAATTGTTCAGGCGACCAGCGCTGGGTGGCGTACTGCATCACGTCTGCCGAGGAGGCCACCTCCACGCCCAGGCTGCGCACCAGTTCCACTGTGCCTGCGTCCACCCGGGATACGCGAGGCAGAGCGTTCAGCGGCGAATACTCCATTGCCACCTTGCTCACCCCAGAAAGAAGCACCTTCAGGGCCTCCACCATGCCTTCCCGGTTGGGATAGACCAGCAGGTCCAGGCCGCAGTCCAAGAACTTGCCGGCGTCCACGTGGTGGACCAGCAGCTGGGGCGCGCCGCTGGCGGGCACCAGCAGGAAGCACGGGCGGGTCACGTGGCCGGAGGGGGTCACTACTTGGCGGAAGATGGGGTTGGAGTGGCGGTAATTGTGGATTAGCCAGGCGGGAATTCCTTCCTGGGTCAGGAACTGTTGTGCGTCCTGGAACACTTGGTTTAATGGCATGGGGCCTCTAGACGCTTTCCGACACGGCTTGGGCGGCCGAGTATTCTGGCACCGACAAATACCGTTGTGGTGCGTGTTGCTTATGCTCGGTCATGAAGTGGTCCAGCTGTTCTGAAACTTCTGGCGAAATGTAGGCATCCTGGCATTGTTGGCACACATCGGCGGGGACATCTTTGATAACAATCAACTCTTTCCCCTTCCAGATTTCCAGGATGGTCTCACCGGGTTGAAGTGCACCACCACACAGGGCACACTGGTCCACAGTTGCACTCATTTTCATGCCTTTCGCGTCATATAATCGCTTTCCCACTGCGCGTTATCAGGCTCGTACACCGTTACGATTCTCAAAGCGGGTTCTGCTGCTCCTCTGGCGCAAACAACGTGAATCGGGTCTCCAGATGCCAGCCAACCCAGCACGAGGCAGCCGGGATACGGCTTGGCATCTGAGTGACGCTCAATGACTTCCCCGTTTAGCAAGGCATGTTCAATGTCAGCGATTGTAATGCCCCGCTCCAGCCGCTTGACGGTAGTGTCTGGTGAGCCGGCAGCGGCGAGTGCGGACATGGTCACGGATGAACCGCAGTCCGGGCGCTTCTGGCAAGAATTTTCTCCCTGCGAGATGGGATTGACCCTATCATATAGTCGTAGATAATGCCTAGACAAGGGGCTTGGGGCACCATTTAAGATTGAGCCAGCACCCGTACCTCTTGCTCAAGGCGTCCCCCCAGCCGGTCCTTGGCCTCCTCCAGATCGTAGCGGGCCTGAAGGTTTATCCAAAAGTGCGCAGAGGTGCTGAAGTAGCGGGCCAGGCGCAAGGCGGTGTCGGCGCTAACGGCGCGGATGCCGTGGACTATTTCGTTAATCCGGCGCGGCGGCACTGAAATGTCTTTAGCCAGCCGATACTGGCTGATTCCCAAGGGCTTAATAAATTCCTCTAGGAGCACCTCGCCAGGGTGAATAGGCGGAAGTTTGTTGGTTGTCATAGTGGTCTCCTGTGAGATGACACGTTAACGCTGTGTGCCCAGGGCGTCAAGCGCCTATTGCCCGCTCCCCCAGCCTGGCCTACCTTGGTCTGCCCCGCCGCCGGTGCTAGAATGCTTTCCAGAGGTATTTTTATGATGCGCCGTACCAGAATTAAGGACTTGCTGGCTAAGGAATCGGCTGGGGGAGAGGTGTTGGTGCAGGGATGGGTGCGCACCCGCCGGTCGTCCCGCAACGTCTCCTTTGTGCAAATTAACGACGGTTCAACCCTGCGGGACCTCCAGGTGGTGGTGGAGGAGTCCTGTCCGGACTTTGGCCTGGCGGAGTCCCTGGCCACCGGCTGCTCGGTGAGCATTGCAGGCGAGCTGGTGGACTCGCCGGGCCGGGGGCAGAAGTACGAGGTGCGGGCGCGCACCGTGGAGATGCTGGGGGCTGCCGACCCGGAGGAGTACCCGCTGCAAAAGAAGCGCCACACCCTGGAGTTCCTGCGGGAGATTGCCCACCTGCGGCCCCGCACCAACACCTTTGGGGCCATGGCGAGGGTGCGCAACGCCACCGCCTTTGCCATTCACAGTTTTTTCCAGAGCCGGGGATTCCTTTACATTCAAACGCCCATCATCACCGCCAGCGACGCGGAGGGCGCCGGGGCCATGTTCCGGGTCACTACCCTGGATGCGTCCAATCCCCCCAGGAAGGACGGGGCGGTGGACTTTGGCGAGGACTTCTTTGGAAAGCCAGCCTTTCTGACGGTCAGCGGGCAGCTGGAGGTGGAGACCTTTGCCACCTCCCTGTCGGATGTTTATACTTTCGGCCCCACCTTCAGGGCAGAGAACTCCAACACCGCCCGGCACCTGGCGGAGTTCTGGATGGTGGAGCCGGAGGTGGCCTTCTGCGACCTGGGGGGCCTGGCAGACCTGGCCGAGGACTTCCTGAAGTATGTGTTCCGATACGTGCTGGACCATTGCCCAGAGGATATAGCCTTCTTCGAGCAGTGGTACCACAAAGGGGCCGTGGCAAATCTGGAGGGCATCATCAACTCCCGCTTTGAGCGGCTGACCTACACCGAGGCGGTGAAGCTGCTGGAGCAGTCGGGAGAGACCTTCGAGTATCCGGTGAAGTGGGGCCTGGACTTGCAATCGGAACACGAGCGGTACCTGACGGAAAAGAAGATTGGCCGCCCGGTGGTAGTCACGGACTACCCGCGGGAAATCAAGGCTTTCTACATGCGCCTGAACGAGGACGGCAAGACGGTGCGGGCCATGGACGTGCTGGCGCCGGGCATCGGCGAAATCATTGGCGGCAGCCAGCGGGAGGAGCGCCTGGAGGCGCTGCGGGAGCGGATGCGCCAGGCGGGGCTGCATGAAGCGCCCTACTGGTGGTACCTGGACTTGCGGCGCTATGGCACCGTGCCCCACGCGGGCTTTGGCCTGGGCTTTGAGCGCACGGTGCAGTTCATCACTGGGATGCAAAACATCCGGGACGTGATTGCCTTTCCCCGCACCCCCAAGAGCGCCGAGTTTTAGGGGATTTCTTACGAGCGCCCTGCTCAACGGGCGTTCACCCTTCGACACGCTCAGAGTGAGCGGCGTTTCCGCTCGTGGTGAGCCTGTCGAACCACGAGCACCTTCGTGCACCCAGACATTCCTGAACTGGTAAACTTACAGAGGGTTCGCGGCGAAGCCAAGCCGTATCAGATTGGGCAATTCCTGCATTTGGTGGAGCGATACAATCTGCAACTGCGAGACTGAACATGGAACGGTATCACATCAACATTTTTTACAGCCAGGAGGACCAGGGATTTATTGCCGACATCCCAGACCTGGAGTTCTGCTCTGCTTTTGGCGACACTCCGGGGCAAGCCCTGGCTGAGTTGGCGTTGGCCAAGGCGGCCTGGCTGGAGGCAGCCCGAGCGGCGGGCAAACCCCTCCCGCAGCCGCGCTACCGCCCAATTATTTACCAGGTAGCGTCTTGACAGACTCGGGTTCTGACTCCCCACGCCAGAAGGTCATTCCCACGCGCCAAGAGTTCGTGGCGGCCCTGGGGCCGGCCAGCCCTACCTTTCGCCGCCTTTTCCCGGAGCTGCAAGCCCTCTACCAGCAAGTGGCGGAAGCCCCGGAAGTGGCGGTGCGCTACCGCCAGTGGCAGGCCTACCTGTCTATTGTTTACGGCTCGGCAGTGGGCGACCCGGCGCTGTTCATCCGCCACACCTACCTGTCGTTGACGGCCCGCCTCGTCGCCCGGCTGTTCCTGGAGCCGGGGGTGCTGCTGGCCCATCCGGAGGACCTGGCCGCCACCGTGGAGGGCGCCTACTTCCGGGAGCAGGGCATAGACAACTTTATCGAGGATGATTTCTTCACCTGGGTGCTGCATCCCGACGCCGCCGAAACTGGCATAGAGTTGCTGCGCCGCCTGGCCCAGGCCCTGGCCGCTTACGACTTCAGCCGCGCCCGGCAGGACCTGCTCAAGGGCCTCTATGAGGGGCTGGTGGACCCGGAAACCCGCCACGACCTGGGGGAGTACTACACCCCCGATTGGCTGGCCGAGTATTTGCTGGACGCCGAGCTGGGTCTGTCCGGGAACCCGGAGCGCAGTGTGCTGGACCCGGCCTGCGGCTCCGGCACTTTCCTGTTCACCGCCATCCGGCTGATTACCGCCGCCCGGCTCCAGCGGGGGGAAGACCAGTTCGAGGCGCTGATTCACGTGCTGGACCAGGTCATGGGCATGGACGTGCATCCCGTGGCGGTGACCATTGCACGGGTTAACTACCTGCTGGCCTTGGGCGACCTGGTGCGCGGCCCCCACCCGCCAGTCCTGCTGCCGGTGTATCTGTCCAACGCCCTGGTCTTGCCCGGCAGCACGGCCCAGGCCGAGCCGTTGGGCGGCTACGCCGAGCCGGTCCACACGGTGCACACCGGCGAGCCAGGGCTGGTGTTTGAGCTGCCCCACACTGTAGCCACCAGCCCGGAGATGCTGGACTGGCTGTTCAACCGGCTGACCCAGTACCTGGCCGGGGCGGAGCTGCGCAGCCTGGTGCAGGAGCGGGAGGAGGCTATCCAGGCGGTGCTGGGGGCTTTTCATAACTACCTGCGGTCGCCCAAGCCGCGCACGCCCATTCCGGAGCCGCTGAACCCGTTCGCCACGGAGATGATGCTGCGCACCGCCCGGCGGATTATCGAGCTGTGCCTGGACGGGCAGGGCCACCTGTGGCTGTTCATTTTGAAGAACCTGCCGGCCTCGGTGTACCTGGCCCAGCGCCAGTTTGACCTGGTGGTGGGGAACCAGTTGGGCCTGGCTGACGGCTTCATGGCCCGCTGCGCTGACCTGTACCTGAAACTGGGCGGGTTGGTGGCGATGGTCACGGCCAAGGCGGCAACCGCCGAGGCTTGTTTATCTTCTGGCAGCGCGGCGCTGAAGCTGGAGCGGGTGGTGGACCTGGAAGGAGTCTCGCCCCTGTTCAAGGTGCCTGCCTGGGGCCTGGTGGCGCAGAAAGTGGCGCCTGGCGCCCTTCGACAGGCTCAGGGCGAGCGGGGGTGATGAGTTAGAAATCCCCCCTGACCCCCCTTTGCAAAGGGGGGGAGTTACTCAAGCCCCCCTTTCTCAAAGGGGGTTGGGGGGATTTCGGCCAACGCCACTACATACCCAGTGCCCGGCGTGGTCTTCCGCGGCGATGTGCCTTACCGCAATGCTGCCTGGGCTGAGGCGGAGGTGCTTCTTGAACGTCAGCAAAGCTAAGAGCATCGTTAGCTTGGAATCTGGCGTTGGTGCAGCTGGCGGAAATAGACGCCCTGGAGCGGGGGCTGCTAGACTTGACTGAACAGCAGAGGAAGAAAGTGAGTCATGACTACCAAGGAGCAAATAGTTAAGGCCATCCAAGAGCTTCCTGATAACGCCACGGTTGAGGACGCCATGGAACGGCTCTATCTTCTCTACAAGATAGACTGCGGGATTGCCCAGGCTGATGCTGGAAAGAAGATGTCTCAGGCCGAGGCCCTTTTATGGGTAAGAACCTTGAGGGAAAGGCTCCAATCACGGTTCGGTACGTTTGATGTGGTGGAACTCCAGGACGAATCTCGAGGGAGTCACCCTTAACTCTCGCCAGTCATCTTCAAAATAGCATCCGCAAATTCCACAAGACAGAATACCCTTAAATCTCCGGCCTTCTCAAATGCCAGTCCGTGGCCTGCTGGTAGGCGTGGCCGATGCGCAGCAGGGTGGCTTCCGACAGGTGGGGGCCAATGAGCTGCATCCCCACGGGCAATCCCTCTGAGAAGCCGCAGGGCGCCGACAGGGCGGGCAGCCCGGCAATGTTCACCGGCAGGGTGCAAACGTCTATCAGGTACATCTGTACCGGGTCGGCGGTCTTGTCCCCCAGGGGAAAGGCCACTACCGGCGAGGTAGGCGCCACCAGAGCATCCACCTGCTGGAAGACCCGGGCAAAGTCCTGGCGAATCAGCGTCCGCACCTGCTGGGCTTTCAGGTAGTAGGCGTCGTAATAACCTGAGGACAGGGCGTAGGCCCCCAGCATGATGCGCCGCTTCACCTCTGGCCCAAACCCGCCCTGGCGGGTTTTCTCCATAGCCTCCCACATATTGCTGGTGTCCTGGAACGAGTAGCCGTACTTGACGCCGTCGTAGCGGGCCAGGTTGGCTGAGCACTCCGAAGGCGCAATGATGTAGTAGCAGGCCAGGGCGTACTTGGTGGTGGGCAGAGAGACGGGCTGCACCGTGGCCCCCAAGCCTTCCAGCGCTTTTATCCCTGCCTCTACTGCCTGCCGCACCCCCGGCTGCATGGCTGGGGTGAAATACTCCTCCGGGACGCCCAGGCGCAGCCCGCGGAGCTCCTGCTCCAGCCCGCTGGTGTAATCAGTGGCAGGCTGGGGCAGGGACGTAGAGTCCCGAGGATCGTGGCCGCAGATGCCGTTCAGAACCAGAGCACAGTCGTAGGCGTCGCGGGCCAGGGGGCCGATCTGGTCCAAGGAGGAGGCGAAGGCCACCAGCCCGTAGCGGCTAACCAGCCCGTAGGTAGGCTTGAGGCCCACCACGCCGCACAGAGCGGCGGGCTGGCGCACGCTGCCGCCGGTGTCCGACCCCAGGGCGAAGGGGACCAGGCCCGCCGCCACGGCTGCCGCCGAGCCGCCGCTGCTGCCGCCGGGGACTCTTTTGGTGTTCCAGGGGTTGTGGGTGGGGGCAAAGGCGGAGTTTTCCGTGGACGACCCCATGCCGAACTCGTCCATGTTGCCTTTGCCCAGCACCACTGCGCCCTGGTCCAGAAGCTTGTCCACTACGGTGGCGTTGTACACTGGCACGTAGTTTTCCAGCATCCGCGAGGCGCAAGTTGTACGGATGCCTGCGGTGCTAATCAAGTCCTTGACCTGTAAGGGGATGCCGGTAAGGGGGCAGGTCTGGCCAGTGGCAATGCGCTGGTCGGCGGCCTGGGCCTGGCGCAGGGCCTGCTCAGGGGTGATGGTGATGAAGGCGTGGAGGCGGCTTTCCACCTGCTGGACGCGCTCCAGGCAATCCTGGGTCAGTTCTACGGAGCTAATCTCCCGGCGCTGGAGCCGGAGACCCGCCTCGCGCACCGACAAATGCCATAGCCCGGCCATGCGCCTACTCCTCCAGCACGGCCTTCACGCGGAAAAACTCCCCCTCCCGGCGCGGGGCGTTGCTCAGCACCTGTTCCGGGGTCAGAGAGTCCTGGGCCACGTCGTCCCGCAGCACGGTGCCCAGGTCCACGGCGTGGCCGGTGGCGGGAACGCCGCTGGTATCCAGCTGCCGCAGAAACTCAAACTGCTCCAGAATGCTGGAAAGCTGCTGGCGGAAGCTCTCTGCTTCCTCGTCCGTAAGGGCAATGCGCACCAGGGCGGCAATGTGCCGGACTTCGGCCAGTTCCATGGTCTGTTCAGCTCCCCATGCAATAAAAAAGGTCGCGTGGCAAGGGCGGAGATATGATAACATACTCCCGCCCCTGGGTTGGGGGTTCCCCCAAGGGTTGCGGCATTTTGAATGGGTACGCCGGGGCACGGCCTGCCGAGCCCCAGTTAGGGGACAGGGCGCAGCAAGCAACGCCCCTACAGCCTTGCCGAGAATGAAACGAGCCTTGGCGTTGCCTGGCGCAGCTCTAGCCCAAGATGGAGGCACATCCTGCTGAAAAAGTTACTGGCCTGGCGGCCCCAAACGCCTTTTTATTACGGCTGGCTGCTGCTGGGCCTGTCCTTTTCCGCCACGTTTCCGGCCACCGGCTTGACCCAGGTGGTCATTGGCGGCGTGCAAAGCTACATCCTGGAGGACACCGGTTGGCACCGCAGCCAGATTGCCATCGCGGTCAGCGTGGGCACCTGGGTCTCGGCGGCGCTGACGCCCGTGTTTGGCCGCCTGGCGGACCGGCACGGCCCGCGATGGCTGATGCCTGTCGGTGCAGCCGCAGCGGGGGTATCGCTTATCTGGATAAGCGACAGCTTTGCCATCTGGCAGTTCTGGATTGCCTACGTCATTGGCCGCTCCATCAGCAACCCGGTGATGATTGGGGTGGTGCCGCGCACCCTGGCGGTCAACTTCTTCCGCCGCCACCGCAATATCGCCCTATCCCTGGTATCTGAGGCACGGCCCATTGGCGGCGCGGTGGTAATTCAGCTAGTGGCGTTGGTGGCCCTGTACTACGACTGGCGCACGGCGTACCGTTGGCTGGGGCTGGTGGGCCTGGCAATGATTATTCCCTTGATCCTGCTAATGCGGCGGCGGCCAGAGGACATGGGCCTGCTGCCTGACGGGGCCAAGGCAGCGCCGGCGGACGCTGGAACCGCCCCGGCGGGCCGGCACGGCAGGCGCGGCTGGGCTTCCAGCGCGGGTGAGGGCCAGGAGTTTAGTTGGAGCGCCAAAGAGGCCCTGCGCACCCGCACCTTCTGGTTTATCACCATGACCGCAGCCCTGGGCACAATGACATCCTCCTCCATTGGGTTTAGCCTGGTGCCCTACCTGGTGGAGGAGGCGAGCCTTTCCCGGGTGCAGGCGGCGGGAGTGCTGAGCTTTGGCACCATCTTGACCATTGCCAATTTGGGATGGGGGTTCCTGGCCAACCGGTTTACGCCCCGCCGGTGCCTGGTGGCTGCGCTGTGCATGGCGTCGGTGATGGTGGCTTATCTGTTTCTCCTGCGCTACGTGGCCCCTGGTTTCACTTTGTACCTGGCCTTTGCTTATGCCTTGCTGTGGGGCCTGGTCAATGGTCCCCTGGGCACCCTGGAACACATGCTGCTGGCCCAGTTCTTTGGCCGGAACTCCTACGGGACCATTAGCGGCGCGCTGGGGCCAATTCAGACCACCGCCCTGGGCTTTGGGCCAACGTTGAGCGCCCTGACCCGGGACATTTCCGGAAGCTACGGGTTGCTGCTGGGTTTGCTTTTGGGCCTGCACCTGGTGGGGGCTGCCCTGATTTTTCTGGTAAAGCCGCCAGAACTGCCGCCTCGGGCCAGGACTGAAGCCGCCGGTGCGGGCTAAGGGCGTGTGTGGGAATTCCGCTCGTGGCCGGCCTGTCGAACCATGAGCGGGCTAAAAGCTACTCATCCTTCGACAAGCTCAGGATGAGCGGGCTGGGTAGACGGCATTTCTCACACAGGCTGTAAGAGCTTATCCCAATAACTCACTGCCGAGAGGGCGGAGACCGCCGGGGTAATAGGAATCAGTCCAATCCCTCTGCGGCTTTTGGCCCTCTGCCGCCATTGCTGTCCCTTGCATTCAAGCCTGATCTATGCGGCGCCTTTACCCCTCACCTCGGTCCTCTCCCGCAAGGGGGGAGGAAGTCCTGGCACCCTCTCCTCTATGGGGGCGTTGCCTCAAAAGTCCCTGAATGCACTTTCGTTGTTCCGGCGAAAGCCGGAACCCATATCTGGATTGAGCCATCCTGGGGCCTGGGCACCCCGACGAGTCGGGGTGCGACGATTGGGTTTTGAGGCAAGACCCCCCGATGGGAGAGAGTTGGGGTGAGGGTGATTAGCCGTTAAATCAAGGGTCAACCGGATAGGCTTCAAGCGGGGTCTCCAGTAGTTTTTGATGCTCCGGCCATGCCCCGCCAGGCCAGGCCCTTGACCGGCGCAAAGAAGAACGCCAGCAAAAAGAACCCGGTGGCCACCAGCACTATGCTGGGGCCGGTGGGCAAGTTGGCGTAAAAGGACAGGTAGAGTCCAGCAATCACGGCGGCCAGTGCAACCGCCACGCTGAGGGCCAGGATGGCCGGGAGACGGCGGGCCAGCAGGGTGGCGGTGGCGGGCGGCGTGACCAGCAAGGCCAGCACCAGCATAATGCCCACGGTTTTGAGGGCTACCACTGCGGTAACGGCCACCAGAGCGGGCAGCAGGTACTCGACAAAGCGCACCGGCACCCCGGAGGCCTCCGCCATATCGGAGTCGTAGGCGGCAAAAAGCAACTCTTTGTAGAGAGCAAAGACCACCACCACCACGGCCAAAGCTGCGCCTCCGGAAAGGGCTACTTCGCCCCAGGATGCGGCCAGCACGTTGCCAAAGAGGAAGCCAAAGAGGTCGGCGGTGTAGTTGACGGCCTGGCTCACCAGCACCACGCCCAGGGCAAAGCCTCCGGCAATGATAATGCCGATGGCAGTGTCCAGGCGCAGGTTGGCCCGGCGGCTGATATAGGTAATGCCCAGGGAAGCGGACACGGCCCAGGCCAGGGCGCCCCAGAAAACGTTGCCGCCGGAAAGGTAAGCCACTGCCATGCCTACCAGGGAGGAGTGGGCCACGGCCTCGCCCATGAAGGCCATGCCTTTCAGCACCACAAAGGCCCCAATTACGGCGCAGGCAATGCCCGCCAGGCTGGCGGCCAGCAGCGCCCGCTGCATGAAGCCGTAGTCCAGGGGTTGCAACAGACTATCCAGCATGTGGGCCCCCAGAAAGGTGATAGTAAGGGCACAGCTTCATCTGGTCCGCTCCTTGCCGCCTGCCGGCACTGGGGAGGCTGGCTGGTCTGACTCGTGGGAGTGGTGCCGGTATGCGTAGGCCTGGCCGTCGCCGTGGACCAGCAGCAGGTGGGTGCCAAAAGTCTCGTTCAGCACCTGCTCATTCAGCACATCCTCCGGCTTTCCAAAGGCCACCAGGCGGCGGTTGAGGCAGGCAGCGTGCCGGCACCGGCTGGAGACGCAGGACAGGTCATGGGTGCTGAGGATCACCGTGGCCCCGTGGGCGGAAAGCTCGCCGATGATGTCCAGAAGGTGGTGCTGGGACGTGGCGTCCAGACCGGCCATGGGTTCGTCCAGGAGCACCACTGCGGGATTGCTGGCCAGGGCGCGGGCTAGCAGGGCCCGCCGCCGCTGCCCGCCGGAAAGCTCGCCGATGAGACGCTGTCGCAAGGGAAACATGCCCACCTGTTCCAGGGCGTGGCTGGCGGCCTCCCGGTCTTCGGCGGTGGTGCGGCGCAGCAGGCCGCGCCGGGCGGCCCGTCCCATGAGGGCCACGTCGCCCACGGTTACGGGAAAGTCCCAGTCCACCCGCTCCACCTGGGGCATGTAGCCCAGCAGCCGGCGCTGTTCACTGGAGGGACGGCCCAGCACCAGTATCTGGCCGCGCCAGGGCTTGACCAGGCCCAAAATGCACTTGAGCAGGGTGGACTTACCGGAGCCGTTGGGGCCGATGACGCCCACAATGTCTCCCACCGCCACCTGAAAGGACACGTCCTCCAGCACCGGCTGGCGGTTGTATCCGGTCCAGAGACCCTCTATTTGCAGCGCGGGCGGCTTTACGCCGTTAACAGATGACATAATTTCCTTGAGCGGTGTCACCGCAGGTTGTCTGCCAGGCTGCGGGCGTTGAACCGCATCATGTCTATGTAGGTTGGTACGCGGGAGTCCAGAGTATCGGAGTAAATGGCACCCACTTTAACGCCCGCGTCGCGGGCGGTCTGTTCCACCGCCTTTTGGAGGTACTGAGGCTCGGTAAATATGGCAGGGACGTTGTCTGCCTTGATGATGTCCAGGATGTGGACGATGCTTTCAGGCGTAACATCGCCCGCACTGTGGGGCACAAAGGCAGAGACTTGCCAGCCGTAGCGGCGGCCAAAGTGCCCAAAGGCGTCGTGGAAAGTAACCAGATGACGGCGCTGGGGCGGCACCTGCTCCAGGATGCCCGCGATCTCCGAGTCCAGTTGACGCAACTGCTGGATATAGGCAGCGGCGTTGGCCTGGTATAGGGAGGCGTTGGCAGGGTCGGCCTGGGACAGGCCATGGCGGATTTGCTCCACGTAGTGGATAGCCTGCAAGGGGTCTTGCCAGTGGTGGGGGTCCCCCTCCAGGTGTTCCGGTTCTTCGTGGCGCTCTTGGCCTTCCTCTGTCCCTGAGGCGCTGGGGATCTCCAGTTCCATTACCGGCAGGGCTTCCAGTCCCTGGGAAGCCACCACGTGAATGGCGCTGGCCTGGCGCGTGCTGGCCAGAGTGGCGTCCAGGAAGGCGTCCAGGCCGCGGCCGTTGGAGACGATGAGCCGCGCCTTGCTGATGGCGATGCTGTCTTCCGGGCGGCTCTGGTAGCTGTGGACGTCTGTGCCCGGCGGGATGAGCACCTGCACTTCCACCAGGTTGCCTCCCACGTTCTTAGCCATGTCGCCCAAAATGCTGGTAGTGGCCACCACTGGGAGGCGCGTTTCCGGGCCGGCGGAGGGGCCGCAAGCCAGTCCCAGGACGGCCAGCAGAATTAGGGCAATCCCACCTTGTTTGACGCCGAAACGGAAATCCCTCCAGGCCCCCCTTTGCAGAGGGGGGGTGTGGGGATTTTGCCGGTGTATGTCTTGAGCCATGTTCAACTCCTGAGGCCAATTAGCGTTGACATGCCATTGCCCTGCCAGCAGGTTCAGTCTTGCTTTCAGGAAGCTTTTAATACCTGGTATCATTATTGTATATAACTGATAGTTAGTATCAATTGATTCCAAAAAAGAGATTGGTTTCAGGCGGGCTGCTGCAAGGCCTGGCAACTCTGGCAGCGGCCGTAAACCTCCAGCCAGTGGCCGCTGACCTGGAACCTGCGGGCGGCAGCCACCTGCCTGAGCTGGTCCTCGATGTCGCAGCCCACCAGGTCTTCCGAGTTGCCGCACTGGACGCACAGCAGGTGATGGTGGTGGCCGCGGTGGCTGAGCTGGTAGTGCAGGTTGCCATCCTCCAGCAACACCCGGCACAACATGCCCGACTCCACCAGCAGTTTGAGGGAGCGGAAGATGGTGGCGCGGCCCACGCTGGGGAGCTGTTCGTGCAGTTCTTCAGCGGTAAAGTGGCGCTCCCGCTCGGCGATGGCCTGGACCACGGCGCGGCGCGGGAGGGTATCCCGGTAGCCCCGGTCTTCCAGGGTTTCCAGCAACTGTTCTGCCAGGGGACTGCCGCGTTTACGCACCATAGTCATTCAATGATACCTGATATCAATCAGTAAATATTTTAGCACAAGTTGGGAGTTGATGCAACTCTCCGAATTGACTCACAATAAAAGTTACCTAAGGAGGATACGTTGCCTCAAAATGCGTGTTACCGAAGGGGAGGTAGACATGATGACCCGAGGCAGCGTGGAAGAGTA
>VGZV01000036.1 GCA_016872385.1 SAR202 cluster bacterium | reverse complement strand
TGACGCAGCTATCCTGGGGCTGGAAGCCCCGGCTGACGTGCAGGGCGCCCCAGGGCGAGTCCTCCTCATTGTCGGCGATGCAGAAGGTGTATTTAGTGGGGTTGCCCAGGGTGCCCCGGTCCAGGGTGCCGGGCCGGGCGTCGAAGCCGTTCATAAAGCACAGGCGCACGGCGCGCCCCAGGGTGGCGTTGGCCCGCCAGCCGGGACCCAGCAGGCCGTCCCTGGAGTTAAGGTTAATCTGGTGGCGGATGGGGCCGTTGACCACCGTGAGGATGCTGGGCGAACTGGTGGAGGCCGAGGCCATGTGGACGAAGTTCTTCTCCTCGTCCAGCGCCCGCAGGGTGGCCACCAGGACGGGGAAATACTCGGGCAGGCAGCCCGCCATGACGGCATTGGCGGCGGCGTTCTCAGAAGTGAGCACCCGGCGGCGCATCTCCAGGGAAAGCAGCTCCTCCTCGCCGGTCATGCCGTTGAGCTGGAGCATCTCCCGCACCTTGTACTCCACCGGGGGCACCACCGGCAGGCCGTCGCTCCAGCCCAGGCGGTAGCACTCCTCAATAACTTCTATGGCGTCGTCGGGTTCCGAGTGGCTGGAACGGGGAGTCTGGGTGGTCATAGGTTACCTCGCAAATCACCTATCAGGCGTCAGCCATCAGTTATCGGTTCCCTCCTGCGCACTGGGGATGGGGCCTGACTACTTACTGCTGATAGCTGATGGCTGACGCCTGAAAACTTAAATCCTGTGTGGCAATTACCGATCGTGGTGAGCCAGCCGAAGGGGTGAGCGGTCAATGTCGTTGGCTACTCGACTCAGGCACTTATACTAATCGCAGCTGCACTCCCGCCTTCTCCTCCTGAATCTGGGCCACCGCGTCCGAGTCCAGGTCGCCCCAGCCCCGGTGCAGGGCTTCCACGTGGCGCTGGTCAATAAGATTGGAAACTTCCATTGGGATGCCATACTCGCGGCCCAAATCCGTGGCCAGGCGCACGTCCTTGGCGGCCAGGGCGGTGGCGAAGCCCGGCTCAAAGTTGCCCTTGAACAGGAAGCGTGGGAACTTCTCGGTGATGCGCTTGCAGCCGCCGGAGCTGTTGGCAATCACGTCGGCCAGGGTGCCCAGGTCCACGCCTGCCTTGACGCCCAGGGTCAGGGCTTCAGCCAGTAGTACGCCGGTGCCCATGCTTACCAGGTTGTTGCAAATCTTGCACACCATGCCGCTGCCGATGGGGCCGCAATAGACCACGTGGCGGCCAATGGCGTCCAGGGCGGGTTTGATGCGCTGGTACACCTTCTCGTCGCCGCCCACCATCACCGCCAGGGTGCCCGCCGCCGCGCCGTACACGCCGCCGCTGACCGGGGCGTCCAGCACAATAACGCCCTTCTTGGCAAACTGCTCATGGATGCGCCGGATGGTGGTGGGCGAGTTGGTGGACAGGTCCACGTAAATGCTGCCGCGCTTGCAGCCTTCCAGAATGCCGTTCTCGCCCAGGGCTACGGCCTCCACCACCCGGGGCAGGGTCAGGGAAGTGAAGACCACCTCGTTGCCCGGCACGGTCTCCTTGGGATTGTTGGCCCAGTTGGCCCCCATTTCCAGCAGGTTGGTGGCGGCCTCCCGGCGCAGGTCATGGACGGTCAGTTTGTGCCCGGCTTTAATCAGGTTGGTGGCCATGGGGTTGCCCATGTTGCCTACGCCGATAAATCCGATATTCATGGTCAGTGCTCCTTTGGGGGTGCTACAATGCCCCAGCATTATAGCATTGGTGTTTGGGCTGGCGGTATCAGCGGTGTGGGGGCGAGGCATGCCTCGCCCCTACCAGTCAATCGCGCCGCCCCAGGGAGGAAACTGCCATGCGCGCCATAGATATGCACATCCACGTGCCCCGGCAGCCGGGGTTGCCGCCCATCGAGATTGAAGAGCAGTTGCTGAAGTATTTCCGCGCGCCTCCGCCGCCCAAGGACGCCGCAGAGATGGCCGCCAAATACCGGGAGCTGGACCTGCTGGGGGTCATCTTTTCCGTGGATACCCGCACCAACACCGGGGAAGCGCCGGACACCAACGACTACGTGGCGGGCATCGTGCGCCAGTACCCGGACCAGTTCCTGGGCTTTGCTTCCGTGGACCCGTGGCTGGGCAAAGCGGCGGTGCTGGAGGTGGAGCGGTCGGTGAAGGAGCTGGGACTGCGGGGGTTGAAGTTGCATCCGGTACACCAGGCCTTCTTCCCCAACGACCAGCGGTTTTACCCTCTGTACGAAGCCTGCGCCGGCCTGGGCATCCCGGTATTGTTCCACTCCGGCTATGCGGGGGCGGGTTCTGGCCTGCCCGGCGGCGCGGGACTGAAGCTGAAATACAGCGCGCCTATCCCGTGCATTGACGACGTGGCAGCGGATTTCCCTAACTTAACGGTAATTATGGCCCACCCGGCCTGGCCCTGGGTTGACGAGCAGATTGCGGTGGCGCTACACAAAGCCAACGTCTTCCTGGACCTGTCGGGCTGGTCGCCCCGATTCATCCCAGAGGCGCTGATTCGGGAGGCCAACACTCGCCTGCAGGACAAGGTAATGTTCGGCTCGGACTACCCCTTCATCCAGCCTGACCGCTGGCTGGCGGACTTCCAGAATCTGCAAATCCGCGACCACGTGGTGGAAAAGGTGTTGTTGGGCAACGCCAAGCGGGTGCTGAAGATTACGAAGTGAAGGCCACTGGCCGCCCTCGGATAAGTTCGGGGTGAGGCATGTCCTGCGCGATGCCGCAGGATTGCCAATCGGAAGGGGTTACACTGAATTGAGCTGACAATTGCATAGGAGTGCCGCTTGCTGCGCCCTGATGGCGCATTCATGACAGCGGCAAGCAGCGCCCCTACAAATGGTACTGGTTCATTTGGGGTCTCGTCATTCCGGCGCACGCTGGAATCCAGTAAAGCACGTCAATCTGGAGCATTCCTGGACCCCGACTCGCTGGGGTGACGAATGGCTCTCTTATTTCCTACGATGGCAAACTGAACCATTACCCTACAAAGCGCTCAATCCAGCGTCCGGTTGTCAGTAAACCGCAGAAAGAAGAACACGCTCAAGGCCAATGCCGATGCCCCCAGGACAGTCATGCCCAGGCCCATGCCCTGGTATTCGGCCAGCAGGCTGATGAGAAATACGAACAAGGGAGTCAAGCCCTGTTCATAGCTCCACACGCTGGATACCCGGCCGCGCAAGGAGTCGGGAACCAGAGTCTGAATCAGCGTCTGGTTGCTGACGATAAAATGGGTCTGGCAAAAGCCCTGCAAGGTGATAAATACCATAGACAGCCACAACCAGTGGGAGAGCCCCAATCCCAGGATGCAGGCCGACCCGGCCGTCAGCGTGATCAGGCCCACCATGCCCTTTTTGGTGAAGAAGCCCCAGGATGCAATGATTACGGTGGCGGTGAGACCGCCCACGCCCATGATGGTTAACATGGCTGTACCGGCATTGGTGCCGCCGCCCAGAGCGTCCTTAACGTAGGCTGGCAGAATCAGCGGCACGGTGCCAAAGGCCGCCGCCCGCACAAAGTTCAGCAGATTAAGGCGCAGCATAACCCGGTCTTTGGCAATGTACCGCAAGCCTTCCACCATGTTGGACCACCCGGAAGCCTTCCGGTTGGCGCCCGCTTCCCGGTAGGGGGTGTGCATGGGCAGCAGCAACAGCACCATGACGATGTAAAGGCTGGCTTCAAAGACGAAGTTCCATTTGAAGCCAGCGGTGGCGATAAGGATGCCGCCGATTAGTGGGCCTACCAGACGCATGGAGGTCACGGTCATGGCGTTCAACGCCAGGGCGTTGGCCATGTCCGGCTTCTTTACTGTATTGGCAATGAGGGCTTGCCGCACCGGCTGCTTGATGGTGAATCCAATGCCGCTGACCGCCATGTAAACGTAGGCGTGCCATACGGTAATGTCTCCGGTGGCCACTACCACCGCAAACAGACTGGCCGCCACCGCCATGCCTACTTGGGTCAGCATGGCGATCTTGCGCCGGTCCCAGCGGTCCGCCAGCACGCCTGCCCAGGGCCCCAGTATCAGTGCTGGTAATGACCGCAGGCCCACCACCGCCCCCGCGTGCAGGGCTGAGCCGCCGCTGACCTCGAGTACCAGCCATCCCACAGTAAGCAGTTGCAGCCATTGGGCGGCATTGGCAAACAGGTTGCCGGTGAACAAATACCGGTAATCCTTGTTATTTTGCAGGGAGGAAAATGTCTTGAATCCGCCCCGTTTGGTTTCCACCGCGGCAGAGGGCGAAGAGGCAGTTTCAGTGCTTGGGACCGCGGTTCCATGTTGCGCCAGGTCAGACTTGGCCATTTACTCCTCTGCCGGAAATAATTGGGGCTGATGATGCCAGCCGTCGCCGCCGATTGTACCACCGGACAACTGTTTGGGCGAGGGGAACCGCCGCTTTGTGAGCATGGGAATAAATTCGGGGTTAAAGTTGCTGGCGTCCTTGGCGGCTGGTACACTATGGCACGACTTCCAACACCACTTTGAATGGGGAATCGAGTTCAGGCCGCTGCCATGTGCGACGGGACGAACCTGTGTACGGGCCGGCGGCCGGCGTAACCTGTCAGGAGAGGTTTGTGGCACATCAAGCGCAACCGGAATCTCATGGCGGACACCACCATGCCCATCGCTCAACCAATTCGTGGCTGCTGTTGTTCGTTGCCGCAGCCGCCGGTATTCCAGCCCTGGTTCTACGCTTATCCGGCCACCACATAAACCCAGAACTTACCGCCCTGCTGTGCGGCCTGGGCATATTGGGTGCAGCCTTCCTGCTTTCCTGGGCCCTGGAAGTGGCTCAGCTGCATATCAGCGCCGCGCTGGCCATCGCCATTCTGGCGCTCATCGCCATCCTGCCGGAATACGCCATTGAAGCGGTGCTGGCCCTGGACGCTGGAGCGGCTTGGACGGAGGGAGCCAACCCTGAACTTGTCCCGGAGGTAGCCCGGGCTGCCGCCAATGTCACCGGGGCAAACCGGCTGCTCATTGGGTTGGGCTGGTCTCTTGTCGCCTTGTTCTTTTGGATGCGCAACCGCCGGGATCTGGTTATGGGCAGGGCCATGTCCCTGGAGTTCACCATCCTCACCATAGCTACAGTGTTGACCTTCCTGCTCTACTTTTTCCATGAATTAAGCCTGATTCTGTCGGGTGTGCTGGTGGCTATGTACCTGTTTTACCTGTGGGCCAGCTCCCGCCAGCCTAGCGAAGAGCCCGAGCTCGTGGGGCCTTCTGCAGCCATCGGCGCCCTGCCGCGGAGGCCGCAAATCGCCGTAACCATTTTTCTGGTAGTCTATGCCGCCGGGGTCATTTTTGCTGCGGCGGAGCCCTTTGTGGAAGGACTGGTGGACACCGGTCTGAAATTCGGCATCCCGGAGTTCACACTGATTCAGTGGCTGGCCCCCCTGGCTTCAGAGTCGCCGGAGCTGGTGATTGCGTTGCTGCTGACCCTGCGGGGCAATCCGCTGGCCGGTATGACTGCGCTGGTGTCTTCCGAAGTCAGCCAGCTAACTCTGCTCATCGGCTCTATGCCCATCTTGTTCAGCTTTTCCTTTGGCGAAGCCCACAGCTTTCCGCTGGACCATCAGCAGACCGTGGAGTTCCTGCTCACCGGAGCCATGTCGCTGTTCGCCATTGTGCTGCTGGCCAGGATGCGCATCCCACTGTACGGCGCGCTGGGCTTGCTGGGGTTGTTTGTGGCCCACCTGTTCTTTACTGACCCGCAGCACAGGATGTTATTTTCCTTGTTATTCTTGGCGCTGGCGGCGCTAATCCTGGTGCTGGACCGGGGCCGTGTTGTTGACATGTGGCGTCGGGGCAAGGAAGTGTTCAGCTTCGGCCGTGCCCAAGGGTCAGAACAGACGGGCAGTCTCCCGCCGATGTAGGGCATAATCGTCCTCACCCCAACTCTCTTCCACTGAGGGCGAGGGCGGGCATGGCTTCCGAGCCTCCTGTGGGAGAGGACCGAGGTGAGGCGTAAACGGGCATAATAGTTCATGCTCCAATGCGTAAAACAGTAGTTGTTATTACGCTGACTGTTCTCCCGTAGAGGGTCAATTTGGTCTTCGTCGTTCCGGCGTAAGCCGGAACCTAGTGGTGCTTCTCATCCATATTCTTATCTGGGCACCCCGACGAGTCGGGGTGCGACGGATGGCGCCCAAGCAAACTGACCCACTACCTGTGCTCCAGTAGTGTATCAATTTGCTTAAGAACTCAACTCGTCACACCGGCGGAAGCCAGTGTCCAGATAAAGAATAGATACAGTTCTCCACTGGATTCCGGCTTCCGCCGGAATGACGAAGGGCTAATTGATACACTACCTGTGATCCAGAATGATTTACATGTGCAGGCTGATTCTGCTACACTTGCATCCCTGCCAGTGGGGAGTAGCCAGCCGTAAAAACGGGCCAGCAGTCGTCAAGCCGGGGTATATCCCCCGGCTGCGGGCTAGCCGAAAAGCGCTAGTGGCGAGACCATTGCAACTATATAGCGTGTTGCAGTGGCCTCGTTTTTTGCTTTTTAGCGTTGGGGGTAGTACAAGGAGGAAGTTGTTCATATATGGTCTGGATGATCGTGGCGTTTCTGGCACTGGTGCCTGGAGGGGTCCTGGTTCTGGGCGCTTTTGAAGCCGCGGACCCAATGAAGGCGCTGCTTTATGGGGTGGCTATTGTGGGCGCCGCCTTCTTGCTCTCTTGGGCGGCGGAGGTTGTCCAGCTGGACTTTTCCCAGGGGTTAGCCCTGGCCCTTTTGGCCCTCATTGCCATTCTGCCCGAGTACGTGGTGGATGCCTCCTTTGCCTGGCTGGCCGCGGAGGACCCAGCCTATGCTGGGTACGCGGTGGCCAACATGACCGGCGCCAACCGGTTGCTCATCGGAATTGCCTGGCCGGTAGTAATTCTCCTGGTGTTTTTGCGATTCCGACGCAGGCGGGTGGAATTGGAGGAGTCGCACGGCATCGAGTTGGTAGCGTTGCTGGCGGCTACCGCTTATGCTTTCATCATTCCATTCAAAGGCTCCATCTCCCTGATAGACATGGCGGTCCTTGTCTCCATTTTTGGATTCTACGTTTGGCGAGTGGCCAGGCTGCCCGCCGAGGAGCCAGACCTGGAAGGACCGGCCCGTTTGATTGCCGAGCTTCGTCCCCTCCACCGGCGCATGGTGGTTTTTGTCCTGGCACTGGTTGCGGCTGTGGCTATTTTGCTGGTGGCCAAGCCCTTCGCCAAAGCCCTGGTGGCGACAGGGGTGGACCTGGGGATTGACGAGTTCCTGCTGGTGCAGTGGCTGGCGCCCCTGGCTTCTGAAGCGCCGGAGTTTGTGGTGGTAGTGCTCTTTGCCTGGCGCGGGGCGGCTACCGCTGCGCTGGGCACATTAGTCTCCTCCAAGGTTAACCAGTGGACCCTGCTTATAGCCACTCTTCCCCTGGTTTACAGCATTGCCCTGGGCGGCCCCAGCGCCCTGCCCATGGACGAGCGGCAGCGGGAGGAGGTGCTGCTGACCGCAGCCCAATCGGTATTTGCCATAACTCTCCTCCTGAACTTGCGGCTGTCCGTGTTGGGAGCTGCGGTGCTCTTTGTCCTTTTCGCGGTACAGATGGTGCTGCCGGAAACCAGGAACATCATTACCATAATCTACCTGGCGCTGGCCGCCGGGGTAGTGATACGAAGTTACCGGCAAGTTCACCGCGCCTTCCGTTGGATGCGTCCGCAGAAGGCGGCAGATGTTGTTGCGCCGCACTGATATATCACTGCACCGCGCTAATATATAATGTGCCTCACCGTGCCCAATGGGTGCAGTGGAGGCTCCCATGCCTGAGTTTTTCCATGTGTTGCCCCCGCGGCAGGCGCTGCAAATTTTACTGGACCGCCTTTGCCCTTTGGGAGAGGCAGAGCAGACGCCCACTGTTCAGGCGCTGGGACGTGTCACTGCCGCTGCCATCATGGCCAGGGAAGACCTGCCCGCCTTTCCCCGGTCCACGGTGGATGGTTATTCCCTGCGGGCGGCGGACACTTTCGGCGCCACCGAAGGCCTGCCCGCTTACTTTGCGGTGAGGGGAGAGGTGCCCATGGGTCAGGCGGCGCAGATTTCTGTCAGCCACGATGAGGCCGCGCTGGCCCACACGGGCGGGGTGCTGGCTCATGGCGCAGATGCCGTGGTGATGCTGGAGCATACTCACCAGGCCAATGCCACGACTCTGGAAGTGGCCCGTCCGGTGGCTCCCGGAGAAAATGTAGTTCAGCCCGGCGAGGATGTGCGCACGGGAGAGGAAGTGCTGCCAGCCGGGCACTGCCTTCGCGCCCAGGACCTGGGCGGTTTGATGGCTTTGGGAATAACAGAAGTTTCAGTGGCCCGCCGGCCCAGGGTTGCCATCCTTTCCCTGGGGGACGAAATCGTTCCCCCCGAAGTCCAGCCTGGACCAGGCCAGGTGCGGGACATCAACAGCTACACCCTGGCGGCCCAGGTGCAGCAGGCGGGCGGCATACCCTTGCTTTTGGGCATTGCGGCAGACAATTTCGACCAGCAACTACAAGCGGCGCGGCAAGGCCTGGCCCAGGCCGACATGCTGATAATATCGGCGGGCAGTTCAGTAAGTGTCCGCGATGTCACAGCCCAAGTTATTGAGAACTTGGGTGCTCCGGGCGTCCTGGTGCATGGGCTGGCCCTGCGGCCCGGCAAGCCCGCCATTGTGGGCCTGGCCGGGGGCAAACCGGTGCTCGGCCTGCCGGGCAACCCTGTGTCTGCGATGATCGTGTTCAGCCTGCTGGCGCGGCCCCTCATTTATCATCTCTGCGGCTGTCGCTGCCCGCCGGAGCCGCCCTCGGTGCTGGCCCGGTTGTCCCAGAACATTCCTTCGGCGGCGGGCCGGGAGGACTACGCGCCCGTGCTCCTCAAGCGAGACAACGGGCGTCAAATTGCTCACCCGGTTTTTGGCAAATCCAGCTTGATTTTCACCCTGATGCGCGCCGACGGTCTGGTAATGGTCCCCCTGGACCGGGGCGGTCTATACTCCGGCGAAGAAGTAACAGTGCAACTCTTTCAGCCATGAATCAACATAACGGACACCGCCGCTACTTTCTCACTGATATTCCTCTGGAGGATGCCCTTCACACCTTTAACCAGGCCCTGGGTGTGGCAGGTGCGCTGGCCCGCACGCCGCCGGAATTGCTTCCATTGTCCCAAGCCCAGGGGCGGGTTACTGCCCAGCCAATTTGGGCGGTTAGTTCATCACCCCATTACGACGCTGCCGCCATGGATGGCGTAGCTGTACGCTCTGCCGACACAGTGGGAGCTGCGGAGACAACCCCCAAGCAACTGACTATCGGGAGCCAGGCTGTTTGGGTGGATACCGGCGACCCCCTTCCCGCTGGTTTTGACGCTGTGGTGATGATTGAACAGGTGCACCAGAGCAGCGACGGGGAGGTGGAGGTCATGGCGCCCGTGGCCCCGTGGCAGCATGTCCGGCCTCTGGGGGAGGACATTGTGGCTACTGAACTGGTGCTGCCCGAAGGGCATCTGCTGAGGCCGGTGGATTTGGGGGCTTGTGCCGCCGCCGGAGTGCGGGAGGTGGCGGTACGTAGAAAGCCCAAGGTCGCCATTCTCCCCACTGGCGATGAATTGGTGTCCACTGGCCAGTTGGGCCCTTCCGAGTCCCTTGTGCCAGGCGCCATAGTGGAGTTCAACTCCCTGGTTCTGGCGGGACTGGGGTGGCGAGGCCAAAGCTTTTCCTCCAATTCCGGATAACTTCGCGTCAATTCGCCAGGCGGTGGAGGACTGCCTGGAGGACCATGACCTGGTCATTATCAATGCTGGATCGTCCGCCGGCTCGGAAGATTTCACCGCGTCAGTGGTTGAGTCGTTAGGGCAACTCCTGGTCCACGGCGTCGCCATCCGGCCCGGACACCCGGTGGCCTTGGGGGTGGCCAAAAACAAGCCGGTGATCGGCCTGCCCGGCTATCCTGTTTCGGCTGTGCTAACTGCCGAACTGCTGGTCAAGCCCTTGCTGGAGGGGTGGCTGGGGGTAGCGCCTTACCGCCGCCCGCAAATTGCCGCCGCTATTACCCGTAAAGTCCTGTCGCCCTTGGGCGAAGACGAATTCCTGCGAGTAAAGTTGGGGCGTGTCGGCGGACGCATGGTGGCGACGCCGCTCCAGCGGGGCGCGGGCGTGATTATGTCCCTGGTGCGGGCCGATGGACTGGTGCTCATCCCCCGTTTTTCTGAAGGGCTGGACGCCGGGTCGCAAGTAACTGTGGATTTGCTGCGGCCCCTGGACCAGGTGGAAAGCACTATCGTCGCCATTGGAAGCCACGACCTGGCCCTGGACCTGATTTCCAGTTTTCTGGGCCGGCGGCGGCCGGGTTTGAGCATTTCATCATCCCACGTGGGTAGTCTGGGCGGCCTGATGGCCCTGGCGCGGGGAGAAGCCCACCTGGCTGGCTCCCACTTGCTGGATGAAGCCACTGGACAATACAACATTCCCTACATCCGCAGGTATCTGCCTGGTATTCCTGTGCTGGTGTTGCGCCTGGTGGGCCGCGTGCAGGGGCTGATTCTTTCTCGAGGAAATCCCAAGAGCATCCATTCCCTGAACGACTTGTGCCGCAGTGACGTGACTTTTGTCAACCGGCAGCGTAGTTCCGGCACGCGGGTGTTGCTGGACTACATGCTGGGTAAGGCAGGGCTGGCGCCAGCAGCCATCCACGGCTACAAGCGGGAAGACTATACCTATATTGCGGTGGCGGCGGCGGTTAAAGGCGGTTCGGCGGACGCCGGCATGGGTATCCTCAGCGCCGCCCGCGCCTTGAACCTGGACTTTGTGCCCATGCTGAACGAAGAGCATGATCTGATTATTCCACGCCTGCACTACGACAGCGAGCTTCTCCGGCCTCTCCTGGACTTGCTGGCTGACCAGGAGTTCCGTAATGCCGTTGACGCCCTGGGTGGCTACGACACTTCTACCATGGGGCAGGTAATTGCAGAGCTGAGGTAATCAAAGGACGTGCTTTTGGACCTATGAAGTACCCATTAAAGTTGTTTGATAGTGTTGATTACTGTCTGCTAATATAGCTTCTGCTCAAGAGAGGCCGCTGAACTTGCGTTATTAGTTACCTTGAATCAGGTTTTGTGGTTGAGGCCATTTTGCCGTGAAAGTCTTTCTTAGCTATTCGGACGCGGATCAAGGATTGGCAAGAAGGGTTGCCATGGCCCTTGAAAAGGCTGGCCTGGACGTGTGGCAAAGCAGCCGGGATGTCTTGCCAGGAGATAACTGGGCCGCCAGTGTGGCGAAAGCCCTGGAAGAATGCCAGCCCATGGTAGTTCTTGTCACTCCACGGTGGCTGAGGTCACGTTGGGGTATGCGCGAGATTGAGTATGCCTTGGGCGAGGAATCCTACAATTGGCGATTGATCCCAGTGTTCATAGTTGGAAAGGCCAGAAATTTTGAAGACTTTGAAGACGAGGTCCCCTGGATACTACGTCGAATCCAGGGAGTGACCCTAACTTATCCTGTTCAGGAAGAGGGACTGCAACAAATCGCCAAGGTGATGCTTAACCGCGAGGCAGCGTAGGACGTGCATACTCATTTGAGAGGAAGGGCCAGTGCTGCCTAATGAGGTCTTTCTTTCTCATTCCAGTCAGGATAGGCCAATTGCCACTTCTATCGCTGAAACGCTGCGCCGTCATGGTATCGCTACTTGGTTTAGTGAGACTGACATATTGGGGGCACAACAGTGGCATGATGAAATTGGCGCTGCGTTGCAGCGGTGTGATTGGTTTGCGTTGATCCTTTCACCGAACTTTGTGAACTCGATTTGGGTCAAAAGAGAGCTACTCTTCGCGCTCCAACAGAACCGCTTTGTAGACAAGATTGTACCTATCCTTAATGTGCCATGTGAATTCCTGCGGCTTTCTTGGACTTTGCCTATTTTTCAGATGATCGACTTTACCAGGGAATTTGATTCAGGTTGCCAAGACCTTCTAAGGACTTGGGGTCGTGGATATAGGAATCCCCAATCTTAACGCTTTTCTTTTGATGAACAGAGGTTTCTGAAAGTGAGCCTGAACGGTAGACGCAATTTGGTGCTTTTGGCGCAGTCTCTGGAGGCGCTGGAGCTTAGCCTTGGTCTTGACCACCCTGACACCATCCAGGCGCGGTTCAAGCTGGCCCACGCCCACCGGGCCTGCCAGCAGTTTGACCGGGCCCGGGAGCTTTTTGAGGCCAACGCGGCGGCATGGACCAGGGCCGCAGGCCCGGACCATGCGGAGACTCTGCGGGCGCGCAGCAGCCTGGCCAACTGCCACTATGCGGCGGGCAACTATGATGAAGCCATCCAGCAATTTGCCGCGGTGCTGGCAGACCGGGAGCGCGTCCTGGGGCCGGATCACCCGGATACCATGCGCAGCCGAGGCAGCTTGGCCAACAGTTACCGTGCCTCAGGACGGCCACGGCAGGCTTTACCCATGCACCAGGAGCTTCTGGATGACCGGCAGCGGGTGCTGGGCGCGGACCATCCCAGTGCCCAAGCCAGCAGCCGGAACTTGGCGGCAACCCTGAAAGACCTGGAACAAAGCAACTCCTGACGGACAACGCAGGACATTAAGGGGGACTATGACGATAGAGCAGAAACTTTCTCAGATGGGTATTACTTTGGCGGCGCCCGCAGCGCCCCTGGCTAACTTTGTGTCAACGGTGCGGACCGGCAACTTGCTATTTGTAGCGGGTCACCTCCCTCGGATGCCCGATGGTTCAGTGCTGAACAAGGGCAAGGTAGGCCGGGAAGTGTCCGTTCAGGAGGGGTACGCCGCCGCCCGGCAGGCAGCAGTGAACTGCCTGGCCAGCATCAAGGCGGCCGTTGGGGACCTGGACAAAGTCAGCCGGGTGGTCAAGCTGCTGGTGATGGTGAATGCTGACCCCGAATTTGACCAGCACTTTGTGGTGGCCAACGGGGCTTCCGATCTGCTGGTGGAGCTGTATGGCGCCCAGGGCCGCCACGCCCGCTCCGCCGTGGGCATGGGCGGGCTGCCCCGGGGCAGTTGCGTGGAAGTAGAAATGGTGGTGGAAGTGGCGACTTAGGGGTCGGCGGTCAGCTATCATGGCAAACCTAGACACTGGGGTGTTAGAGCCTGTGTGAGAAATGCCGTCTACCCAGCCCGCTCATCCTGAGCTTGTCGAAGGATGAGTAGCTTTTAGCCCGCTCGTGGTGAGATTGTCGAACCATGAGCGGGAATTGTCACACACCCTCTTAGGGCATTCTGATAGCTGACTGCTGATTACTGTCGGCTTATAGCTGCCTAAAATTGGCGGTATTTGTTCACAATGGGCAGCCGCCGGTCCTTGCCAAAGGCGCGAGGTGTAATCTTCACCCCCGGCGGGGCCTGGCGCCGCTTGTACTCGTTGCGGTCCACGGTGGACATCACCTGCCGCACTACCTGGGGGTCAAACCCCTTGTCCACCATCTCCTGGTATCCCCAGTCCTCTTCCACATACGCCTTGACTACCTGGTCCAGCACGTCGTAGGGCGGCAGCGTGTCCTGGTCCAACTGGTTGGGCTTGAGTTCAGCGCTGGGAGGCTTCTCAATGCTCGCCTGGGGGATGACCGGGTGTGGGTCGCCGTGGGCATTGCGCCAGCGGGCTAGCTGGTATACCAGGGTCTTGGGCACGTCTTTAATCACCGCAAACCCGCCCACCATGTCGCCGTACAATGTGGCGTAGCCCATAGCCATCTCGCTCTTGTTGCCGGTGGTCAGCACCAGCCACCCAAACTTGTTGGAGATGGTCATCAGAACGTTGCCGCGAATACGCGACTGCACGTTCTCTTCAGCCACGTTGGGCGCGGTCTCCTTGAAAGTGGGTGCCAGCATTTCGGCAAAAGCAACGTGGGCAGGTTCAATGGGCACCGTCCACATCTGGATCCCCAGCTTTTCCGCCAGTTCCTTGGAATCGCCTATGCTGCCCGGCGATGAGTACCGGGAAGGCATGGTCACGCCCACCACATTTTCCGGTCCCAGCGCATCCCTGGCGATGGCGGCGGTCAGCGCCGAGTCTATACCGCCGGACAGGCCGAGGAGCACCTTGCTGAACCCGCTTTTGCGCACGTAGTCGCGGGTGCCCAGCACCAGGGCCTGATACACTTCCTCCACATCCTCCAGGCAGCGGGCAGGCCGCTGGCCGCCGATATTCCGGCGCTCCCCAGGCTGGAACGAGGTCACCCCCACAACTTTGGAGCTGCCAATGGCCCGCAGAATGGCCGGGTTTTCCTTGCGGGGGCGCGGGTCCCGCAGCCGTGCCCTGAATACCCCTTCCACGTCCAGGTCAATCACCACCAGAGCTTCCTGAAAAGCAGGGCCGCGAGTTACCAGTTCGCCGGTCATGTCATACACCAGGCTGGCGCCGTCAAACACCAACTCATCCTGGCCTCCCACCGTGTTCAGGTAGGCCACGAACAGTTCATTATCGGCGGCGCGGGTGGCGATCATCTTCTCCCGGTAGGCGCGTTTGCCGGCATGGAACGGCGAGGCGTTGATGTTGACAATTACTTCCGCTCCCGCCTCCCGCTGCACGGCAATGGGGCCTACGGGGTACCAGATATCCTCACAAATGTTGACGCCTACCCGGACCCCGTTAACAATGTAAACGGGGCAGGTGTCGCCCCTGCGGAAGTACCGGTCTTCGTCAAAGACCCCGTAGTTGGGCAGGTACATCTTGCGGTAGCTGTCCACCAGGTGGCCGTCGCAGCCCACCGCCGCGGCGTTGGCGATGTCCGGCTCCATTTGCACGTAGCCCACCACCACGGCAATGCCCCTGGATGCTGTCACTATTTTTTGCATGGCTTCCACGTTGTCCCGCAAAAACGTGGGCTTGAACAACAGGTCTTCCGGCGGGTAACCGGTGACGGAAAGTTCCGGAAAGGCCACCAGGTCAGCCCCAACGTTCCTGGCCTGGTTCATGTAACCGAGAATTTTGGCGGTATTGCCTTGAATATCCCCCACCGTGGGATTAATCTGGGCCAGCGCCAGCCGAAAACTGCGGGACATGCTCACCCCAATGACATGAATATCACAAAATATATAATAATCCCTGCCTTATGCTGATTGCACACCGCGCCCGTGGCAAATTGAGAGAAACGAAGGCTTTTTGACCATTACAATTCAGTTAGTCCGGTTAATCCGGTTGGCCCGGTATCTGGTCTTATCTGATAATGAGGTGGCTGAATGTACCAGCGAATCCTGGTCCCCCTGGACGGCTCAGAAGTCTCCGCGCTGGCGCTGGAACACGCTCGCGCCCTGGCCCAGTGTTTTGGTTCGGTGGTGCATCTGCTGCAAGTGGTGGACCAGGCGGATGAGGTTGACGCCCCGGGCGTGACCGACAACCCGGCGGCTTCTCAGTACGCCCAGGACCTGGCGCGCCGCTTTCTCTCCCCCAACCTGGCTGAGGCGCGGGACTACTTGTCTGAGGCCGCCGCGCCGTTGCTTGCCGCCGGCATCCGGGTGGAGTTCACCGTGGGAGAAGGCTCGCCAGCCGAAAAAATTGTGGAGTATGCCCAGCAGCGGAACGTGGATTTGATAGTGATGGGCACCAGGGGGCGTGGCGGTATTCAGCGCCTGGTTATGGGCAGCGTAACTGCCCGGGTGCTGCGGGCCTCTGGACTGCCTGTGCTGGTGGTGCCGCCCCCAGGAATGAACCAGCCGTGTAACGGGCGTCACCCGGTCCTGGTTGTCCATATTAGCCAGATTTCGGTAATGTATCAGTTTGCCCCAAGCCTAAGCTATTCGCACCCCGACTTGTCGGGGTGACCAGATAGCTACGTGATTTAGGGATCCTCCTGGGTTCCGGCATTCGCCGGAACGACGAGCCGCTAATTGATACACTACTCAGATTTCGTGGGTGCAACACGGGCCGTCTACCCAGTTCCGGCGGCGGCCTTCTTGCCCACCACCAGGAAAATGGGGTCGCCGGGGGGACTGGTCTCCGGGTTCATAAAGCCGCCGCGGATATCCTCATAGTTGCCGGCGTAGTCCATGTAGGCGGCCACCAGTTCCGCCCGGCCCCGGTCGCTGGACTGCCGCCAGATGCGCACCGCCTTGCTGAAAAACATGCGGTTGGAGAATGTCACAATGAACTGCCCGCCGGGTTTCAGGATGCGGTTGACCTCTTGGAAGGTCTCTATAGGCCGCGTCATGTATTGCACCGACACCGTGACCACCACCGCGTCAAAGGTGTCGTCCGGGAAAGGCAGTGCCGGGTCTTGGTTCAGATCGTGGACCACGTACTCATCCAGGTCCGGGTTTTCCCGCATCTCTACCGCGTTCAAGCCCAGGCCAGCCAGCCGCTTTCTGGGGTGGCCCGTTGGCCAGTGGGAGCGCCAGGAACTCATCAAGTCCAGTACCGCCGAGTCCCGCGGTATTAAACTGCGGAACAGCTCGGACACGGTGGCAATGGCCTGGTCGTCTATGTGCACCACCAGCCGTGGGTAGGCGTAGAACTGGTTGTCCTCAGCCTCATCTTCGCGCTGGAAATAGTTGGGCGGAAATGGCGATTCCGTAGTTAAGCTCCTTACATAACATAACAAGGAATATCTAGGCTGACCCAGGGCTGAGGACAGGCTCAATGCGAGTTCAAGAATTGTAACATGCCGGACCAAGGGTGCAGGCCCAGGACAAAAGCGGTACAATTCTTGCAGCAGCAACTATAGACCGGGACAAACACGTGACGCAGCCTTTTTCCGCCCGCCAGGGCCATCCCTACTACATGCACGACGCCATCCACCGCCAGCCGGAGGCGCTGGCGGACATGTTGCGGCGCAATGCGGGTGAGGCCCGCCGTTTGGCTGAGTTGCTGGTCCACCGCAAGTCCATACACCTGGCAGGCATCGGCACCTCCTGGCACGCCGCGCTGGTTGCCCAGCATTGGTTCCGGCAACTGGCCCCCGCTGCACCGCCAGTCCACGCCTGGCATTCCTTCGAGTTCTTCTCCTATCCTCCGCCGTTGGGGCAGGATGACGCGGTAATTGTCATTAGCCACCGGGGCACCAAGACCTACTCCTTCCAAGCCTTGGAACTGGCCCACGCCAGGGGCGCATATACCGTGGCGGTGACTGCAACCAACCCAGGCCCCAGGATTATGGCGGCGGACATGGCGTTGCAGACCGTAGAGCAAGAGCGGTCGGCGGCTTTTACCGTCAGCTATACTTCTGCGTTGATGGTCCTGGCGTTGATAGCCCTGGGTTTGGGAGAGGCCTCGGCCAGCCCTGGGGCGGCTTCCGGCACCTTGCAGCAATTGCGCCAAATACCCGGGGCAGTGGCCGATGCGCTGGCCAGGGAGCAAGCCATTGCCCAGACTGCGAGCCGGTTTGCATCCCAGGGCAGGTTCCTCTCGGTGGCCTGGGGGCCTAACACGGCCAACGCCTATGAAGTCGCGCTGAAAATCAAGGAGACCAGCGCCGCCGACAGCGAGGGCATTCAGGCGGAGCAGTTGTTGCACGGCCCCTTCTGCTCTGTGGACTCCCGCTGCTTGCTGCTCTTGGTGGCGCCGCCGGGGCCGGGAAGCCAGCGGGCCGGAGACATTGCCCGGGCCGCCGCAGCCGCAGGCGCACCAGTATGGGGATTACTGGAGGAAGGGAACACCCAGTTGGCCCGCCTTTGCACCGAGGCTTTTGCCTTGCCCCCTGTTCCAGAAATCTGGAGTCCTCTGCTGTACGTGGCGCCGCTGCAACTGTTTACTTATCACCTGACGTTGGCGCGGGACGCCAACCCGGACCTGTTCCAGCAGGACAATCCCCGGCAGGCGGCGGCCTGCGTCCACTATAGCTTGTGAAGGAGTTAAATCATGGCCCATGATGAGGCCCGCGCCTATTTGCGGGAAATGCACCAGAAACGCGGCTACACCTTGGAGATGCACCGGATTATGGCGGCGGCGGACCTGGAGTGGGCCAAGAAGTATGGCGACTTCATTGAAGCCACCTACACCGGCCAGCGGATGCTGGATCGCAAGACCAAAGAGTTGCTGCAAATAGTGGTGGAGGCGGCGTTGCGGGCCGACGTGGAGCAAATCCAGGCCCACGTGCGCGTGGCGTTGCAGGAAGGTGCATCTCCCCAAGAAATACTGGAAGCGCTGGAGGCCGTGATTGCGCCCATGGGGGCGCTGGCCTTCCGGCGCGGTCTACAGGCGTGGGCCGCCGAGACCGGATTTGAACCCATTGGCCCAGATGCAGCGTAAAGCTTATTTGTGCGGACATGGCCTGCTGAAAATCGGCAGGCAGCCAAGGGAGAGTTACTGTGAACGGTCCAACGGGGGAGTCGCCAAAACCCCAAGAATGCTGGGCAAAGGTAGGTGAACTGGAAGTCCGCTACTTGGACTGGGGTGGTGATGGCCCGCCGGTTATGGCGTTGCACGGCCTGGCCTCTTCCGGCCATTGGTATGACCTGGTTGCCCCTATGCTGGCCCGGCATTTTCGAGTCATTGCGCCGGACCAGCGGGGCCACGGCAAGACTTCTCAGGCAACCTCAGGGTATGACTGGCAGAGCCTGGCTACGGATGCTGTGGGGTTGATGGACCACCTGGGCTTTGACCGGGCGGCGGTGCTGGGCCATTCCTGGGGCTGCAATGTGGCGTCCAATGTAGCGGCGCGTTACTCCCAGCGGATCAAGCGGCTGGTGATGATTGACGGCGGCTTCAACGATTGGCGCAGGATAAACGGCTCCGGCACCACCTGGGAGTCTTTCCGGGCGCGGCTGGCGCCCCGGGATGTCTCGGGCACCCGCCCCCAGTTCTTGGCCCGCTTGCAGGCCCAACTGGGCCCCTGCTGGAACTCCGAAGTTGAGCGCATTGTGCAGACTATGGTTTATGAGGACAAGAACGGCCAGATTCACGACATTTTGCATCCCGACAATCATGCCCAGGTTATGCATGCCATGTGGCATGAACCGCCCTCCTCCATATTTGCAAAGATTGAATGTCCAACCCTGCTTGTTCCAGCAGGCCCCCGTCCGGAGCGCAAAGATACCGACTTCGCCCGGCGCCGCCAGGAGTCGGTGGAGTATGCATCCCAGGCCATCCGCCGTTGCCAGGTCTGCTGGATCCCAGAAACCATCCACGATATTGGGTATGACAAACCCCAGGAGTTGGCCCAAGTAATTCTGGCATTCCTGAAAGAGGGGTAGCTCCTGAGATCATGATTTAGTACACCGTCCGAGGGGCACAACCCCCAAGTAATCTGTCCTGACCATTTGGATTGCTTCGCTTCGCTCACAATGACATAGTGACACTTTTCAAACACCCTTGAAGACCGTGCCATGGGTGATGGACTCGCGTTTTTGGTAGTTTGCCCTTGGCCTGCATCGTGCTGCTATTGGTGTTTTCCCTAGTTGGAGCAGGGTAACTGGGAGGTTCCTGATAGACCAGCGCCTATACCAGATTTTTAGCCAGGGCAGTATCATTTTACCAGTATAGATTGCGCTCAGAGGTGAAGTTTTCAATTTTACCTGGGGCATCCTGGCTCCGGAGGCGGTTGACTGGCCAAGGGGACGTACCTATACTGAATCTTAACTTTTGCTGTTGTATGAAACGGATGAGGGCCAACCTAAAATTTACGACGAAAACATCATAAAAAGTTATCTTCAGTTAATAGTTTTTTTTAGTGCAAATAGGACCATGCGCTGGTATCATCCAATGTAACTGGCGCTGGTCAGGAGCAGATGGCAAAAAAGAAGATTGTGGTGGTGGGTGGAGGCACAGGCAACTATACTACTCTGAAGGGCTTGCGCACCCAGGATTGCAGCTTGACGGCAGTCGTGGCAATGACCGACAGCGGCGGCAGTTCTGGGAGGCTTCGAGAAGAGATGGGGCAGCTTCCGCCTGGTGACGTGCGGCGCTGCTTAATGGCCCTTGCCTCGGAAGACGCGCGGGGCACCCTTATGCGCCAGCTGTTTGACTACCGGTTCAGCTCCGGCGACGGCCTTAACGGTCACAGTTTTGGCAACTTGGTGCTCACGGTGCTGACCGAAGTGACCGGCAATACCGTTACCGCCATAGATGCGGCGGCCCAGCTTTTAGGAGTGCAAGGCAAGGTGCTGCCGGTAACGCTGACGCGCTCCACACTCATGGCGCGACTGGAAGATGGCGCCAACCTGGCGGGAGAGGCGGTTATAGGCCAGCGCCAGGAAAAACCTGATGTGGGCATAGACCATATTTGGCTGGAACCGAAAGCCTACGTTTACCGGCCAGTGCTGGAGGCCATTGCGGAAGCTGACGCCATAGTGCTGGGACCAGGAGATATTTACACCAGTGTCTTGCCTAATTTGCTGGTAGAGGATGTGGCCGACGCTATCAACTCCTCCAAAGCCATCAAGATCCATGTTTGTAACTTGATGACCAAACCTGGCGAGTCTGGAGGCTTCCGCGCCTCCAACTTCTTGAAGTTGCTTCAGGCATATTTAGGCACGCGGGAATGCCTGGACTACCTCATTTTCAACAGTTCCCCTATGCCTGAGCGTGTGGTGAGGCGTTACCTTAGTGAAGGCCAATGGCCGGTGGAATTGGATTCAGATGAGTGCAGCCAGCTGGTTAAAGAGGTGGTCTTGTGGCCTGTACTAGCCTCTGGCGTTTATATTCGCCACGACTCACGGTCGTTGGGCGAGGCCATTATGGAAGTCGTCAACCGCCGTAGTCCAGCGGGCGCCCTTCAGAACTTCCCAATCTCTGCCCGGCCGCAAGGCTAGGCCAGGAGCCGCAGCGAGAATTGTATGTGTGGTATCGTTGGATATGTTGGCCCGCGGCCTGCTTGGCCCATTGTTTTGCAAGGGCTACAGCGCCTGGAGTACCGCGGTTATGATAGCGCGGGCGTCGCCATCCAAGATGCCAAGGGGCATTTGCACTATCGCAGGGCGGTGGGGAAGGTAACCGGTCTGGCGCCGGCCAATTCTGAAGATTTTCCCCAGGGTAGTGTTGGTCTAGGACATACGCGTTGGGCAACCCACGGCCGGCCTTCCGAGGCCAATGCCCATCCCCACACCGATTGCCAGGGCCGCGTGGCGGTAGTGCATAACGGCATTGTGGAAAACTTCATGGAGCTAAAGGCCCAGCTTTTAGAGCGTGGGCATCGGTTCACTTCTGAGACCGATACGGAAGTTATCGCTCACCTTTTGGAGGAGCGATTGGACCGCGGCGCCAGTTTCGTCCAGGCTTTCCAGGAACTGGGCGGCATTCTCCGGGGATCCCAGGCGGTGGCCGCCATCTTGCGCGATACCCGCCAGATTTGCGCCATGCGGTTGGGACATGCGGGCGGCGTGGTGGCTGCATATCGCGACGGGGAAGCCATTGTGGGCAGCGACTTGCCGGCATTGATGCCCCTGCTGAAACAGGGCGGCCAAACCGTGGAGGTTGGTTTCCTGGAATCGGGGGAAATGGTGGTGGTGGACTCCAAAGGCATGGCTTATCAGGACCTTTCCGGCCATCCGCTGCAAAAAGAACTGCGCCCCGTTTCGCCTGAGGAAGTGCTGATTGACAAAGGCGGCTACCGGCACTTCATGCTTAAAGAGATTATGCAACAGCCGGAGGCAGTGGCCAGCGCGCTGCGGGGTCGTGTGGACTTTCAACGAGGTCGGGTAGTACTGCGGGAGTTGCCGCTCTCACTGCGGGAAATCAGGAGTCTTCGGCGCGTGTTGCTTTTGGGTTGTGGCACCAGCCTACATGCAGCTCAAGTGGGCCGGCACTTGATTGAACGTCTCGCCGGGATCCCTGCCGAATCTGAAAGCGCCTCCGAATTTCGTTACCGGCGGTCCTTTGTTGACCCACATACGCTGGTGGTGGCCATTGGCCAGTCCGGCGAGACGGCCGATACCGTGGCTGCCATGCAGGAAGCGAGGGACCACGGCGGCAGGCTGGTGGCTATTTGCAACGTGGAAGGCAGCCAAGCCACCCGGGTGGCGGAAGGCACATTGCACATGCGTTGCGGCGCTGAAATTGGAGTTGCCAGTTCCAAGACTTTCATCGCTTCGCTAGTTATCTTGAACCTTCTGGCCGTGTATTTGGGCCAGGTCCGTGGCGAACTGGGCGAGGAGCAAGCAGCTACTGAAGTGGATAATCTGGCGCGTCTGCCCAACCTTCTTGGGCAGGTGTTGAGTGACGTCACGCCCTACCCACGCCTGGCCCAAAAGCTGGACTCTTTCCACAACCTGTTGTTCCTGGGCCGGGGAATCAACGCCCCCATCGCTTCAGAAGGTGCGCTTAAGCTCAAGGAGATAAGCTACATCCACGCCGAAGGCTATCCCGCGGGTGAAATGAAGCACGGTCCCATTGCCTTGATTGACCGGCGCTTGGCTACCGTGGCGCTGGCGCCTAAAGATTCACTATACGATAAAATGGTGAACAATATTAAAGAAGTCAAGGCCCGGGATGGCATGGTGCTGGCGGTGGCTTCGGAAGGCGACCAGGAGCTAGCCAGCCAGGTGGACGAGGTAATCTACATACCCCAGGCATCGGAGCGCTTAACTCCTTTGCTGGCCACTTTGCCCTTACAGTTGTTGGCCTACCACGTGGCGGTGCGCCGCGGCTGTGATGTGGACCAGCCGCGTAACCTGGCCAAATCCGTAACTGTCGAGTAGCTGTTGGTCAATTTGCCCTGGCAGTATATCGTGGTTCCGCTCGTTACTCCGGCGAATAGCTGGTGTCTAGATACGGGTGTTGCTGAGGCCTACTGCTGGATTCCGGTGCAAGCCGGAAGAGCGAAAAGCTAATTGCCTCCCCTATCCCAGCAGGGCAATCGCACGTTCTATCCATCTGTAGGGGCGCCGCTGATTAAGTAGTCCCGATGAAATTGGAACGTATAGAGATCAGCACGCCGTGTGGTCTCGATACGTTCCGACGGTGTCGGGGCCACTCGACCAACGAATAGCCGAGAATGCAATTGCCCTGCCTATCTCAAGACGTTAGTGGGCCAATTTGGTCTTCGTCGTTCCGGCGTAAGCCGGAACCCAGTGGTGCGTCTCATCCTTATCCTTATCTGGGCACCCCGACGAGTCGGGGTGCGACGGATGGCGCCCAAGTAAACTGACCCACTACCCCCAAGACCATCGCCTTGCTATCCCTGGCGGAGCTTGTTATACTGCTGCCCGGCTTCCAATTAAGCCCCGGATCCGAAGCTGGCCCTCCAGACTGTAAAGTAGTGCAGACTCCCTTGTCTCCAAATTCGGAACTCCATTTCCCCCTTCGGGTTATGGCCCCCGCCACCACCGCAAACCTGGGGCCGGGGTTTGATTGCCTGGGCATGGCCCTGGACCTCTGGAATGAGTTGGAATTAGTAGCTCCCTCGGCAAGCCCGCTAGTGGAAGTGTTGGGCGAAGGCGCCGGAGAGCTGCCAGGCGATGCCAGCAACCTGGTCTATCGCGCTATCAGCTTTCTTTACGGAGAGGCAGGCGTAGAAGTCCCCGCATTGCACCTGCGGTGCCACAACGTGGTGCCTTTGAAGCGCGGGTTGGGCAGCAGCGCCGCCGCCATTGCCAGTGGTCTGGTAGCCGCCAATGCCCTGTGCGGCAACCCCTTTGGCGGCAAAGAACTGCTGGAAATGGCCGCCACTATTGAAGGCCATCCAGACAACGTAGCCGCCGCAGTCTTGGGGGGGCTGCAACTGGTCGTCTCGGAAGACCGCAAACTATACTCTGCGCCGGTTAACCTGCCGCCCACGCTCCACGCGGTGGTTTACATCCCCGAATTTCGCATGGCTACGTCCGAGGCGCGGGCCGTGCTGCCCGCCAGCTATAGCCGGGGGGACGCCGTTTTTAACATGGGCCGCGCCGCCTTGTTGGTGTTGGGCATGGCGGCCAATCGCCTGGAGTATTTAAACATTGCGACCCAGGACCGGCTGCACCAGCCTTACCGGCAAGCCTTGTTTCCGGCCATGAAATTGCTGTTCCAGGCGGCCAGGGACGCTGGTGCGCTGGGAGTTTTCCTATCCGGCAGCGGCTCCACCGTGCTGGCGCTGACCGATGGGCGGGAGATGACCGTGGCCTATGAAATGGCCGAGGCAGCCCGGCAGGCGGGAATAGAAGGGCAAGTGAAAATAACTCGCCCGGCGCTGGAGGGGGCCCACGTAGTGGGTCAGCCATGAAACTGGTAGTCCACAAGTACGGCGGCAGCTCCGTGGCCGACGCGCAAAAGATTATCAACGTGGCCCGGCGCATTGGGCGGGTGCGGGACAGCGGCGCCCAGGTAGTCACCGTGGTCTCGGCTATGGGTGATACCACCGACGACTTGATCAAGCTGGCCCACACCGTGTCGCAAGAACCAGATCCCAGAGAATTGGACGTATTGCTGTCCACGGGAGAACTGGTGTCTTGCACCCTGCTGGCTATGGCCTTGCGGGACATGGGGTATGACGCGGTGAGCCTCAGCGGCTTTCAGGCTGGAATCCATACCGACACTACCTACGGCAAGGCCCGCATCTACGGAGTGGATGCCCAGCGCATCACCAAGGAACTGGACCGCGGCCGCCTGGTTGTTGTGGCGGGCTTTCAGGGCATCACCGAAGCCCAGGATGTCACGACCCTGGGCCGAGGCGGGTCCGATACTACTGCGGTGGCGCTGGCTGCTGCCCTGCATGCCGACCGCTGCGAAGTTTATACCGACGTGGAAGGCATCTATACCGCCGATCCCAGAATAGTGCCGGAGGCCCGCAAGCTGCTGGAAATCGGCTATCAAGAGATGCTGGAACTGGCCAGTTCCGGCGCCAAAATGCACCCTCGCTCCATCGAATTGGGCGCAGTTTACAAGGTCCCCATTTACGTAGCCTCAACCTTTGTGGATGCTCCTGGGACCCTAATTCACCAGGGGCCGGACGAACACCAAATGGAAAACAGGATTAAAGTAACTGGCATTGCCTACCAGGCCAAAATCGCCAAAATAACGGTTCGGGGGGTGCCGGACCGGCCGGGGGTGGCCGCTTCACTTTTTGAGCCGCTGGCCCAGGCAGGCATTAGCGTGGACACCATTGTGCAGAACACCGGCATGGAGCGCATGACCGACATCAGCTTTACCGTGAACCGCAGCGACGTTCCCCGCGCCCTACAAGAGGTGCAAAAGGTGCTGCCGGTAATTGGCGCCGCCGAAGTTGTCACTGACCCCAGCCTGGCCTCGGTTAGTATTGTGGGCGCAGGGATGCAAAATACCCCCGGATACGCTTCACGCATGTTCCGCATCCTGGCCGACGGCGGGATCAACATCGAACTCATTACTACTTCAGAGATACGCATCTCCTGCATTATCAAAGAGGAGCAGGTCCGCCAGGCGGTGAGGCTCCTGCACCAGGGTTTCCACTTAGACCGGGAACCCTGATAGGATGCACTGTTTTGTCCCAGCCTTTTCTTTCCGTGGTGGTGCCAGCTTACAATGAAGCAGGCCGCATCATGGGCACGCTGGAACAGTTAAATGAATTTCTCAGCCGCCAAACCTACGCTTGGGAAGTGGTCGTAGTGGACGATGGCAGCACCGATGGTACGGCGTCTCTGGTCAATGGCTATGCCGCGGGGTATCCCCAATTCCGCTTGTTGCCCAGGCCCCACCGCGGCAAGGGCGGCGCGGTCAAAGCTGGGATGCTGGCTGCCGCAGGCAAGTACCGGTTTCTGTGCGATGCCGACCTGTCCATGCCAGTAGAGCAACTGAGCCGGTTCCTGCCTCCTGTCCTTGAGGGAATAGATGTGGCCGTAGGCTCCAGGGAACTGGCGGACTCCCGGCGGTTGGGCGAGCCCGCCCGGCGTCACCTGATGGGGCGCGCCTATAACTGGCTGGTGCGGCGGCTGGCGGTGCCTGGCATTCAGGATACCCAGTGCGGGTTCAAGTGCTTCAGGGAGACGGCGGCAGTGCAACTCTTTGAGCGCCAGACCCTGGATGGGTTTGCCTTCGACGTGGAGATACTGTTTTTGGCCCGCAAGGCCGGCCTGGGGGTGCAGGAAGTGGCCATTGACTGGCACTACCGGGACCAGAGCCGGGTGCGGGCCTTGCGCGATTCTGCGGCAATGACCTGGGACCTGTTCCGGGTCCGATGGCGCAGTATGCGGGGCGGCTACGGGTCATGGGCTTAGGCGGACTGGCGGAAGCGGCCGAGGAGCGAGGGGATTGTGGGAACTGAGGGTGGAAACCGGGTGACTAATGGAGAAACCTTGGGGAATCTGTGGCAAGAGGCCTAAATTGCCCTTGACCGCTCGCCGCATTTTGGTGTAACTGTATGGGTAAGCAATCCAATGTCCCTGCCGGGATCACTAAAGGCTGAACCTCCGGATAGGAGGTGTTCGGCATGGAGCTAATAGCGGACAAGGGTAGTCATGGAATCTGTGCAGACTGCAGGTAATCTGAAACTCAAGAGAGATCTTACTAAAGAAGCCATTGATTTGGCTTTGAAGGGCGAGTGGGATGCCGCTTCGCAGGTGAACCGGGAAATTCTCGACCAGTTCGCCGATGATGTGGACTCCATGAACCGCCTGGGTAAGGCGCTGCTGGAGCTGGGCCAGTACGGGGAAGCCCGTGTGGTGCTGGACAAGGTAATTACCAGGGCGCCCTATAACACCATCGCCAAAAAGAACTTGGCACGCCTGGCCCAGTTGGAGAGCGCCCCCACTTCCTGCAAGCAGGGCCGCAAGCCCGGCGGCACCCCGCAACTTTTTATTGAAGAAAGCGGAAAGTCTGGCACTACTGTATTGCAGCAGCCAGTCAGCAGGCGCGTGGCCGCTACCGTAGCCCCAGGAGACCCTGTTACCCTCACTGTCGAAGGCCAGTGCATCAAGGTTTTCACGCGGGATGAAGAGTATCTGGGCAAGGTGGAACCCAAGCTGGGCAAAAGGCTTATCCGTCTCATTGAGGGTGGGAACAAATATACCGCTGCGATTATCGGAGTCAGTGAGCGCGGCATTTCCATCATCATTCGTGAAACCTACCGGGACCCTCGGCTTCACGGTGTCTGCTCCTTTCCCTCCAAGAGCAAGGACGAGAACCGTTTGTACTTGGGCGAAGACCTGGTGCGTTACGAGGACGATGTGGAGGCGGAAGACGAGGAGGGTGAAAGTGATGACGAAAGTTCAAATCGCCGGGAGGATGATGACCGGGACGGCGAGAATGAGTGGGAAGAATAGAGTAGCCTGAGCAGCTCTTGAAAAGCATGACCCCAGGGAACTCCCTGGGGTCACATCTTTTCTGCGATAGTAGCGGCTATCGAGACATGCCGGCTATGCCCAGGGCGGAAGCTATGAGGTAGAGAGGGAAAATACCTATTAAGAAAACCACTACTACTACTCCAACGGCCCGGAGGGTGCTGGTGTAGTCTAACGCCTGGCGCACCGCTATGACCATGGCTGCTGCCTGCCAAAGCAAGGTTATTATGGCAATGAGTGGCCCAATGACCGGGATGAAGAAGAGGATCTGAAACACTCCCGGGGACTGAGCGAAGCCAGTGGTCCTGGCCAGCTGGCTCCAGTTGGCGTGGGTGCCCTGAGTCTTGAACACAGAAGTGCCCAGGATGAAGGTTAGCAAAGCCCAAAATGCCCACCAGACTATTCCCCGGACAACGCCGAATGCTACGTCTTTCACCAGCCAGCCAAGCTTTTCCGCTTCGCCAGCGCCGCCTACCCCGCCAAAAGCGGTAGCCAACACTGCGCCAATGGCTGAGGCAATGGACACCATGATGACCACCATCATTGCCTGGGAATTGGCCTTGGGGTCTGCCTCCACCTCTTCAAAGGTGTGGACATTCAGCTTGGCTGCGCCAATCATCCTCTGGATCATTGGCGTACCAGCCGCCATGGGTTGTGCCCCGGTCGTCATAAATACCCCCTAACTTGTAGTTCCTGGGTCCGTTCGGCGGCCGCTGGCTGCTGTCGCCAGAGCTTTGCCACCAATGCGACCAGCCAACCTGCGAAAGCCTGGAGCCAACCCAGGTATTGGCGCCCCATTGGGGACTTACTTATGGAAGTCCAGGGACGCTTTTCAGGCAACCCAGCGCTCGGAAGCCCCGCTATTATACTGCACTTCCCGGCGTGTGGCTATCCTGCGTATTCACTCACCTAAAATGTTACCCAAAGGGGTATGGTTCCCTCAGCTAGAAATGTTACCGAGGGAATCATGGCGAGTGAAGAGAAGATGACCGTGGATGAACGGCGCAAGTACCTGAAATTGAT
>VGZV01000035.1 GCA_016872385.1 SAR202 cluster bacterium | reverse complement strand
TTGGGATAGAGACGGGGCGACCATGCTGAGCTACGGTCTTCCAACCCAGGGTGAATCGGTCTACCCCGCCTCTGATGAAACCTTCGCTTGATTCTAATCTCCCGCTGGCAAGATACAAGGGTGAGCGGCTTTCGGCTGAAGGACCGCTCGTGGTGAGCCTGTCGAACCACGAAGAAATGAATCCTTTTAAACACCTTCTCAGCAATTTTCGGGCAAGGCTCGCAAGGGGAGAGGAAGTTCGACGCCACCCTCACTTCTTGGGAGAGGACAGGATGAGCACCGTCCTACCTCTTTAGCTTGCGGGCCAGCTCGGCGTTGCCCGGCTCCGCCAGAAAGGAGCCGTCGGGAAACACAATGGTGGGAGTAATCATGCGGCCGTGGTTGAGCTTGCGCACGTACTCCTGGGCGGCGGTGTCCTGCTCCAGGTCAATCCACTGATAGGGGACTTTCTGCTGGTCCAGGAATGCTTTGGAACGGACACAGTCGGAGCACGAGTTGGTGCCATACACCTTAATGATACTTGTATCTGGCATAGACCTCTTTGGCCTCCCGTATTTGTCGCAAAGTGACCAGTTGACGGGCTTGCAACCCTCACCCCAATCCCCCCCAACAAAGAGGAGATGGTGCAAAGTTTCCTCTCCTCGTGTCGGGGCGCTGTCCGAACAAATCTCGTCACACCGGCGAAAGACGGTGTCCAGGCCCTTTGCGGGGCTGCGGACATATCTGGGTTCCGGCTTCCGCCGCAACGACGAACTGTCCCTTGGCAATATTCAGGCAAGGCTCCTTGTTGGAGAGGACTAAGGTGAGGGGAGCACAAACTACCCTGCTTTCCCACGGAAGTGAGGGATAATCTCCTTGGCAATGGCCTCCACGTGGCGTTCCCGGTCCTCCCGCGGGCAGGCAATGCTGAACACCACGTGCTCCGCCCCGGCGTCAATATACTCCTGCAGGCGGGCGATGCACCGTTCCACCGGCCCCAGCAGGCAATACGGGCTGACGATATTGATGAAGTCGCCGCCGTATAAATAACGGCCGCCCAGGGCTTCCGCCGCCACCGCGGCAGCCTCCTCCACGGTTGGATAGATGGATATGTAGGGGAAAAAGCCCCACTGAAAGTCCGACAAGTCGCGGCCGGTTTCATCGGCCATCTGGCCGATTTTGGCCACGCTGTCCCGGTAGCGCTCCGGGCTATAGAAGTAAGGCAGCCAGCCATCGCCGTAACGGGCGGCCCGCAGCATGGCCCCGTCCCGCCGTCCTGCCACCCAAATGGGCGGGTTGGGCTTCTGGGCCGGCTGCGGGTTGATGGTCACGTCGTAAAATTGAAAGTGGCGGCCCTGGTAAGTCACGTGCTCTTGCGTCCACAACAAGCGCATGGCTTCCAGGCACTCGTTGGTGCGGCGTCCCCGCTGCTTGACATTCAGTCCGGCGGCCTCAAACTCCACCGGGAACTCGCCGCCCACACCCACGCCTAAGGTTAGCCGTCCCTGAGATGCGATGTCCAGGGTTGAAGTGAGCTTGGCCAGCACCACCGGGTGGTAAAAGGGCGCCAGCAATACCGAGGACAGCACCCGGATTTGCTCCGTGGCCCCGGCAGCCACTGCCAATAGCGGCAGCGAGGCGTGGGTTACGCCGGGCGGGTTGCCCCGCATGAAATGCTCGCCTGCGGAGAAATACTCATACCCCAGTTCCTCCAGCCAGCGGGCCTGGCGGGCCGTCTCATCGGCGCCCAAAGGCATACTAAGGCCAAAACGCAGGTGCCGCGCAGGTGGCTGGGACATGGCGCAGATGTCCTCCTAAAAACCCTAACAAAATGCCGAAGCTGGCTCCCCTATATAAGAGGGTGTGTGACAATTCCCCCTCGTGGTGAGTCCCGACGTATCGGGATCCCGACCAGGTCGGGGCTTGTCGAACCATGAGCAGGTTAAAAGCTACTCATCCTTCGACAAGCTCACCATGAGCGGGCTGGGTAGACGGCATTTCTCACCCAAGCTCCAAGATACAAGGGTCTAAATTGCCAGGATTTTGGATTATTCCCTGAGTTCAGAATAACATTTGGGGCAGGCCGCGCGCTGCGGTTATTTAGGACAGGCTCCAAACCGCCCCTACTGCTCCTCATCAGTGGACTTGGCGGCCCTGCGCCGCCCATTGGCGGAAGGCTTAGGCGCTGGGGCGGCAGTTTCCACCGCTGGAGCCTCCGGGCTTTCCTGGGTCTCCTGGAAGCAGGCAATGGAAGCCACGAAATCATCCACTTCCCGGTCGCGCCAGATAATCACTCCCTGGGTGTTGCGGCCAGTGATGCGCACATCGTCAAGGTTGATGCGCACCACCTGGGCCTTAGCAGAAATCACAAAGATCTCCTGTCCAGGGCCATCCGTCACTACCTGGGCGGCGGCCACAAGCCCAGTCTTTTCCGTAACCCGCAGGGTGAGGATGCCGGAGCCGTTGCGGGACTGGCGGCGGTACTGGGACAGGGGGGTGGACTTTCCGTAGCCGTTAACGCTCACCACCAGCAGGTGGCTGTCGGGTGTAACCGTGCCCATAGCCACTACCCGGTCGCCCTTTTCCAGCCGCATCCCCCGGACGCCGCCTGCCGACCGAGAGCGGGGCGTGAGGTCCGTGACGGGGAAGCGGATGGACTGGCCCCTCTCCGCGACCATAATTACGTCCTCCGCCTGGCCCAGGAGCGCCACGCCCACCAGTTCGTCGTTGTCCTCCAGGTCCATAACAATGAGGCCCCTGGCCTGGATATTGGACAGTTCCGACATCCTCAGCGCCTTGACCTCTCCCATGCGGGTGCCCAGGATTAACAGGTCTTCGTCCTTGACGCTTTTCACGGACATCATGGTCTGCACCTGCTCACTCTGGGCTAGGGGCAGCAGGTTGACTAGCAACAGGCCCCGGGAGGTGCGGGAGGTATCGCCTGGTATCTGGTAGGCGCGCAGCGGGTAAACCCGGCCCCGGTTGGTGAAGAACAGCAAGGTAGTGTGAGTGTCCACCACCAGCAGTTCCCGGAGGGCGTCGTCCTCACGAGTAGTCATGCCCCGCACGCCCTTGCCGCCCCGGTGCTGGGTGCGGTAGGTAGCGGCAGGCACCCGCTTGATATAACCGCGCTGGCTCAGAGTAACCACCACGTCGTCGTGGGCGATGAAGTCCTCCTCAGACTCCTGGCCCACCTCCTGTTCATGGATGACGGTGCGGCGGTCATCGCCAAAGTCCTTCTTGAGCTGGAGGGTTTCTTCTTTGACCTTGGCCTGAATCTTGGCGGGGCTGGAGAGCAGGTCCTCCAACTCGGCAATGGTCTTGAGCAGCTCCCGATGCTCCTCTTCCAGCTTTTCCCGCTCCAGGGCGGCCAGGCGGCGGAGCTGCATATCCAGAATGGCCTGGGCCTGCACCTGAGTGAGCTGCAACTGGTCCATCAAGTTGGTGCGAGCGGCATCCACGTCAGCCGACCCGCGGATTATCTGGATAACCTCGTCCATGCGGTCCAGGGCCAGCAGCAACCCCTGGACAATGTGGTCCCGGTCCTTGGCCTTCTGGAGCAGGAATTCAGACCGGCGGCGCACCACATCCTGCCGGTGCTCCACAAACAGGCTGATGGCCCGTTTCAAGGGCAGCACCTGGGGCTGGCCGCTGACCAGAGCCAGGTTAATGACGTTGAAGGAGCTGCGCAGGGCGGTGTGCCGGAACAGGTTGCGCAGCACTACGCTGGAGGCAGCATCCCGCCGCAGCTCGATGACAATGCGCATCCCCTGCCGGTCTGATTCGTCCCGGATGTCGGAGATGCCTTCAATGCGCTTGTCCCGCACCAGTTGGGCGATTTTTTCCACCAGGGAGGCTTTGTTGACCTGGTAGGGCAGCTCGGTGACTATAATCTGCTGCCGCCCGTTCCGGGTCTCCTCAATCTCCGTGACCGCTTCCATGATGATGCGGCCCCGGCCGGTGGTGTAAGCATCCACGATGCCGCTTTTGCCCCGGATGACGCCGGCGGTGGGAAAGTCCGGGCCGGGCACCAACTCCATCAGCTCGGCGGTGGTGCAGTCGGGGTGGTCAATGACGTGGCAGATGGCGTCGCAGATTTCCTTCAGGTTGTGGGGTGGCATATTGGTGGCCATGCCCACGGCGATGCCCGAAGCTCCGTTAACCAGCAGGTTGGGCAAGCGGCTGGGCAGCACCAGCGGCTCCCGCAGGGAATCGTCAAAGTTGGTGGTGAAGTCCACCGTGTTAAGGTCAATGTCCGCCAGCAGTTCGTCGGCAATGCGGGCCAGGCGAGCTTCGGTGTAGCGCATGGCCGCGGGGGGGTCGCCGTCCACGCTGCCGTAGTTGCCCTGGCCGTCTATCAGGGGGTAGCGCATGGAGAAAGGCTGGGCCAGGCGCACCAGGGCGTCGTACACCGAGGCGTCGCCGTGGGGGTGGTACTTGCCCAGCACCTCGCCCACGATGCGGGCGCTCTTCTTGTAAGCGGTGTTGGGCCGGATGCCCATCTCCTGCATGGCGTAGAGGATGCGCCGCTGCACTGGCTTGAGGCCGTCGCGCACGTCGGGCAGGGCCCGGGCCACAATGACGCTCATGGCATAGCTAAGGTAGGAGGTGCGCATCTCTTCTTCAATGCGCACCGGGCGGATGTGTCCGTTGGTGGGCGCGGGTGTGGTGGTTACCATGATAAATGCTCCGTAATGGTGGTTGGACTTTCACCAATCCAGATTTGTAACCAGAGGGTTCTCAGAAGCCTAGAGCCGATGTCAACAATTCCGGGTCTCTTAAAGCGGCAGGAAAATAATCTCATTCATCAGATCTTCGGCTTCTCCGGCCTTGGCAATGACCTCCAAGTCTCGAATGCATACCCCAATGGAAACCTGTAGCTGATGGGCATAAATGACGCCATGAAAATTGACTCCGCCCTGCTGCCGCCTGGTCGCTTCAGCCAGCAAGTCATCATCTCTGGTGAATAGGACACGCCCCAGTGCCCCGGCTCGGTCTAGTAACGCTGGATCGTCCAGTTCGCCGGCGCCGTCATCCCAAGCAGTCATCGCATCCACCTCCCGTAAACGCAGGCCAGTAGCAACGGCGCGTGGCACATGATGGTTCAGGTACAAGGCGATGGGCACCGGTCAGCCCCTGGCCTTTAGACGCCTTTCCAGGGGCGTGGCAGTGATTATTTTCCGGGTCTGGTCAATGAACTGAAGGCGTCGTTCCATGTCCTGGTCTAGCTCTGCTTTGTGGTCCCAATAGTAAGCCAGGGCGGAGTAGATTTGGCCCATGGTGAGATAGGGATGTTGGAAGTGCAACTCCTCAGGACTCCAGCCATAGGCCAGGTGGTCCAATACAAGTTCGATAACTTTAGTGGTCGTGCCAGCGATTATAGGGACCTGAGCTGCATCAAGGAGGATATGTTCATACTGTGTTTTCATCATGAAGAATTGATGGCTCCTTACTCAGATGCTCCGTACTGGTCGCTGTTGGTTACATTTGACGGTTATATGGACAAAGAAATGACGATGGACAATATACCCACTATTATCGGACTAATTATTGCAGCCCACTTGAAGAAGCTTTCGTTGGCCGCCGCAGTTTCTTGTCTTATTGAAGACCGAAGATAAAAATTCCCTTATCTGTCAGAACCCACCGTCTACTGAAATCACTTTGTTCCCAACAACCTTTCCTAAAGTGCACTTCCTCAGTCTTCCCTACACTACCTCACCCCCTCCGCCCGCTCTTTCAACGCCAGGAACAGGTTGGCAAAGCTGCGGGGCACCTCCTCTTGCCGCTCCGGGTGGCACTGGAGGCCAATGACCCAGCTATGCTCCACACTCTCCAGCCCCTCAATGTACCCGTCCTCTACCGAGTAAGCCGTGCTCATCAGCCGGGGCGCGCGCTGGGGCTCCTTTAGCCCCTGGTGGTGGCGGCTGTTCACCCGGAAGAACCCGGCGCTGCCAATAATCGCCGCCGCCTTGGAACCCGGCGACAAGAAGATGCTGTGCTTCTGGGACACCAGCTTGTCGCCCTGCTTTTCCTCCCGGTGGCCCGGCAGGTCCTGAATCAGCTTGCCGCCAAAGGCCACGTTCATTAGCTGCATCCCCCGGCAGATGCCCAGCACCGGCAAATCCTTGTCCAGGGCGTAGCGCAGCGCCGCCAACTCCAGGCCGTCCAGCGGGCGGCAGGTGTGCAGCCCGGCGGCAGGGTCGGGCGCTTCGCCGTACAGCGCCGGGTCCACGTCTGGCCCGCCGGAAAGCAGCAGCCCGCCCACGCCCTGGAGAAGTTCCTGGGGCGTTCCGGCCATTCCAGGCGTCAGCAGGCGCACCGTGGCCCCTGCAGCTTCCATTACCTGGATGTAGCGGCGGGCGTTGCGCTGGTCCACGGAAGTTATGGCAACTACAGGCATATAATATCATTGTACCTGAAGCAGCTTTGCGATGACAGCGCCCCGGTGACAGGGTATGGGCAGTTTTCACCGATTTCGTAACCTGGAAGGAGGTGGCGAAATCTGTTAAGCTGGAACCAGAGTCGCAGGCAAGGTGAGCAAACCATGAAGGAAGTGATACAGGAAGCAGTCAAGCAGTTGAAGGAAGGCCAGCCGGTGGTGCTGGCCACGGTGGTCCGCACCAAAGGCTCCACCCCCCAGAAGTCCGGCGCCATGCTGCTGGTGCGGGCCGACGGCACCGGCGTGGGCACCCTGGGCGGCGGCTGCGTGGAGGGAGATATCTGGTTCGCCGCCAAGGAGATGCTGCGCCGCCGCAGCGGGCCGGAGTTCAAGGACTACTACCTGAACGAAGACATTGCCGCCCGGGACGGCCTGGTGTGCGGCGGCACTATGTACTTCTTCCTGGAGCCGGTGTGGCAGGCCGACGATTTTGTGCCCCTGGGCAGCCAGCTTCTCAACGCCTATAACGGCGGCGACCCGGTGGCCCTGGCTACAGTGGTCAACGCTCCCCAGGGTTCAAGCCTGCTCGGTTCCAAGCTGCTGCTGAAATACGACGGCACCATCACCGGCTCCCTGGGCACCACGGAGTTAGATGAGCAAGCCATCAAGATTGCCCAGCGTTTGGCCGACGTGGGCAGCAACGAGCATTTTGCCACTGACGACGGCCTGGAAGTGTTTGTGGAGGGGTTCACCACGCCGCCAACCCTGGTGCTGGTGGGCGGCGGCCACGTGGGCAAGGCTACTGCCGACCTGGCCAACAACCTGGGCTACCGGGTGTTTGTGGTGGACGACCGGGAGGAGTTCGCCAACGCTCAGCGGTTCCCTTACGCCGAGCATTTGGCCGTCACCAGCTATGACAAGTGGCCGGAGTTGCTGCCCATCAACGTCAACAGCTTTATTGTGGTGCTGACCCGCGGCCACCGGTACGACGACATGGCCCTGGATGCGGCCCTCAACACCCGCGCTCGCTACATCGGCCTCATGGGCAGCCGCCGCAAGAACCTGATGATTTACCAGCGCCTGCTCCAGCAGGGCCGCACTCCGGAACGGCTGAAGCAGGTCCATGCCCCGGTGGGCCTGGACATCGGCGCAGTCAACCCAGAAGAACTGGCGGTGAGCATCATGTCGGAGATTATCATGGTGCGCCGGGGCGGCAAGGGCGGCAGCCTGCAAATGGCCGAATGGTACATTGACCGGGTGGCCAACAAGGCCCAGCGGGCGGTAGAGGTGTAGCCCTCCGGCGGCGTTTACCATCTTTGCCATATTTACCGCTGAGAGCGCGGAGCCCGCTGAGATTTTTAGCAAACCGTTAAATCCTCGGCGTACTCTGCGCTCCCAGCGGTTAAGTGAATCCACACCAGAGGTTTAACCGAATCATGGCAACTACGGCGGCGTTGCTGCTGGCGGCGGGGGAGTCCCGCCGCATGGGGCGGCTCAAAGCCCTGCTCCCCTGGCAGGGCGCCACCCTGGTGGCCCACCAGATTGCCGCTCTGAAATCGGCGGGGGTGGACAAGGTGGTGTTGGTGCTGGGTTATCAGGCAGACCTGCTCCGAGCCGCCGTGGAACCCATGCTCCGGGGGAGCGCCCCGGTTGTGACCTGCACGGTGAACCATCAGTACCAACAGGGCAAGACCACCTCTATAAGAGCTGGCCTGGCGGCAATGGGCAACACTCCCTGCGACACACTGCTAATCTTGAACGTGGATCAGCCCCGCAGCGCAGAAGTGCTGCGCCGGTTGCTGGAGGCCCACCGCCACGGCGGCGGCCTGATTACCATTCCCACCCACCAAGGCAAGGGTGGACATCCCATAATCCTGGATGGCTCATTGCGGCAAGAACTGGCGGAGATTGACGAGGCGACCCAGGGCCTGCGGGCGATGGTAAAACGTCACCAGGACTCGTTGCAGAAGGTGGAAATGGCCGAGGCCGAGGTGCTGTGGGACCTGAACACGCCGGAGCAGTACCAGGCTGCGGTACAAGGGCAAGGTCGGACCCCTTAGAGCCTATCCTAAAAACTAGCCGCCGAGTACGCGGAGACCGCTGAGATAAAAGGAATCAATCCAAACTCTCTGCGTTCTTTGCGCCCTCTGCGGTTATTAGGATAGGCTTTTAGCCTCCTCACCCCTCAGACGCCAAAAGAAACGGGGCCTGCTGACTGCAACAGGTCCCGTTGCTGTTTTCCACATGCAACCCTGCACTTCCGGTCTCTAGGACTGGAGGCCCGAACCCTCAAAGGTTGCGGCCGCTGGTCATGTGAGGCAGGGCTTGCAGTTTTGGACCGCCTGCCGGAGGGCCGCCGCTCGGCCGCCCCATCATTCCTGGACAGCCTCTCCGGCAGGACAGACTAGAGGAAACTCCCAGCGATGGTACAGGACGAAGAGTTTAACCATCTGCCACCTCCTTACCGGATTTCGTCGTAAGTGGCGGGATTTCCTAGCCACTTACTTCATATATAATTTAACATTGCTACCGGAAGTTGTCAAGGCGATGGACAGGCTGGTACAGGGCAATCGCATTCTGGGGTGCGTGTAGGGGCAGACCTATGTGTCTGCCCCCCAGCGTGGGCGTACACATAGGTACGCCCCTACGGCTATGCCGAGAATGCAATTGCCCTGCAGGCTGGTAGTGGGGCAGTTTGCCGTGGCAGAAAGTTAGGGTTCCAATTGTCACACCGTCGAAAGCCGCTGCTGCCTTTTATAACAGGGCTGGGACTTATTATCGGCTCCCGGTGAAACCTACACGGGCTATAATGGCACCATGCGCAGCTTTATATCGCTGGGAGTCTTTGTTGCAGGCCTCTATCTCTTCGGCGTGGCCTGCACCTCTGGCGTCCAGCCAACCCCAGCTCCAACCGTGGCGCCAGCGCCGGCGGAAATCTCCGCAACACCTGTTGCTGCCACTTCCCAACCTGCGCCAACTCCTGCGGATACCCCTGCTCCGACACCAACGGAGACGCCAGTTCAGGCTACTCCGCCGCCAGTGCCTACGTCCACGCCCCGGCCTACCCCAAGGCCCACGGCCATAGCCACGCCCCCGCCATCTCCTGCCCGCACTCCCGCGCCAACTCGTACCCGACCGCCAGAGGCAGCGCGCACCCGCCCTGCGCCCACGGCTGCCGCCACCAGAGTTCCGGTTTCATCCCCTGCGCCGTTGCCCAGTATTCAGCCTACTCCCGCCGCAGTGCCAGCAGGCAGGAGCGAGAACGGGTATTTCAGCTACCCCAGGGGAATCAAGATTTTCGATACCAAGGTGTATGTAGCAGATTCGGGAAACCACCGGGTGCAGATGCTTACCGCCGGTGGCACTTTCCTGGCTGGCTGGGGTGGCGAGGGCGGCGAGCCTGGGCAGTTCAGAACTCCCCAAGGGGTGGAAGTCTATGAAAATATTGCGTATGTGGTGGATTCCGGCAACCATAGGGTACAGATGTTCAGCACTGGCGGCACTTTTATCGCTGCTTTGGGAGTTGCTGGCGGCGGACCGGGACAGTTTACCAATCCGACTGACATAGCAAGCTTTGGCACTGAAATCTTTGTGATGGATACTGGCAATCATCGGGTGCAGGTGTTTACTGCTGGAGGCACTTTTGTGGGGGAATGGGGAGGCCAGGGCCGCGGGCCAGGAAGATTTAATAGCCCCGGCGGCATAGATTTTTATAAGGACAAGACTAAAGACAGAGCTTACGTGATTGACACTGGCAATCACCGGATACAGGTACTGACTACCAGGGGCAACTTTATCAGTGAATTTGGCAGTCAGGGCAGCGGGCCAGGCCAGTTTAGCAGTCCCGGGGGAATCAAGATTCGTGAAGAGCGAATCTATGTGGCGGATACCGGGAATCACCGGGTGCAGGTATTTGCCATTGATGGGACTTTTTTGTACCAGTGGGGCAGCGAAGGCAATGGTCCGGGCCAGTTCAGGAGTCCGGTGGGTATAGACTTATCTGAAAATCAAGTTTACATCACCGATTCAGAAAACCACAATGTGCAGGTCTTTACCCTGGGGGGTGTTTTCCTCGCCGAGTTCGGGCGCTAAACAAACAGGGGCAGATCTGAAACCTGCCCCTGCGTGCGACTACCGATTACCAGGCCGAGGCTTACAAGTTTCGCTGGGGGTCAGCGTACTGCTTTTCCTTGGTGTAAATCTGGATGCGGCCCCGGGCCGTGTCGCAGATAAGCAACTGGTTGTTGTCCCGGTCAAAGGCGCAGCCCGTGGGCATCCGGAACTTGCGCTGCTGATCCACCAGGTCTTCCACCTGGCTGCGGCGGCGCACCATGTCCGGGTTGGCGTCCAGGGACATCATGCCCCAGGGTGAAACCTCCACGGCGTCGCCATAAAGGTAGGCCAGGGGCTTGGCCTGGGGGCTGAAAATCACCACCCGCTCGTGCATCCAGTCCACCACGTACACGTCGCCGTCGTTGTCCACGCAGACACCCGTGGGGTGCTTTAGCGCCCCTGCGCCGCCGCCGCCGTGCCCAAAGGTCAGCAGGTGCTTTCCCTGGGGGTTGAATTTCTGCACCCGGTGGTTGTTCCAGTCAGCCACGTAAACGTCGCCCTGGGCGTCCACCGCAATGCCGTAAGGCATATCCAACTCGCCCTCGCCATTGCCGTGCTTGCCAAAGCCGCCCAGGTACTTGCCGTCCTTGGTGAACTGCTGGATTCGGCTGGAGAAGGCGTTGGAGACCCACAGATTGCCCTGGGGGTCAAAGGCCAGGCCAGCGGGACCGTTAAGCTGGCTCTCGCCATCGCCCCGCTCGCCCCACACCTTGAGCAAGTTGCCATCCTTGTCAAAGATGCTAATGCGGCTCTGCCACTCGTCGGAGCCGTACACGTTCTCATTTTCGTCCAGGGCAATGCCGGTGAGCCAGGTAAAGTGGCTGCCTGCGTTGTCGGAATAGGCTTCTCCGGAACGACCAAATTCGTTGATGTACTCGTGCTTTACCGTGGCCTTGGTGATGCGCGTGCTGGGGTTCTGCTCGCCAGAGCGGTTGGCCACGTACAGGGTGCCGTCCTTGGTGACGGCCACGCCCACGGGTTGGCTAAAGCCCTGGCCCACCAGGGCCTGGCGGCCCACGTGGTGGCTATATACCCAGGCACGGCCTGCGGCTACCGTATGCAGTGCCATAGTTTACACTCCTTCTAACTGTCCCTGCTCCCTTTATGGGAGAGGGTTAGGGTGATCCTGATTCTACGGGACTCACCTCAATCCTCTCCCACAAGGGGAGAGGAAGAAACCTTGTATTTTGGGAAAAGGGCCGGGGGACCGCCCCTGGGGGAGTCTCACCGGCCCTTAAATGCTGGCGTTGCCAGACCAGTTTGGGCTACTTCAGGACGGGCAGCTTCTGGAAGTTGCCATTGACGATGGGCTTGGCGTCCATCTTGAACCAGTCTTCCACGATGGTGCTGTAAGCGCCGCGGAAGTCGTAGTTGGGCACCAGGTCGCCCTGCTCCAGGTGTTCGGGCTTGCGGGACGGGTATTCGCCGTACATGCCGCCCTTGATGGGGTCGCCGATGAAGAAGGACACGCCTGCGGCGCCGTGGTCGGTGCCGGAGCCGTTGTCGTGGACGCGGCGGCCAAACTCGGAGAACAGGTACATGATGACGTTGTCGCCCCGGCCATGCTCGTTCAGGTCCTGGAAGAAGGCGGCAATGCCCTGGGAGACCTCTTCCCACAGCTTGGGGTGGGCCGCGGCCTCACCGGCGTGGGTGTCAAAGCTGCCGTGCTGGGTATAGAAGATGCGGGTGCCCAGGTCAGCCAGGTACACTTGGGCAATGTCCCGCAGGTGGGTGGCAATGGGAGAGTTGGGGTACTCCACGGTGGAGGAATACTTCTCCGGGGCAATCTTGACGATGTCAGCGCCTTTCATGGCGTCGGTGCCGGTGGAGCGCAGGTAGTCGCCGACCATGCTGCCGCCCACGGTGGGGGAGTACATGCGGCTGAACAGGTCCAGGGCCAGGCTGCGCTGGGACTGGTCGCTGATGCCGGTGAGCAGACCGTAAGTGCCCAGGTCAGCAATGGCGGCTACGGGCACGCCGGGGACAGCCAGAGCCCGGGGCAGGCCATGCCCAAAGTTGATGGCGGTGAGCACGTTTTCCTTGTTGGGGTCCAGTTCCCGGGCCATGCGGCCTGCCCAGCCTTCCGTGCCAACCTTGTCCGGCTCGCAGGTGTGCCAGATGTCCATGCTGCGGAAGTGGGACCGGGGAGAGTTGGGGTAGCCGATGCCGTGGATAATGGCTACCTTGCCCTGGTCATACAGGTCCTTGACGGGGCCCATGGTGGGCATGAAGCCCAGTTCGTTGTCAATGGGAATAATCTGGTCCCGCTCGTACTTCACGTAGGGGCGGTTGTCATAGTACAGGGAGTCGTTGTAGGGAATGATGGTGTTGAAGTAGTCGTTGCCCCCCGTAAGCTGTAGGACTACCAGGACCGGGTCTTTCTTGGTTGAAGTCATATTTCATCTCCTTGTTTTAGCTATCAGTTATTGGCTGTCAGACATCAGGTCCCAACCCATCTCCGCTGGGAGGCGGGGCTGAGGACTGATTACTGATATCTGATTGCTCGTTCAGCCAAACTGGTACTCGGTGGTAGCGCCGATGAGGGCCAACATCTCACCCACGCGGCGGCCCGCCGTCTCCTGGTTTTTCCAGTCCAAGTTGCCGCCCTTGCGGGCATATTCCAGCAACTGGCCTTTGGTCTCTTCCGCCAGTTCCAGGTAGCCCATGTGCTCCAGGGAGGCGTCCACCAGGTCCTCTGGGGTGCGCACGCCGTCGGACTTCATCTGGCTGATGATGGTCTGGATGCCGGGGAGCTGGGTGTTGGCCACCCGGTCGGCCACGAAGTTGATGCGGGCCAGCAGGGAGCCGCTGTTAATCCACTCGCTGCCGGTGTGCCAGCCTTCCACGCTGGGCGGATCCAGCAGGGACTGGCCCATGTAGGTCGGCTCCTTGCCGATTTGCAGCAGGCCCACGTCGGGGAACTGGAACTCCCCCACCATCTTCAAGGTGCCCGCCACCACTTCCGTGGGACTCTTAATCTTGGCGAAGCGGGCCTTCTTGAAGAACTCGGAGTTGAACATGGTCTTGAGGACGGCCTTCACCTCGTAGCCGGAGGAGACGAAGCTGTCAATCATCATCTCCAGGGCTTCTTCGTCCCGGGCCGGCTCAATGGTCCAGGCGGGCACCTGCGGCTCGTCGGCCACGAAGAAGTTGTACAGGTGGCGGCAGATGAAGCGGGCGGTGGCGGGTTCCTTGACTATGATGTCAATGACATCTTCGCCGTTGAAACGTCCGGTCTCGCCCAGGAAAGACTTCTCGGTGTCGTCGTGGTCCTCTTCCTTGTACTCGAACTTCCAAGGGAAGCGGCCATAGGGCAGGCGGGGCAGCTTGGGGGCAATGGTCCAGCCGGTGAAGGCGCGGGACACTTCCCGGACGTCCACTTCGGTGTAGTTGCTGACGCCCATGGAGAACAGTTCCAGCAGTTCGCGGCCCCAGTTCTCGTTCACGGCGTCCCGGTGGTTCTCGTTGTTGTCCAGCCAGAAAATCATGGCTGGGTTGCGGGAAAGCTCTACCAGCATGGTCTGGTAGTTGCCCATGCCGTATTTGCGGAACATTTCCACCTGTTCCAGCATCTGGTCGGCGTTGTCCACCTTGGAGTTGCCGGTGGCGAAAACGTGGTGCCAGAACAGGGCCATCTTCTCTTCCAGGGGCCGCTGGGTGCTAATCATCTGGTACATCCAGTTGGCCTGGGCAGAGAAGGGCACGCCGCCGGGCAGCAAGAAGGAAGGGTGGTAGCGCAGCAACAAGGCCATGCGGCCCGCGGGCTGAGCTTCCGTGGGGTTAATCAGTTCTTCCACGGTGGCTTCATACCCCTTGGCTACTCTCCGCTCCAGTTCTTCCCGGGTTGCCCCGAAACCGGCGCGGCGCATCAGGTGGGCCATCAGGGCCAAATCTTCTTTGTGGGACATCCGATGCCTCCTTCCGAGCTTTTTTATATTCAGCGGGGCGCAAGCACGCTCCGCCACATCCCATGTGGTGATGGCCTAAATCTTAGGGCACGGCTATGGTTGTGTCAATGATTTTTGGGCCTGTTTTTATTTTGGGTCTTTCTTGATAGTGATTATAAATTAGGAATTAGGATGTTCGGTTGGCTTTGGAGTGTAATTTCCACTTTCCCGCGCCGTAGGGGAGATGGATGCCTCGCCTTTACGAGGTGCCTCTTTGTTGTGAGCGTGGTGATTTCTTGGACGAAGGGCTATTGCTTGAGTCCCCTTCCCCTTTCCACTATACTGGCCCCGTTGCAAGGGTTTGTCCAGCATCCCCATTTTTGCCAGAGGCTGCTCCCCATGACTGACCTGGGTCTGGAAACCGACTTCACCAGGTTCCCCGCGCTGCTGGTGCTGGGTGCGGAGCCTTTTTACCTCACCAGGGACCATCAGGGCGGCTACCTGCTCCTTTCCGCCTTTTGCCCCCACAGCGGCGGCCAGGTGCATGACCGGGATGACTGTTTCTTGTGCCCGGTCCACGGCTGGCGCTTTGACCTGAACACTGGCCAATGCGTCAACGGCCCATTGGCCCGCATGTACTCCGCCCCGGTGGCGGTGCGCGACGGCCGCCTGGTGGTGGAGGGTGACCTGCCGTGACCATTGGCGCCGGAGGCGAGCATTTGATGGCGGGCAGCCCTGGTAAACTATATTTGGTTGGTTTGGGGCCCGGCGATAACCTGTACCTGGCCCCCGCAGCCCGGCTGGCCCTGGCAGAATGCCAGGTGGTGGTGGGCTTCCGCGGGTATATGGACCAGGTAGCGGACCTGCTGGCGGGCAAGGAATGCATTGCCATGGAGTTGGGCCAGGAGCTGGACCGGGCGGAAAAAGCAGTAGCCCTGGCCCAGGCCGGGCGCACAGTGGCCGTGGTCTCCTCGGGCGATGCGGGCATTTACGGCATGGCTGCGCCGGTGTTCCGGGTGCTCACCGACCGGGGCTGGGATGGGGAATCTCCCCAGGTGCAGGTGGTGCCTGGTATCTCCGCCCTCCAGTCTGCCGCCTCGCTGCTGGGCGCGCCCCTGATGCAGGACTTCTGCGCCATCAGCCTCAGCGACTTGCTGACCCCTTGGGAAGCCATCCAGCGGCGGGTGAACGCGGCAGCCCAGGGCGATTTTGTGGTGGTGTTCTACAATCCCCGTAGCCAGCGCCGCACCTGGCAGCTTCTGGAAGCCCGCCGCATCCTGCTGGAGCACCGGCCCGCCTCCACCCCCGTGGGTCTGGTGCGGGATGCCTACCGTCCCAGCCAGCGAGTCGTCATCACCAACCTGGGACAGTTGGAAGAGGAAATATTCCTGGTGGATATGTTTACTACCGTGGTGGTGGGCAACTCCACTACCTATCTCCACGGTGGCCGCATGATTACCCCCCGCGGCTACGAAGAAAAGGCCGCCGCCCGCAGCTAGCCGTCCCCAGGCAATAACCCACTGCCTCTGTATCGGCGGAGTGGAGCAAGTTCCGCCGCCATCCCAACTTGGCACTGCAATGGCACTAAAGTGTCATTGACAGGCTGGGGATTGCTCACTACGGTTTGGCACATGCACCGCATTTCTCAGGAGGTTTGTCGCCATGAAGCATTTGATGATTCTGCTGGCTTGCCTTGGTCTCTTGCTGGTTGAAGGATGTGTCCCTGCTGCGGAGGCGCGAGGCCGTCAATGGGATGGCGGCTCAATTGACTACTCCAATGCCAGGGTCAGTGGCGCAGTGATAGACGACATCCTGGATAAGGTCAACAGCATACAATCCACCGTGAACAGCATGAACACCAGGGTGACCGGCATCAATACCAGCGTTAACGGCGCCAACGGATTGATGACCCGCACTGACGGCCTTAAGGACCGCACCATTGATACCCTGGAAAACTCGGAAGGTATCCTCACCAACGTAGAAGGAGTCCCGGACTTAATTCAGTTCGTGGCAGACCAACAGGGTAAGCTAAGTCCCGAGATTCTGCAGATGATTGAGGATGCTGTGGTGCAACTGCAACAGGTGGCTGAGGATGAGTTGGAGGGCGCCGGTGAGTTTAGGGGGAATAGCGGCGACTGCTCATCGAGCGACTGCATCAGGTTTCGCGCGGGCTTGTCCGACCTATTGACTAACACGGAGAGCCTGTACAACGCGCTCTCAGAATCTGACCCCGACCTGGCTGCTTCCCTTGCTATAGACCCGAGTTTGTTGAGGGACTTCGTGGAGATTCTGCCCGCAGCAGCTCTGTACCCCATGTTCAGGGCAACGAAGGACTCGGACATATTAAACTCAGACTTTGCCCAGCTACTTGCGGACTTGGAGGCCGACGTAAGGGCAGAAAGGGCATTCATACAGAAAAGGGTAGGGCTGGCCTCACTAACAGCCGTTAGCCAGACCTCTACGGAGTGCCTCGATAATCTCAGCGACCCAGACTATGCCGTCAGGACGAAGCGTCTCAAGAAGGGCGGCATGATCGTAAAGCAAGGGGGCAAACTGCTGATCGCCATTGGCAAGAGCAAAACCGTTGAAAAGTCTGCGGGGCTCGATGGGTGGGTAAGCCTTAACGTTAGGGTAGACGTGCCAACGGGAATAGGCACGATTATGGACGGCACGGGAGATGTCTTAATGGCCCGCGCCTCCTCCAACTCAGGGGAAATTGCCCTTTGCACCACTTTGGAGGCCATCGCCAATGTTGCCCCGGGAGATGCCCAGGACAGGTGCGAGCTGGAAGTGGCCGTGGCGAAAGCACTCTGCGGCAGACGGCCAATGCCCAATTGCTGGTCCGGGCGTTCTTGTTTGGCAAGGTGAACGGTCAGCGCCTGTCTCCCTTTGATGAATCAAAACTGACTCAGGTCCTTATTGACGGTCAGCCGGTAAAACCGCAGAACTGGAAAGAAGTGACCAAAGGGGTGATTCAGATTGACCTCCAGAGCAGTGCATTGCCTGACTCCACTTTCGTTTTGACCGTGGACGCTGACTTCGGCGAAGGTAAACCAGGCCCCATCTGCTCAGATTCTGTCCTTATCCGTCGGCGCAACTAGCCGGCGGGGCCCATGCCAATTGCGTAAGAGCGAGATGCACACAAATAAAGCGGGGAGGCAATAACTGCCTCCCTTTCTCTTGTAGTCTTGCGGCTATACGCCCTTCTCGCTCACACTTTTTGCGGCGTGGTAGGACTGCCTGCCTGAGACGCTGGTTCTGCGGCCCGTGGGTCCCACAGCAAGGCCCGGGTGTTCAAGGGTATGAGCATTCCTGACCCCACCAGCAGAAAGATTCCACATAGAATGAGCAGGATAGTGTAGCCCGATCCTGGCGAGGCGTGGTTAATCAGGTCCACCACTGGCCCCAGGGCTTTTGCCAGCACCGCTCCGGCGGCGGTGGAAAGGCTGACCAGGCCCATGTATTGGGCCTCTTTTCCGGTGGTTCCCAGGTCATTAACCAGGGCCCATCCGGCGCTCAGCAGTATGCCCACAGAAGCGCCCGCCAGTAAGCCCACCAGCAGCACCTGGGTCATGGTATGCACCAGCAGCATGGCGGCGGTGCCCAGGGCGGTGCCCAGCGCGCCTGCCATCACCACCGGCTTGCGGCCCACGCGGTCGGAAAGCCAGCCCGCGGGATAAACAGCCAGCACCAGAGCCGCGCCCACCGCCAGCACCAGATGGCCCAGCGCTTGGGCCGGATTTTCCAGGCCCACCACGTCCCGCAGAAAGAACAATCCATAAGTCTGGAATACGGTGATGGCGGTAATCATCAGCATCCGGGAAACCAGCAGCCAGCTAATCTGGGGCAGCCGCAAAGAACCGGGAGGATGCCACTGCAACCGATGTCCGTTCTTGAGTCCCGCCATTTCACCAGTGTGCACGGTTACCACGGTAATGGCAGTGGTCACAAGCATGGTGGCGGCCAGCAGTCCCAGGGTCAGCCACATCCACTGGGAGAAGCCCTCCTGGGTGGCGCGGTGGCCCAGCAGTGTGCCGCTGATGGCGATAAACCCCACACCGCCGGAGGATTCCACCAGCACCTTCATGGAAGAAGCCACGCCAATACGCTTGGCAGGCACCAGGTCGCGGATTAAGGCCTGGTAAGGCCCGTAGCCCACATTGATTGCAATCTGCAAGAACAACCAGGCCAGCAACAGGGATAGATAGCTCCCTGCCATGCCCAGCCCCACAATGCCCAGGCAGGCCAGCAAGCACCCCGCCAGCAGGTAGGGAATGCGCCGCCCCAGGGACGAGTGGGTATGGTCGCTAAAGCCGCCCACCACTATTTGGGCCACCGCAGTCACCAGCAGGCCGGCAAATCCTAGTATGCCCAGGTAGGTGTTCTTCAGCTCTTCCGGGGCAATGCGCAGCACCAGCATGGGCAAAATCATGGTGTCTGCCGCCAGGAACAGGCCGGTGATGCCGAAGCCGAAGGCCGATAGGCGGATGGAGCGCAGGTTGCTCCACGACAGGTTAGTAAGCGGGCTAGTCATCTTGGCTCCACTGGATTTCGTCTTATAATACACCAGGAGTGTTACCTGCGTGATTTACCCTTGAGACGAATTCGGTGACTTTCTCAGGCCCGTTTCTGCCAACAGGGTTATTGCGCTTCTTCTCCTGTTTGTAGAAAACAGCGCCGGGACTGGAATATATCAATGAAGATTTGTTCCCTTTTGCCCAGCGGCACCGAAATTCTTTTTGCCCTGGGCCTGGGTGACCAGATTATCGGCGTTACTGACCTGTGCACCTACCCGCCCGAAGCCAGGTCCAAGCCCATAGTTTGCCGCAGCAAGATTGACGTGGATGCCCTTTCCAGCCAGCAGGTGGAAGCCATGATGCGGAAGCTGCTGGCTTCTGGAGAAAGCCCCTATGCCCTGGACCGGGACTGGCTGCTCCAGAATTCCCCGGACGTGGTGCTGACTCAGGACTTGTGCTACTTTTGCGAGGTGGACGCCCCCACGGTGAACCAGGCCCTGCTGGGTGCCCCGGCACAGCCCCAAGTGGTGGTTCTGCGACCCCGCACGCTGGCGGAAATCTTTGATGCCATCCACCAGGTGGGACAGGTATGCGGCGCCGCGGATGGGGCCAGGCGGCTGGTCCTGGATTTACAGACACGGGTTGAAAAAGTGGCCCAACGGCTGGCCGGTGTCTCCGCACGGCCGCGTGTATATTCCCTGGAAGGCATCAACCCTGCTGTAGTAGGCGGGCACTGGATTCCTGACCTGCTGCAACGGGCCGGGGGTTGCCAGGACCGCTACGCGCCCGGCTGCCCGGCGGTGCGGGTCTTCTGGCGGGAGGTGGTGGAGTACCAGCCGGACAAGCTGTTTCTGGACCTCTGCTCCTCAGACCTGGCCCGCATCCTGCGGGAGATTCCCTGGCTGGTGGCCCAAGAGGGCTGGCCGGAGCTTCCCGCGGTGCGCAACGGTGAAGTTTACCTTATCAACCACGAGTATCTCAGCAGCCCAGGCCCACGGGTGGTCCAGGGCCTGGAGATACTGGCCCAGTTGACCCACCCGAACCTGTTTACCGGCCTGGTGCCGCCCAACACGGTGGCCAGGCTGGACCCCGACCTGGCGGCGCAGTGCCTTCCCCAGGACATTGCCCGCTGCTTTAGACCCTATGAGGCGGCCTAGCAGACTGACGGTAATGGGTCAATTAGCTTTTCGTCATTCCAGCGTGCGCCGGAATCCAGCAGTACGCCTCAGCCATACCTGTATCTGGACAGGGTATCGACTGCTTCAGGACTCCCCTGATCCCGCTGGCTTTCGCCGATGTCCAAATACAAAATATCAGTAGTAGCTACTTTCACCCCACCCGGTACTGCTCCACTGCCGCTTCGTCCAGCTCCACGCCTAGGCCGGGGCCCTGGGGCGCCAACAACTCCCCATTTTCCAGCTTGAGACGGGTCTTGAAGATGGGTTCGGAGCGGGGCATGAACTCAATCAGGTAGCTGTTGGGGATGGCAGACAGCAGGTGGACGTGCACTTCCGGCACCACGTGGCCGCACACCGGCACGCCCCTGGCCTGGGCCAGGGCCGCAATTTTCATCCAGGGAGTGATGCCGCCGGACCGGGCTACGTCTATGATGGCGATGTCCACCGCCCGGGCCTCAAAGGTCTTCTGGAACCCATCCAGCCCGTACAGGTGCTCCCCGGCGGCGATGGGTATGTCCAGATTGCGGGCCAATTGGGCCAACCCCGCCAGGTTCTGGTGGGACACCGGATCCTCCAGCCAAACAATGCCTGCCTCTTGCAATGCCCGCCCATTGGCAATGGCCTGGACTTCGTTCCAGCTTTCTGTGGCGTCCACCATAATCTCCACGCCCTCGCCCGCCGCGTCCTGGGCCACTTTGACCCGTTCCACCTCGCCAGCAGGTTTGGGTTCATGGCCCAGGCGCAGCTTCAACCGGCGGTAGCCCTGGGAAACGTGGTACTGGGCCGAGCGAGCCAGCTGATCCATGGGCATGCTGTACCACATGGCGTCGCTGGCGTAGGCCCGGATGCGGTCGCGGTAGCCTCCCAGCAAGCGGTACAAAGGCTGGCACAGGCTCTTGCCTTTGGCGTCCCACAGGGCAATATCCAGGGGTGAAATAGCCATGGCGAGCATTCCGCCGGGGCCTACCCAGCCCCCCGCTCGTTCCATCCGAACCCGGGCCGCCTCAATATCCAGGGCCTCCATGCCCACCAAAAGCTGGCCCAGTTCCTGGCTGGTCTGGGCCAGGGGCTTGACCAGGCTGCCCCGGTTGGCCACCACAAATCCAATGCCCTGAACACCTTCTTCGGTGTCTATGCGGGCCAGCACGTGCCAGTTGGACTCCACCGCATGGCCCGCGGCTACATAGCGCAGGCGCACCGGCGTTTCCAGGACTTCCACTGAGACTTTTGTGATTTTGCTCATAGCTTTGTTATTACCTCCCTCTTGCAGGTGTTGCCTCAAAACACCTGCGCCTGACTGAAACTGTCATTCTGAGCGAAGTGAAGGATCTAAAATGCAAGTCGTATAGGCACTTATCGTAGACTATTACCAAGTTTTCTAGATTCTTCGTCGTCCCGATGACATCGGGACTTCTCAGAATGACACTTTTGAGGCAAGCCCCCTATTGCCGCAGAAAATTGCAGGGCCAATATACCATGTTTGTGAATTTGGCAGGAGATACACCGCGGCAAGCCGTTTCATTCTCAAACAGTCCGTAGGGGCGCACCTGCGTGTGCGCCCTCGTCAGACCTTCTGGCCACAGGGCAGACACGCAGGTCTGACCCTACCTCCGGTGGGAATGAAAAGGACCTGGCGGCATACTAAGCCAGCCAAAGGCGCACCCTTATACTCTTATGTGCCTATGCCCATCAGGCCAATCTACCTGGGATTCATACCAACCTTAACCTGGCGGACACCAACGTTCACGATTGAACCCACAACCCAGGTATAACATAGCTTCAAGTAAGGTGAACTGGGAGGCACAAATGGTAAGTAAGAAGCAAGCCGCCAAGATTCTTTTCCGGGGATTCTTCCTGGTGCTCCTGGGCCTGGCCGCCTCCGTGTTCGCCACTCTGGCAGCAGCCCATGCTTACGGCGGCGACAATGATACTGCCCCTGCCAAGCCTGTAATCCGCATGGTAGCTGCCAACTTCGTGGAGCGCGCCTAGCCATGCGCCTGACCGCTGTACTTAACTGGAAGGCCGGCATAGTTGGCCTGGCGTTCTTGACCCTGGCCGCCTTGGTCCCGGGTCGGGTCTTGGCTGGCTCCGCAGCCGACGCCATACCCCTTCCAGCAGCGGCCAGCAAGAACATCACCGCCCGCTCGGTAACCGTGGGCAATAACCAGACCGGCCCTTCTGACCCCAACTCGGCCACCGCTGTCACCGCCAGCGTCACCATTGGCGCCAACAATCTGGCGCTGCTCTGGCTGGCCCAGAACGACGGCACTAGCGGCGTCCCAACCCTGAACGACCTCCAGCGCACCTGGGAAGTGGTGACTACCACGGAGGCATCGCTGCAGCGGCTTACTTTATACCGCTCCATGCAGTCCACCGCCACCACCAGTGTCATCACCATCACCGCCCCTGCGCCTACCCCCATGTCCTGGACCCTGGTGGAGTACTCCAACGTGGACACCTCCGGAAGCAATGGCTCCGGCGCCATCGGCCAGTTTGAGGCCACCAATTACAAAAAGGCGGGCGTGGGCTTGACCACCTATGCCAGCTCGGTGCTGACTCCCGCGGTCAAAGGCACCAGCACTTCGGTGGGAGGGTTCGCAGTGCACCAGGACTCCGTGGAAATCAAGGCTGGCAAGGGATACACCTTGATTGGCAGCCGCACTTGCGCCATCATGTGCGTCCAGTCCGAGTTCAAGGCCAAGTTTGCCCGGCTGGTGGACCTGAGCTGGACCAACAACGCCCAGTGGCTGGTGGTGACGGCAGAAGTGAAGCGCAAGGGATAGCAGCGCCCATTGCCTGCATTGCCCCTGCCATACCTGTGCCGTATAATGGCCCTCGCTGAGGGTTTGGCCCATGCTGCTTACCGTGGACATCGGCAACACCAACGTGACCATTGGCGTCTTTGAGGGCGAACGCCTGGCCACCACCATCCGCATGGTCACCGATACCCGCCGGGTGATGGACGAGTACGTCCTGCTCCTGCTGAACCTACTGAAGCTCCACGACATTGAACGCCAGCAAATAGACTCCGCCTGCATCTGTTCCGTGGTGCCGCCCCTGACCGGCGTGTTTGAAGAGGCCTGCCGCACCTGTTTCAACGTTACGCCGCTGGTGGTTTCCGCTGGCGTGCGCACCGGCCTGCCCATACTTTATGACAACCCCAGGGACGTGGGCGCAGACCGCATTGTGGACGCAGTGGCCGCCCTGCGATTGTACCAGCCGCCCCTGATTGTGGTGGACCTGGGCACTGCCACGGTCTTTGACGCCGTTTCCCGCCAGGGCGAATATCTGGGCGGGGCCATTGCCCCCGGCATTAACCTGGCCGCGGAGGCCTTGTTCCTGAACACCTCCCAACTGCGGCGGGTGGAGCTGACCGCACCCAAAAAGGCCATTGGGCATAACACCGTTACCGCTATACAATCGGGGCTGCTGTTGGGGTATGCTTCGCTGATTACTGGAATGGTGCAGCGGTTCAAGGACGAAATTGGGCAAGACGCCAGGGTCATCGGCACCGGCGGCCTGGTGCGGGTCATTGCCGAAGAAGCCAAGGTGTTTGACGCCATTAACCCAGACCTGACCCTGATTGGCCTGCGCCTTATTTATGAGATGAATCAGCCCCGCTCAAATCCTTCCAAACCTCCTTTACAAAAGGGGGACAAGGAGGGATTTTCGCCCTCGCGACGCGGAACAGAGGGGAGTCAGGAGGAAAGCCGTGGCCGGAGCACTGGCCGGTAAGCACATAGTCCTGGGAGTCACTGGCTCCATTGCCTGCTACAAGGCCCTGGACCTGGCCAGCAAGCTGGTGCAGGCTGGCGCGCTGGTGGACACTATCCTTAGCTACGGCGCGACCCAATTTGTTACCCCACTGGCCTTCCGCAGTCTTACCCACCGGGAGGTGGTCACCGACACCTTTGACCTCCACTCCCAGTTCAGCAACGAGCACGTAGCACTGGCCCAGCAGGCGGATATTGTGGTCATTGCCCCCGCCACGGTGCACTGTATCGCCAAGCTGGCGGCAGGGCTGGCCGATGATCCCCTGACCACCACCGTGATTGCCGCCAAAGCGCCGCTGCTGGTGGCCCCAGCCATGGACGCCAACATGTTTGACCATCCCGCCACCCAGGAGAACCTGGCTAAGCTGCGCTCCCGGGGCGTGGTCATTGCAGGCCCGGCGGCTGGGCGGCTGGCTTCTGGTTTGACGGGCATGGGCCGGCTGCTGGAAACTCCGGAGTTGCTGGGATATATTTCCGCCACCCTGGGCCGGAAAGGCGACCTGGAAGGCCGCACGGTAGTAATCAGCGCGGGAGGCACCCAGGAGCCCATTGACCCGGTGCGGGTGATTACCAACCACTCCTCAGGCAAGATGGGGTATGCCCTGGCGGAGGCCGCCCGGGACCGGGGGGCCAAAGTGGTGCTGGTGGCCGCTCCCACCAGCCTGCCCAACCCGCCGCTGGTGCAGGTGGTGAGGGTGCAGACCGCCCAGCAGATGGCCGAGGCGGTGTTCAAGGCGGTGCGCCAGGCCGACGCTTTGATTATGGCCGCCGCCGTGGCTGACTACCGGCCCGCTTCTGCCGCGGAGCAGAAGATCAAGAAGGCGGCAGGCGCTCTCACTCTGGAACTTACCAACACCACGGACATCCTTGCCACTGCCAAGGGGCCGTTTGTGAAGGTGGGCTTTGCCGCGGAAAGCCAGGACCTGGTGGAAAACGCCCGCGCCAAGGTGCGCTCTAAAGGGCTGGACCTGATGGTGGCCAACGACATCACCGACCCGCAGAGCGGCTTTGGCTCAGACACCAACAAAGTCACGCTGATTGACAAAAACTTGCGGGCCGAAGAACTGCCCGTGTTGACCAAGTACGAGGTCAGCCAGCGGATTTTGGACCGGGTTAGCGCCCTGATCCTAGCCAGCGGCGCCTGAACCGGCGCGGACCGCCAGCTCCTGGCACAGGCCAGAACCTGCGAGAGTTCAGTAATATCTACGCCTGGGCGCCGGGCGCCAGCGGAAGCCGGTGCGACAAGTATCCCAACATTGATTCACAGTGGCAAATTGAACCGCTACTGGTGTAGTGTATCAATTAGCCCTTCGTCGTTCCGGCGCAAGCCGGAACCCAGGGGTGCGTTTCAGCCATGTCCCTATCTGGGCGCCCCGACAAGTCGGGGTGCGACGAGTTGAGTCCTTAAGCAAACTGATACACTGCCGCTACTGGCTATTGCTTGACTGGAGACTGGCTGGGCGTACCTTTTTGAAGCCGGTCCAGCACTTCCCTGACTTTGCGCACCAGGTCCAGCGGCATGAAGGGCTTCTGGATAAACTGGACATCCGGTTCTCCCCCATCCTGCTGGGCCAGCAGATGTTCCGTGTAACCGGAAGTAAAGAGCATCCTGGTGTGAGGACGTCTCTCCCGGAAACGGGCAGCCAACTCTGATCCACCCATGCGGGGCATCACCATATCCGTCAAAAGCAGGTGGATTGGCTCGCCGGCGCTGGCCTCGGCCACTTCCAGCGCTTCCACGCCATCCCTGGCTTCCATGACTTTATAGCCGTGCTCCCGCAAGACCTGGACTATCATGGCGCGTACGGAAGGCTCGTCCTCAACCACCAGCACCGTTTCCGTTCCCCGGAGAATGGGTTGATCTGTGGCTTCGGGAGCAACCGGACTTTCCGCCGCCACCGCCGGCAAATATACCCGGAAGGTAGTGCCCTGTCCTTCTTTACTATCCACTTCTATGTGGCCGCCGCTTTTCCGCACTATGCCGTAGCAGGTGGCCAGCCCCAGCCCGGTGCCCTGGCCAACGCCCTTGGTGGTAAAGAAGGGCTCAAAAAGGTGGGCTTTGACCTGGTCGGACATGCCGGTGCCGGTGTCAGACACGGAGACCATCACATAAGGCCCTGGCTTGATACCAGGAATTTGGCCTGATGGCAGCGGGTCATGGGCTATGGATGTACGAATGGTAATGGTCCCGCCCTTGGGCATGGCGTCGCGCCCATTGACCACCAGATTCAATACCACCTGCTCCATATGGCTGGGGTCAACCTTTACCGGCAGCAAGTCCTGGGCAGGCAGGGTTACCAGCTCTACATCCTCGCCAATAAGGCGGCGCAGCATTCCGTGCATACCCATAACCAGTTGGTTGACATCCACTTCTTTGGCCTGCACCGGCTGGTGGCGCGAGAAGGTCAATAGTTGCTTGGTAAGATTGGCGGCCCGGTGGGCAGCCTTATCCACTTCTTCCAGGTGCCTGGCGGCCCGGTGGCCCTGGGGCAGGTCAATCAGGGCTAACTGGCAATAGCACAATATGGCAGTAAGTATGTTGTTGAAGTCATGGGCCACGCCGCCGGCCAGCCGGCCTACCACTTCCATCTTTTGGGACTGGCGGAACTGGGCCTCCACGCGTTGCCGGTGGGCCATTTCCGCCTCCAGCTTCTGATTGGCGGCCTGCAAGTCTGCGGTGCGCGCTTCCACCTTTTTGTCCAGGTCTTCGTTGGCTTTTTTCAGCGCAATTTCTGCCTGCTGCCGCATTTGGGCCTGCTGCAGGGAAGCCAGCATCTGGTTAATTCCAGTGCCCAGCTGCCAGATCTCGTCGCTGCCGGTGGCAACAACCCGGGATGACAGGTCGTTGCTGAAAGCAATGCTACGGACCACCGAGTTAAGGTGGGCCAGGCGGGACAGCACGAATTTGCTCAAGAGCAGGAGAGTAGCAACTGCGCCCACTACTCCCACAAAAATTACCATGCCTAATAAGTAAAGGAGCGTGGTGCGGCCCTGGGCGTAAATGCTCCTGGGCATCTCTGCCCGCAAGACTAGAACCGGCGTACCATAAACGTCTTTTAAAAAAGCGTACCCGGCCACGGATTTGGCGTTTAACGGCTGCACGAAGAGCGTTTTATCCCCACGCAGCCCTTCATTCAGCGCCTCATCCGCCACGCGCAAGTCGGCGGGAGTGTCCTTTCGATGTGGTTCCACGATGGCCAGCCCCAGGCGGGTCTTGACAGACAAGCTATCCACCAGGGCTGGAGAAAGGTAGCGGCCCCAAACCAGCACGCCCTTTACCGGGCCTCCACCTTCACTGGTCAGGATTGGATGCACCGCAATGAATAGTCCGCCTTCTGGGAGGAGGACTAGGCCAGACGCGCTGTTGCTCTGAAGGGCGCTGCTGACCAGCGGGCCATTGGGCGCCAAATGGGTCCATATGCCATCGGGGACTGGGATCTCTTTGTCTGCTTCCAAGTCATAGCCTTTGCCATAAACCAGCGCGCCGGAAGTGTCCAGAAACAGCATGAGATTGAGGCGATTGCGCGCAAAGGCCCCGTCAGCGAGGGTCCCCTCAATAAAGGACAAATTCCTATCTTGGACAAAACTGTACGATTCATCCCAGACTGCCCAGTCCTCGGCCGTAGTGGACAATCCAGCCAGTTCATCATAAATTGCGTTTAGGGCACGGCTTGTATTTACATGCGTGTAATTATGCTCCAGGCTGGCAAAGCTCCCTCCTAAGACCCAGTGGGCGCCCAAATATAGAATACCTACCAGCGCCATAACGGTGCCCAAAAGAATAATTGCGGTTTTTTCTCGCAAGTTCATGGGCCCTGTGATTTTGTTCATGGACTCCGTCACATTAGAGGGTGTGCGACAATTCCCGCTCGTGGTGAGTCCCGACGTATCGGGATCCCGACCAGGTCGGGGCTTGTCGAACCATGAGCGGGCTAAAAGCTACTCATCCTTCGACAAGCTCAGGATGAGCGGGCTAGGTAGACGGCATTTCTCACACAGGCTCTTAGAATTTGACTTGGGCGCAACAGAGCATGCCGCAATGACGCAGGCCGTCCCTGGAGGGTATCGCCCCGTGACATTCTCAGAATAGTATCAGCGGCCATACCCTGCCACGGTGCGCACACCCCTGCCAAGGCTGGAATAAGCTCAAGTGTAGATATGCGTGGGCAAAAATCGGCGCGGCGCCTCCCGAAAAGTCACTGCTGCGTCCCAAAGAGCAACAGTGGCTTTGCAGACACCCCAGGGAAGCGTCTAAAAAGCTTCGGCGCACATGGTTCGACAAGCTCACCACGAGCGGTCCTTCAGCCGAAGGACGCTCACCCATCCGATTGCCTCAGAGCCTGCCTTGAACCAACCGAAGGGGTGAGCACGGAAGTATTAACTGCATTTCTCACACAAGCTCTAAGAATGTGTCTAAAAAGGCTAGGCGCTCGTGGTTCGACAGGCTCACCACGAGCGGTCCTTCAGCCGAAAGCCGCTCACCCTTGTATCTTGCCAGCGGGAGATTAGAATCAAGCGAAGGTTTCATCAGAGGCGGGGTAGACCGATTCACCCTGGGTTGGAAGACCGTAGCTCAGCATGGTCGCCCCGTCTCTATCCCAA